>JBIIJH010000177.1:0-4776 GCA_044233905.1 Phycisphaerales bacterium
CCTCCGTGGCCGAACTGGCCAAGTACGGCGACGGCATCAAGGACATCGCCTTCAACGTCTTCGACGCCGAGGCGGCATGGAAGGCGGCCGTCAAGAACGGCGGCAAGAGCGCCTACGAGCCCGTCACCCGCTCCGATGCCAACGGCACCGTGACGATGGCCGGCATCCACACCTACGGCCGCGCCGTGCACTCCTTCGTGAGCCGCACCGGCGCGTACGCCCTGCCCAACATCAAGCAGGGCGCCACGTTCATGCCCGGCTTCCGCCCGATCGGCGCGTTCGCCCTGAACGACTACAACAAGCAGCATCCCTGCGGCCTCAAGTTCGTCGACCACGCGGTGGGCAACGTCGAGGAAGGCAAGATGAACGACTGGGTGGAGTGGTACGAGCACGTCCTCGGCTTCTCCATGTTCAAGCACTTCGATGACAAGGACATCGGCACCGAGTACTCGGCGCTCATGTCCAAGGTCATGGCAAGCGGCAACCAGCTCATCAAGTTCCCGATCAACGAGCCCGCGGCCGGCAAGAAGAAGAGCCAGATCCTGGAGTACCTGGAGTGGCACGACATGACCCCCGGCGTCCAGCACCTGGCGCTGCGCACCGATGACGAGCTGGCCAGCGTCGCCGAGCTCCGTCGTCGCGGCGTCGACTTCCTCAACATCCCCGAGGCCTACTACCAGGGCGTCTGGGCGCGCGTGGATGCCATGCTCCGCCAGCACGGGCACGCGGGCGTCAAGGAAGACCACGCACGGATCAAGGACCTCGGCATCCTGGTCGATGCCGACGACGAGGGCTACCTCCTGCAGCTCTTCAGCAAGCCGCTCCAGGACCGCCCCACCCTGTTCTTCGAGATCATCTGCCGCCGTGGCAGCCAGAGCTTCGGCAAGGGCAACTTCAAGGCGCTCTTCGAGAGCCTGGAGCTCGAGCAGGAGCGTCGCGGAAACCTCTGATCGGACGCGGCCAAGATCAACACCACGGTGCACCTCCGCAGAACCGCCACCATCGTCGCCGCGCTCGGCTTGCCGGGCGCGGCGATCTTCTTGGGCATCGGTGCCGTCCGCGATCGCGGTGCGCTCGACCGCGCCACTGCCGCGCGCGTGCAGGTGGAGTCGGAACTGGCTGCTGGCCACGTGGCCGAGGCACTCACGGCCTTGCGCACCACGGTGGCGGACGCCACGCCTGTCCTCGAGGGCAACGGGTTCATGCACGCCTGGACGCGCATGTTCCGCGACGCAGAGGTGGACGAAGCCCGCCGGGACCTGGCCCGGTGCGTCACGGCGGTCGGCCACGCAGTGGAAGAACGCGCGGCACGCCAGGCCGCGCTTCGCGTGATGCGCAACGAGGTGGACCGGGTCGGCACGATCGCGGCGCTCGATGCCATCGAGGCCCGCCGGTCCGCGGCATCGGCGCAGATGATCCAGGATGCACCCGAGGCGCATGCGGAACTGGTCGACCGGCTGACGGCGCGGCGATCCGGGTTCGAGGCGGACGTTGCGCGGAACCGGGCTGCACTCCGTGATTTCGAGGCCCTCCATCGGCGTGCGGTCGAAGCGGCGGATGCCGCCATGCTCTTCCAGGTCATCGACGCCGTGCTGCCCGTCCCGGCGCGTTCGGACGAGGACGTCGCGCTGCGAGCGCTCCATGAATCGGCGCGCGCCTCGGTGTGCGCGGCGCTTCAGGCAGGCACGTTCCGCGCGGCGCGGGAAGCCGCAGCCGCGGCGGCCACCTCGGAGGACGCCCGCGCGACCCTCCGGAAGCTGCTCGATTCCCCCGCAGTTGCCCGCATTCCTTCCGATGAGTGCACGCGGTCACTCGAGCGGCTCCGTGAAGAGATGCTCGCGCGCATCAACGCGCTCGGCGCATGGGAGGCCGCCGTGCAGGGGTACGGTGCGGCGTTGGCGGCGCACCGGCCGGCGGCCGCCGCGCTCGCTCTGGCGAGGATCGAGCCGTGCGATGCGCGGACCGCGGCGCGACTGGCTGCCATGCGACAGTCCGCCCCGGGCGACATCGTGAGTGCATTCTCTGCTGCCGCGGTGGCAATGCTCGAGCGCGATGACTGGGAGCAGATCGCGATGCTGGCGGATTCGCTCTGCCCGGGAACCGCCGCGTGGAACGCGCTCGATCCCACCGCGCGTGCACCCATCGCGCTTTCCCTCGAGCAGCTTCGCCGGCGCGTCGACCGCGGTCTCTACGAGCAGTTCATGCGCCGCCCGTGCGTGGAACTGGCCGATCGATACCTCCGCGCATGGCCCTCCACGCCGCGCCGGATGGCGCCCATGGTGCTCGCCTGGCGCACCGCCGCCCTCGGCGGCCGCACGGTGCTGACGCTCGAATCGGCACGCTGGGGCGCCACGGGCGTGGAATCGCCAACAACCACGCTGGAAGACCGGCCGGATGCCACCATCGACGTCCGCGCCTCGGGCGAGCCGGTCATGCGGGTCGTGGCCGTGGACATCGCCGAAGACACCACCAGCACGTTTGATCCGGCACCGCGTTTCGAAACCGGCGCAGCCACCGGGGACGAACTGCGCATCGCCTGCGCGGCGCGCATCGACCTCCGCGATGCGATGGCAGCGGACCCGATCGCGCTCGGCGGTCTGGCGGCAACCATCGGCGAATGGCGCGCCTTGCGGCAGGCCGACATCACGGTCACGGACCCCGCCTATCCCGGCCGGCCGCATCGAATCCGCTTCCGCGTCACCATGCCGGACGCGCCGGCCTTGCCGCCCTTCACGGCCGGACGCTAGCCTTCCGGGCCATGACGAACGGCGCCCCCAACGACTGGCAGAACACCCCGCCCACCGGACCCAGCGGACCGGGCTCGGGCTACGTGGAAGAATCCACCTGGCCGAACTGGATCGGCGGCATCTCGATCGGCTTCGGCGCACTCATGCTGCTCGGAAGCTGCTTGGGCGTTGCCGGGATCTTCCTCACGCCGTGGGGATTGAAGATGGCCGGGATCGAAGCCCCGCCGACGCCTGGCCCCTTGGTGATTGTCACCGGCGTCGATGGCATCCTGACGCTGGTGCTCGGTGCGATGCTCCTCACCGGCGGCATCGCCCTCCTTCGACGCCGCGAGAGCGGCATCCGGCGCCTCAAGACCTACGCGAAGGTTCGCGTGGCGCTGGCCCTTCCGTTGCTCCTCGCCGGGTTCTGGATGATTGGCCCATCGGCCAAGTGGGCAGCGGACCTCGCCGCGGCGTCCAACGACTTCAAGGAGTCGAAGAAGCTTCCGGTGACCGAAGCCGAGCGCGAGGCCGCCAAGAACACCGAGCCGAGCACGCTGCAGATTGGCTCGACCGTCGCAGGTTCCGTGCTCGGCCTCGTCTACCCGGTGATCCTGCTGGTATTCCTGGGCAAGCCGCGGGTCCGCGAAGAAGCTGCGCGCTGGGACAACTGAGCGCGCGAATCATCTCACCGGTCCAGCGGATTCACGCCCCGTACTGCGCAGGCGGCGGACACTCCACCGTCTCACCGTCGAGCTCCACGCGCCAGGCGTGCAACGTGGGGTACTGCGCGTCTGCGGTTCCGCCGTACAGCGCATCGCCCACGAGCGGGTGCCCGAGGTACGCGAGCCCCGCGCGGATCTGGTGCCGACGGCCGCGGCCGACGAGCTCCACCTCCACCAGGTCGTGCGCGCCATCAGCGAGCTTCTTGACCACCTGCCAGCGGCAGCGACCGCACTCCGGCGCATCGCCCTCGCGGCGCACGGTGACCTTGCGCGAACCCTTGTGGCGGCTGACGAAGTAGAGCCGGAAGCTCCCCGTCTCCATCATGCCAGGAGCCACCAGCGCCAGGTACGTCTTCTTGGTGCCCTGCGCACTGCCCACGCTCGCGCGCAGGCGCTCGTACGCCGCGACGTTCCGCGCCACCACCAGGCAGCCCGAGGTGCCCAGGTCCAGCCGGTGCACGATGCCCGCCTCCGGGATCGCCGCCTGCTCCGGGTACGCGGTGCGCAGCCATTCCTCGACGGTCGGCGCCGATTCGCCGCCTTCCTCGGAGGCCGCGCCCGCGCGGGCCACGCAGTGCCAGCCGGCCGGCTTGGAGACAACGCGCCACTCCGCCCGCTCCGCCACGACAACAGGGGCGGAACCGGAGGCGTGGGACGCTGGAATTTCGGATGATTGGTCGGCCATGGGAGGGAGGCCCCGCGGGGGGAGCCGTTCGTACACTACCCGCAGCCATGCCCTACTACACGAAGCTCGGCCAGATCCCCAAGAAGCGCCACGTGCAGTTCCGCCGCCCGGACGGCGCGCTCTACAGCGAGGAAGTCTTCGGCACCGAGGGCTTCGTGGGCCCCACGTCCACGCTCTACCACATCAACCCGCCCACGCAGGTGATCGGCTGGAAGACGCTCTACGGCACCAAGCCCGAGTACATCGAGTCCGACGTCATGCGCATGCGCCACCTGAAGCTCGGCGCCATGCCGGCCAAGGGCGACCCCATCACCGGCCGCGTGGTGCTCTTCGGCAACTCCGACGTGGAGATGTCGATGTGCGTCCCCGACGAGAAGATGGACTACTTCTTCAAGAACGCCATGGGCGACGAGTGCATCTTCGTCCACTTCGGCTCGGGCACGGTGCAGACCACCTTCGGCACGCTCAAGTTCGGGCCCAAGGACTACATCGTGATCCCCAAGGGCATCACGTACAAGATGACCTTCGACAAGACGAAGGACGGCGAGCAGGAGCCGCGCTTCGTGGTGTTCGAGACGGCCAACGGCAGCCACATCGGCCCGCCGCCGCGCTACGTGAGCAAGCAGACCAGCCAGTTCCT
>JBIIJH010000003.1:0-47939 GCA_044233905.1 Phycisphaerales bacterium
TCCCACGCTCATGGGTGCGCACGTGCGCTTCCTGAGCCCGGCCACCGCCTACGAGTATTCGTTCGACGCGGGCCCGGCCATCGACCCGAACCAGCGTGCGCGCGGCTCCAAGGCGCCCATCTTCGACCCGATGGTCTCCACCGTGACGCCGATCGCCAACGCCGAGCCCGAGGCCCTCGCCGCGCAGGCGCGCGCCGGCGACCGCGTGCTGGTGCTGAAGCCGCTCTTCGCGTTCTCCGCACCGCAGCGCTGGGACGTGGTGGTCTTCAAGAACCCCACCGACCCCGTGGGAGATTCACAGAACTACATCAAGCGCATGGTGGGCCTGCCGGGCGAGACCTTCCTCCTGGTGGACGGCGACGTCTTCACCGGCGCGCCCGACGCGCGCACGCAGGACCTGAAGATCACGCGCAAGCCGGAATTCGTGCAGCGCGCCGTCTGGCAGCCGCTCTACGACAGCGACTACCAGCCGATCGTGCCCGTGCAGACGCTCGAGCAGAACATGCACACGACGTGGGCCGGCGCGCCGTGGAAGCTGGTGGGCGATGCCTCCGCGTGGAAGACGGTGCCGGAGCGCACCTGGAGCTTCTCGGGCACCGGCAGCACCACGCTCGAGTGGAACTCCGCGGCCGTGCCGCTCGATGACTGGAACGCCTACAACGCGCTGCGCTGGATGGGCCCGCAGACCCACGCGGCCATGTTCCCGGTGAGCGACCTGCGCGTGTGCGCCACCGTGGAGTGCACGAAGCTCGCGTCGTTCGCCACCACGCTCGAGCTCACCGCGCGCAGCTCGGTGTTCCGCTTCGAGATCGAGGGATCCGGCAAGGTGTCCGTCACCCGCACCGGCATGGAGAGCGGCGAGGCACAGGGCACTGCCGCCGGCACCTTCGCGCCGCGCCAGGACGGCATCATGAGCTTCGAGTGCTGGCACGTGGACCAGCAGCTCTGGGTGTTCGTGAACGGCAGCAACGTGCTGCAGATGCCCTACGAGTTCACGTCGCTCGACGACCGCGTGACCTCCAGCATGTTCGGCCGCACCGTGGAGCAGTACGTCAAGCGCCACGAGGATCCGCGCGGGCCCACGCCGCCGAAGCTCTCCTGGGGCTTCCGTTCGGACGCGCCCTTCCAGCTGCGCCGCGTGCAGGTGGACCGCGACCTCTACTACCGCCCGGTGCTCCACGACCGCCTGAACCAGTTCGCCGTCAACGGCGACACGCTGTTCGGCCCCGGCTTCGCCACCGACTACGAGCACCCGGTGCGCCTGAGCGACCGCGACTACGTGATGCTCGGCGACAATGCCGCCGCCAGCCGCGACGCGCGCCTCTGGGGCCGCGCCCACGCGTTGGGCCTGCGCACCTTCGGTGATTCGCAGCCGGGCGTGGTGCCGCGCGAGATGATCGTGGGCAAGGCGTGGGCGGTGTATTTCCCCGCGCCGGTCGTGGCACCGCCGATCCCGTTCGTGCCCGACTTCGGGCGGCTGCGCTTCATTCGCTGAGCGAGATCACTTCGTGCCGGGCTGTGCCGCCGCGGGAGCCGCGGCGCTTGCTGCCGCCTTCACCGCATCGAACGCCGCCATGTAGTCCGCGCCGGCGTTCGCCATCAGCGTGCTGGCGTCGATGAACTTCACGCCGCGCACGGGATCAAGCCGACGCAGGCGTGCCTTCTGCTCGTCCACCGGCAGGTCGAACGGGACGTCCTCGCCGAGCTCCGTGCCCTCCGCCTGCGCGACGGCGGCGGTGATGGCATCGAGCGACACCTGCGGATAGATGTCCGTCAGGCGCACCAGCCCGGCGTCCTTCGCGCTCGGCATGGGATCCTTGTTGCGGCCGATGGCCACGAATGCCATGTACGCCCACACCGCGCCGGGGCCGCGCTGCTTGAGCACCTTGGCGCGTTCGGCGATGGCCTCCTTGGCGGTGGCATCGCGCCGCGCGGTGGCGTTCGAGACCAGCCGCTTGGCATCTTCCTCGGCGCCCTTGCGGAAGCCGAAGGGATCGGCGGAACCCATGGTGGCGAGCGCGCGCTCGAGCTCGTCCGCGCCCTCCTTGCCGATGGGGCCGGACTTCGCTGCTTCCTGCACGGCCGCCGTGGCTTCGCGCCAGATGCTGTGCGAGACGGCGGCCCGCGGAAGGGAAGGATCCATCGCCAGGAGCGCCGCCACGCGATACGCGGTGACCGCGGCGGGCACGATCGCCGCGGCGTCCGTGCGCTCGCGCACGTGGCGCAGTCCGTCCGCGAGCGCCATGCGCGTGGCGCCGCGCAGGCCGCCGAGGAGCCGGACATCGAACGTGGGAATGGGGTGCCGGAGCACCGCGAAGTCGCAACGCTTGCAGACGATGGCCTGCGCCAGCGGCTGCATCACGCTTCGATCGGAACGCAGCAGGATCTCCGCGGCGCGCGCGGCGTCGGCGTCCTGCAGCGCGGTGTGCGCCACGCGCATCAATTCGATCGAGTCCTGCGCATCGTCGGGCACCGAGCGCGCACCCGCACTCGCGCGCGCGAGGAGCAGCGCGGCGTTGCGGAGCTCGGCTGGCTTCTCCTTGCCCTCGGCGATCTTCTGCAGCTTCGCCACGAGGAGCGCCAGTTCCTGCGCGCCCTTCAGCTTCGACTTGTAGGCAGAGAGCAGGGAGGGCATGAAGATCTTGGCGAGCGCCCCGGTGCGTCCGGAGCCGGCCTGCTGCTCGAGGCGCTGCAACTCGGCGATGGCCGCGTTGGGATCGGGGTTCGCGAAGGCGCGCGCCGCCCGGTCGTAGACCTGCCGCATGCCGCCAAGTTCGGCCTTGGCCTGGTCGAGCGTGATGCTGCCCGCGGTCTCACCGGCCGTGGAGATCAGGCGCTGCAGCTCGGCGTCGCTCGTGCATCCGTTGATGCTGGAGACGAGCATCTTCCCCTCGCCCTGGATCGCATCCGCGAAGCGGAACGGATCGTCGCCCTTCAGTGGACCCATGGCGTCCAGCATGCCCTGCGCGGACTTCTCGTCGATGGCGCCCCAGTCGATGGCCGATTGCGCCAGCTCCGTCATCTGCATGGCGCCGACGGCATTACCCACGAGCGAGCTGATGAGGATCGAGTCCTGTCCCGCCTGAGTACCGACGTTGCCGAGGAGGAGGATGGTGGCGATGGCGTCGGCCGAATTGCCGTCCTCGATCTCCACCATCGCCTGCGCGCGGAGGAGGCGCGCGGCCTCTCGCACCTGGCTCAGGTGCGGAAGGAGGAGTTCGAATCCCTTGGACTTGTCCAGCTCCCAGTCGCAGCGCTTCACGCGTGCGGCGGCCTCGAACTGCTGGCGAACCTCGGCGGTGCGCTGCAGGATCCCGTCGAGGCGGGCGCGCTGCTCCTCACCGAGCGGCGGGTTGAGATCGGCGATGAACGCCTGGTCCTCGGCCGCCAGCAGCGGTGCCTCGGTGCCGTATCCGGCAGCCTTGAACGCCGTGCGCCAGAGCGGGGCGGCGTTGTCCTGCCCGCGGGCTGCCGTGGAAGCGAGCGATGCCGCGAGGATGACCACCGCCGCCAGCGTGCGACGGAGGATTCCGGCGGATTCGTGGGTGCGGCGCTGCATGGGGTCAGGGTAGTCGTCAGCGCTCCTTCCAGCGCTCCAGGTTGCCGCGCGGCGCGAACCACACCCAGTCGACCGTGGGGCCAGCCCCAGGTGGAATCTGCACGTTGGGATTGGTGGTGGAAGCCAGCTCCGGCTGCCCGACGAACTCCGGAACGTGCCGCGTGAGGTCGCCGCGATCATCCACGCCGTCGCGGCCCACGGACCAGATGCGGAAATCGGCTTCGTTCCCGGCCATTCGTACTGGACTGCCCGTCCACGGATCCTCGGGCACCGAGGCCATGTACCTCGGCACCAAGTCCTCGGCGCACGTGGGCCATGCCCCTGTGTCGCGGTGGAAGCGTGAAGCTGCGCAGGCCGTCGTGGCCGCCGTCGCCCACGCTCGGTCCTGGGCGAATGTGAAGCACGCCGTTGAGAACGCAGGCATGAGGAGCCTCGGCAGCAGGAAGCGTATCGGCTGG
The DNA here is from genome assembly GCA_044233905.1 of Phycisphaerales bacterium. Taxonomy (GTDB): domain Bacteria; phylum Planctomycetota; class Phycisphaerae; order Phycisphaerales; family SM1A02; genus UBA966. Next base: position 4,018 of record JBIIJH010000003.1, read on the forward strand.
GCATGCACGGTGCGCGTGAGCTCGTCGCCGATGGCCGCGATGCGGGCCTCCTCGCGCATGGGCAGTGCGCTCGCCTCTTCGAAGCGCTTCGCCCAGTCCTCGAACATGTCGCGCGTCTCGCGGCGGTCTGCGATCATCAGTGCGGCGGCCGGCGACGAGATCACCGGCAGGATGTCGGTGAAGGCCATCGAGCCGCCCTGGCCGGACCCGGGCATGCCACCGCTCGTCGATTCGAGCATTGAGACGAGCGGAAGCAGCGACGATCGATCGAGCCGGAACCAGCCGTTCCCCTGTCCGTCGTCGGTGAAGAGCCGCTGCTCGAGGTCGATCCACATCAGGCGTTCCGCGCCCATGTCGAGGCGTTCGTATGCGGACGGCACCGAAGCCATCGCCCGCTGCAGTCGTTCCAGCTGCGCGGCGTCGAGGAGGTTTGGCTTCCACTCCAGCAGCTCGATCGCGCGCGCGCGCGCCATCGAGCGGATGGCGATACCGACCAGGTCGCCGATCAGGATCCGTCCATCCTGCACGTGAACGGAGATGGCCATCATTGCCGCGAGGTCGGCCACGGCGCGTTCGCCATCGCCGGCTTCGGCCGCAAGCATCGCGTCGAAGCAGAGGACCCGCGCGGCCGCGCGCAGCTTCCCCAGCTGTGGCAGGAGCACGCCGAACATCGGGGACATGCGGGGATCGTCGCGCTGGGCAACCAGCGCGCGCATCGCCTCGGCGGTCCCCGTCCCGAGCAGGCGCTCATCCGCAGCATCCAGCTCGCGGCCTGCGGGGAATCCGAACACCGGCCGTCGCGAGGCGGCGCGCAGGTCCGCAATGGCATCGCGGTGCGCGTCGACCCAGCGGACTGCCGCGTCCCACTGCGGATCGCCGGGTCGCGGCGCTTCGGACACGGCCTTGAAGCCATCGGAGTTCGCGTCCGGATCGCCCACGGACTGCCCGAGTCCGACCAGGGCTTTCCGGTACAGCGGCCACGCGTCCTCGTCCGGCGTCTGCGGCACTGCCAGCCGCTCACGGAACCTGGCGAGTGAATCCACCGAGATCACCGGCGATTGCAGCCACAGGTAGGCGGAGAACGCGACATAGACGAGGACGAAAGCGCCGGTCAGGTAGGCCGTGGACCGCATCGCCTGGCCGAGCGCGCGGTCGAGCGGCGATCGCTTGGCGATCGCTGCGGAACGAAGCGCGCGCGCCGCGTCCTTCGGGTCGCCGAACGCCGCGATGGCATCCCCGGGCGTACGGCCGGCGGCGAGCGCCTCCTCGAAATGCGAGCCGAGCTCGCGCTCGACGTCTGCGCGCTCCGCGCGGCGCAGGCGGGTCTTTCGTGCCACGCGGTGAACGAACGCGGCTATCTCGGAAGGCAGCGCGCTCATGCGTACACCGCCTCTGGCGTGCGCGCGAGGCCGAGGGCGCCCATTGCCGCGGTCAACCGCCGCCACGTGCGCGTGTCCTCCGCAAGCCGCTTCTTCCCATCGGGGGTGAGCCGGTAGTACTTGCGCGACCGCGGGCCGCTCTCATCCCAGCGTGCCGCCACGAAGCCCTTGGCCTCCAGGTTGTAGAGCATGGGGTAGAGCGTGCTCTGGCCCATGGCCAACACGCCGTCGGTGCGCTTCTCGAGCGCCTCGACGATCTCGTAGCCGTACATCTCGCCGCGCTCGAGCAGCTTGAGGACGGCCACCGGGCCGGCGCCGCGCAGGAATTCGCCTTCGATCAGTGACATGGCAGACCTCCGTGTTGCATACTATACGGCGCGTAGCATCAGTTGGTTGCGCCGTTTCCTGAAGTTTCCGAGTCCGGGAGTCCCGGGCTTCTTCGCCCTGATCGGTTTCTCCCGAAACACGCGAGTTCACGGACATTGGTGAACGAACCCGCCCTCGCGCCCCGGGAACGCGATGGTTACGATCGCTCCATGCAGCCCGCAGAGCTCGCATCCGTGACCGCCCGCGTCCGTGCCGTGGCGGACCGCATCCAGCCGCTCCTCGACCCGCACCCCGGCCTCGCGCAGCGCAATGCGTATGCGCACGTATGGCTCGGCCTCAAGGTGATCTTCGGCGAGGAATGGCGCGAGCGGACGGCACCCGCCAGCATCCGCGCGTTCCTCGACTGGATGGACGCGAACCCCAACGCGGATTACGACGACTACGCGGGGCCGCGCGAGGAACTGACGCCAGAGGATCGCGGGGAGCTGTTCTGAACGAAGGCGGGCGCGTCGGTGCCATGCACCGATCCGCGCCCGCTCGATCTTTCGCGACATCCACCGGCCGAACCGGCGATTCCGTTCACTTCAGCGTCGACAGATACTCCACCACGTCGCGGACCTCGCGCGGCGTCAGCACCGTGCCCATGGCGGGCATGGCGCTGATCGGGCCGTAGCCCTGCGCCACCGCCGCGTTCGGCTCGACGAGGCTTTGCAGCAGCCCCTTGCGGTCGTAGCGGGTGGCCACGCCTGCGAGGCTCGGTGCGGCATGCCCGCCCGTTCCCTCGATCATGTGGCAGCGCAGGCACGCGGCGGCGCTGTTGAAGTTCACCACCTGCCGGCCGCGTTCCGCATCGCCGCCTTCGAGCGTCAGGATCCAGCTGCCGAGCTTGTCCTGCGACGCCAGGCTGCCGGACCATGCGAGCACCTGCTCCTTGAGCTGCGGACGGCTGGACGCAGCATCGATCACGTCGATGACAAGCGAGGTGGGCAGGGTGCCTGCCTTCATCGACGCCACCAGCTTCGCAAGCGACGCATCGGCTCCGGCCCCTTCGATGCTGCCGAGCGCGCTGATCGCCGCCTGCTTCTCGATGACCGTGCCGCCCGAGATCGCCGCGTCGAGCATCTCCTGGCCGCGCGTCGGGTCGGTGCGCGCCAGGATGGTGCGCGCCTGCGCGCGCAGGCGCGGTTCGTCGGAGGCCAGCGCGGCCTCGATTGCCTGCGGGAGCTTGGCATCGCGGTCCTGCGCCAGCTGCATCAGGCACGCCACGCGCTCCTGCACGGGCTTGGTGCGGTCCACCACGGCCGCCAGCGCCGCGCCGCTGTCCATGGGCACGCCGTACTTGGCCGCCAGCTCGCGCGCGATGGTGCGCACGGCGCTCGGGCCGTTCGTGGCCAGGCTCGGGATGCGCTGCTTGAGCACTGCCACGTAGCCGTCCTTGCTGCGAGCGGTGGCATCCACCGGCCGCCAGTGACCGTTCACGCGGTCGCGCGGGCTTGGCTCCATGAACGCGGCAAGCGCTTCCATGGCCTCGATGCGCGCGGCCGGCGCCAGCGTCGGGTTCGCCGCGATGGCGGCGATGGCCGAGGCGCTCTCGGGCGTGCCCATGCGGAGGTTCTCGTTGATCACGCGGCGCAGGAGCGGCATGGCGCTGGTGTCGCCGGTGAAGCTGCCGATGGGCTGCTCCTTCTTGCCGTCCGGATGCACCACGCCCACCGCCAGGTGATTGCCGCCGCCGCCCTGGAATGCGCGGGCTTCCAGGTATGCAACGTCGCCGGCCTCGAGGTGCACGGTGGCCATCTGGGTGGGCTGCGATTCCCAGTCGCCCGGGTTCACGTAGTTGTCCACCTTGGCAACCTGCTTCGCCGCGGCCGGATCACCCGTCGGCGAGATCAGCAGGATGCTGTCGTCGTCGCTCGCCACGCTGAAGACGTAGTCGCCGGCGACCGGCGCGGTGAAGGTGCCGCGCACGCGCTGGACGTAGTCGTTGCCTGCCTTGGAGTAGCCGGCGCACTCGTCGTTGAACTCCGAGCGATCGGCCTTGGTGGACCAGATCGGGTCGTTCGCCAGCTGTGCGGCGGTGAAGCCCTTCCGGTCCTTCCACATCTCGCGCTGCCACGTGGGCTTGGCCGCGCTCTTCTCGGCGGCTGCCGCGAGCGCCCGATCGTCGGGTGCGAACTTCGATGCCAGCGCCGCGAGTGCCGGCTCCGCTTCCGCGATCGGCAGGTCGTTGATGGCACGTGCCGCCTCGGTGGCCACGCGCATGTCGGGGTCATGCAGGAGGCGCGCCATCTGCGGGTCGCCGGTCATGCGCATGGCGAGCACCGCCACCATGCGGGTCTGCGGGAACGGGTCCGCGGCGAGTTCACGCACCTTGTCGGGCTGCTCCATGCCAACGAGGCCCATCACCGCCGCGTGGCGGAGGAAGGGATCCTGGTTGTCGTTCTCCCAGGCCATGGCACTGATGTTCTGGATGGCCGGCAGGAACTTGATCTTGCCGAGGGCGATCGCCGCCTGCGCGCGCACGCGCGGGTCCTCGTCGGTGAGGAGCGAGACGAGTCCCGGGCCGGCGGAATCGATCCGCGCATCGCCCGCGAGGCGCGCGGCCAGGCGGCGCATCTCGGCGTCCTCGTCGGACAGATGCGCGACAACGGCCTCGTCCGCCTTGGCGAGCCGCTTGCCCGCATCGGCGGCGCGGCGCGACTGCACGCCCAGCGCCCAGAGCGCGTGGAAGCGCGGCTCGATCGGCTGCCCGGCATCGGCGGCGGACTTGGCGAGCGGCTCGGTGACCTTTGCGCCGCGGCGTGCCAGCTCCAGGTGCGCGCGCTGGCGGATGCGCACGTCGGGGTGCGCCATGCTCTGGAAGAGGAGCGAATCCGCCTGCTTGGCGAAGCCCTCGCGCACCAGGTTCTGCGCGGTGCGGATGTTCACGTCCTCCACCTTCGACGGATCCCACAGAGTGAACATCTGCCCGGTGCGGTCGCTTTCCCAGCCGTTCGACCAGTCGCTGATGTACATCCTGCCGTCCCAGCCGAAGTCGACGTCGGTGGGGAGCACCTCCTTCACGAACTCGTGGGCATCGGTCACCTTGTAGCCGGCGCCCTCGGGCTCGACGGCGAAGGAGAGGATCTGGCTGTACTCGTCGCCGCCCAGGAAGTCGCACAGGAAGAAGTGGTTCTTGTAGCGATCCGGCAGGCCGAGGCCCGGATAGAAGGTCATGCCCGCGGGGCCGTCGGAGAGGTGCTCGATGGGCGGCAGGTTCCACGCCGGACGCATGGTGTCGGCGGTGTCCCACTTCCACCAGCTGCGCTCCTGGTTCCACGGTCCGCGCTGGTTGCTGCCTTCCAGGGTCTGGTAGTTCATGTCCCAGCCCGTCTCGCCGCCTTCCATGATGTAGACGATGCGCGCGCGGTCTCCACCGTCGGAGTTGTTGTCGCCGGTGAAGAGGTCGCCCCACTGGTTGAAGGCCAGTTCCTGCGGATTCCGCAGCGAATGCGCGAAGACCTCCAGGCGCGAGCCGTCCGGCTCGCAGCGGAAGACGGCACCCGTGAAGACGCGCTTGAGGTTCTTCCCCTCCTTGTTCGTCACGTTGTAGCCGCGGTCGCCGATCGACCAGTAGATGCGGCCGTCGGGTCCGGCGACGAGGCCGTGCATGTCGTGCCCGCGCAGCGCGGTGCGCACGCCGAAGCCGGTGAACACCTTCTCGCGCACGTCGGCAACGCCGGTGCCCGTGGTGTCCTGGAAGCGCCAGAGGTTGGGGATGCACGTGTACCAGACCGATCCATCGAGATACATCACGCCCGCGCCCGTGCCGTCGAGCGGCTCATTGATGGGGCCGCTGAAGGAGCTCATCTTGTCCGGCACGCCGTCGCCGTTCGTGTCGACGAGGTGCGTGACCCGGTCCTCTTCCTTCCGGTAGTAGTCCATGCCGCCTGCGCGCTTGGCCGCCCACTTCTCGTACATCTTCAGGCGGTCCTGAACCGTCTGCAGCTGGAGGTCGTCCTCAAGCCAGAACTTGGAGGAGCGGTTGTCCTCGACGCCCTTCTCCTGGCGGAACGACTCGGCGACGTAGATCGAGCCGTCGTCGGCGATGCAGAAGGAGACGGGGTCCTGCACCAGTGGCTCCTTGGCGATGAGCGACCAGGAGAGTCCGGCGATCGGGGCGATGGCGGGCGCGGCGGGCGGAGTCGCGGCAGCGGCCGACCCTGCTTCGGGAGCGGGTGCGGCCGGCGTCTGGGCAATGAAGGCCGCGGCGAAAAGCGGGAAGGCGTGGAGGAGGGGCATGTTCGGCAGGAAGCGTAGGGTTGGGGGCGAGAGGGCATCTACCGATGTGGCCCCAATCGGTTGCCATGGGTGCGGGATCGCCGATGCCGAATCGCCATTCGGCAAGTGGCGGCAAAATGAACGAGTGTCCCGTGATGGCGTGACCGGTGGCGGCCGATTCAGTGTTGCGCTGGCCGTTGCAGGCTTGACCGTTGCAGGCCTGACCGCTGCCGGCGCTCGGCGTTATCCGCCCGCGCGCGATGGATCGTGGCTCGCCCGGTGCCCACGGTTCCCGCGATACCACTCGATGGTCCGCGTGAGCCCTTCCTCGAATCCCACCTGGGCACGCCAACCGAGCAGCTTGGCGGCGCGCTCCGTGTCCAGGCACCGGCGCGGCTGGCCGTCGGGCTTCGTGGCGTCCCAGCGGATCTCGCCGGTGAAGCCGCAGAGCCGGGCGATCAGCGTCACCAGGTCCTTGATGGTGATCTCCATGCCCGTGCCCAGGTTGATGGGTGTCGGCTCGTCCATGACTTCCGCGGCACGCACCAGGCCTTCGGCAGCATCTTCCACGTAGAGGAATTCGCGGCTCGCGCTGCCGGTTCCCCAGCAGGTCATGTGGCCTGCGCCGGACTCCGCGGCTTCGATGCACTTGCGGATGAGCGCGGGAATCACGTGCGAGGTGGTGAGGTCGAAGTTGTCCCACGGCCCGTAGAGGTTCACTGGCAGGAGATAGGACGACGCGAGCCCGTACTGCCGGCGGTAACCGTCAAGCATCACCATGGCCGCCTTCTTGGCGACGCCGTACGGCGCGTTGGTCTCCTCGGGGTAGCCGTCCCACAGCCGGTCCTCATGGAAGGGCACCGGCGTGAACTTCGGATACGCGCAGATGGTTCCCGCCTGCACGAACTTGCGGATGCCGTGGAGTCGCCCGAGCTCGATCAGGTGCAGCGCCATCGCCATGTTGGCGAAGAAGTAGCGACCCGGGTTCGCCTGGTTTGCGCCGATGCCGCCGACCTCGGCGGCAAGGTGGATGACGAGGTCGGGATTCGCGTCGCGGTAGAGGCGCGCCACGTCCGCCTCGTGCGTGAGGTCATAGTCCTTGCGGCGCGGGATGAAGATCTCGCGGGCACCGCGGGCACGGAGGCGTTCGGCGACGGCGCGGCCGAGGAAGCCGGCGCCGCCGGTGAGGAGGATGCGGGGGGTATCGAATTTCATGGTTCTTCAGCGTCCATTATCGGCTTCAGGGCGCAGAGGCTTGACCCCGAGATGTTCATCGTCAATTCTTGTCGGACTCCGCAAGTAGCAGGGGTATAACAACCGATCTGTTCCATGCCCGCAAGCAAGCGGGAGTTCTCTCACCGCTGACACCAGTCGCAAGGCACGAGACCATGAAGAAGGCACTCATCACCGGAATCACGGGACAGGACGGCAGTTATCTGGCCGAATTGCTCCTTTCGAAGGGCTACGAAGTGCACGGGATCGTGCGCCGCAGCGCGAGCTTCAACACGGGTCGGCTGGACCACATCTACCAGGACCCGCACCTGCCTGGCGCGCGGCTCAAGCTGCACTACGGCGACCTCAACGACAGCAACAACCTGGCGAGCGTGATCGGCCTGTCGCAGCCCGACGAGGTCTACAACCTCGCCGCGCAGAGCCACGTCCGCGTCAGCTTCGACATGCCGATCTACACCTGCGACACCGATGCCGTGGGCTCCCTGAAGCTCCTCGAGGCAGTACGCGTCTTCGAGGCGCAGAGCGGCAAGAAGGTCCGCTACTACCAGGCTTCGAGCAGCGAGATGTTCGGCAAGGTGCAGGAGGTCCCGCAGAAGGAGACCACCCCGTTCTGGCCGCGCTCGCCGTACGGCTGCGCGAAGGTCTTCAGCCACTGGATCACCGTCAACTACCGCGAGAGCTACGGAATGCACGCATCCTGCGGCATCCTCTTCAACCACGAGAGCCCGCGCCGCGGCGAGACGTTCGTGACGCGCAAGATCACGCGCGCGGTGGGTCGCATCAAGCTGGGAATGCAGAAGAAGCTCTACCTCGGCAACATCGACGCCCTGCGCGACTGGGGCTTCGCCGGCGACTACGTGGAGGCGATGTGGCTGATGATGCAGCAGCCGACCGCCGACGACTACGTGATCTCGACCGGCAAGATGATCACCGTGCGCGAGTTCTGCCAGCTCTCGTTCGGGCACGTCGGCCTGGACTACAAGGACTTCGTCGAGATCGACCCGCGCTACTTCCGCCCGGCGGAGGTGGAGCAGCTGCTCGGCGATTGCAGCAAGGCGCAGCGCGTCCTGGGCTGGAAGCCCAAGGTGGACGTGAAGGGACTCGCGGTCATGATGGTCGAGAACGACCTCGAGCTGGCGCGCCGCGAGAAGACACTGCGGGATGCAGGGCACGAGATGCCGGAATCCACGGGCCACGACCAGTGAGCAAGGAACTGCAGCAGTCCCAGGGGTCGGCTGGTGCGGAATTCGTGATCCTGAACCAGTACTACGTCCCGGACGTGGCGAGTACCGGCCACCTCCTGGCTGAGCTGGCCCACGAGTCGGCCGAGCTCGGTCGGAAGGTATCGGTGATCACGTCGTTTCCTTCGTACGGTCCACCGGAAACCTGGCAACCTTGCGAGGCAAGGGAATTCCGTGAAGGGGTCGCGGTGTGGCGCATGCGCACCACGCGCTTCCGCAAGGACTCGCTATTCGGGCGCGCCTCGAATTCTGTGACGTTCCTCGTACCGCTCGGCATTCGCATGCTGCTGGCGCGGAACAAGGGACGCGTGTTCATGTACACGAGCAACCCGCCGTTCCTCGGGATCATCGGTGGATTGGTCTCCCTCATCCGCCGGCACGACTACATCGTGCTGCTGCACGACAGCTATCCGCATCTCGCGGTTCTGGTCGGAAAGATCCGCCGGGGCTCACTGATCGAGCGCGTCTGGCACGTGGTGAACCGGATCTTCTATCGCCGAGCGCGGCAGACGATCGTCCTCTGCGACCGCGCGAAGGAACTCGTGGTGCGCGAGTACGGCGTCTCGCCGGACCGCGTACAGGTCATCCACAACTGGGCCGACCCGAGGATGCTCCGCCCGGTACCGAAGGTCGAATGCGCGTTTGCAAAGAAGAACGGCTATGACCGAACCTTCACGCTCCTCTATTCAGGCAACCTGGGCCTGTACTACGAGTTCGACACGATGCTCGAGGCGGCGCAGCGTTTCCGGGACGACGCGAACTTCCGTCTGGTGTTCGTCGGTGCCGGCGGCCGCAAGGCCTACATCGAGCAGCGGATTGCGGAGATGGGCCTGAAGAACGTCGATGTCCACCAGTACCAGCCCTTCGAGGCGCTGAACGACTCGCTGAATTCCTGCGACGCGAGCCTGGTCACCATCGCCAAGGGGGTCGAGGGCATCAGCTTCCCGTCCAAGTTCTATTCGTCGCTCGCGGTGGGCAAGCCAGTGCTCGCACTGAGCGAGCCCGGAAGCGAGCTTCAGCGGATGGTTGCCGGCGCAGGCAGCGGACTGTGGTGCGAGATCGGCAACGTGGACGCGTTGGTGGAGAACATCAACGCGTTGCGGGGCGATCCGCAGCGCGCTGCGCGCATGGGCCAGGCGGCGCGTGCCGACATGGAGCGCAACTTCACGATCCACGCGGCGGCGCGCGAGTACCTGCACGTGGTCGATCTCGCCGCCGGCAATCGAGGCGCAGCATGAATGCCCCGCGTCCGCTCCGCGTCTTCGTGATCACCGAGGACGATCCGCTCTACGTGATTCGCTTCTTCGACGTTTTCCTCGCCGAGCTCCCGCGTGACCGCATCGAGCTTGCCGGCATCACGGTTTCGCGCGCGTTCCATGAGCCGATCTGGAAGACCGCGCTCCGCATCCGTCGCTTCTACGGCACGTGGGACTTCCTGCGGCTCCTCGTGAAGTGGATGCGCGCGAAGGTCTCTGGCCGCAGCATCGGTTCCCTTGCAAGGGCAGCCGGTGTCCGGGTGGTTGATGCCGAGAGCGTCAATTCCCCGGAATTCCGCGACATGCTCTCCGGGCTCGGCATCGATGTCCTGGTCAGCGTGGCCGCGCCCGAGGTGTTCAAGGCGCCACTCCTCTCCATCCCGCGGCTCGGCTGCATCAACATCCACAGTGGCCGACTGCCGCAGTACCGCGGAATGATGCCCACCTTCTGGCAGATGCGCGCTGGGGAATCCGTGGCAACGGTCACCATCCACGAGATGGCCGAGAAGCTGGACGCCGGCGGCATCGTGGCCACGCTGGACTTTCCGCTCGAGCAACGCGACACCCTCGACCGCGTCATCACCGGCACCAAGCAGGAAGGGGCGCGCCTGATGATTCGCACGCTCCTGCGCTTCGAACCCGTGTCCGGGGCGCGCCCGGCATCCACGCCCTTCGACGTTGCACAGGGCAAGTACAACCGGTTCCCCGACCCCCAGTCCGTGCGCGAATACCGCGCGCGCGGCCACCGAATGCTGTGAGGACGTCCAGATGGCGACCGTGCCGAACAAGGCAACAGCCCCCGCCCGAGCCGCGATGTCGATCGACGTCGAGGACTGGTTCCAGGTCCAGAACCTGGCGGCGTCCATCCCGCGCAGCAGCTGGGAAACGCAGGAGCGCCGCGTCGAACAGAACACCCGGCGAATGCTCGACATCATGGCGCGGACGGGTGCGCGTTCCACCTGCTTCGTGCTCGGCTGGGTAGCTGAGCGGCATCCGGACCTGGTTCGGGAGATCGCGTCCGCAGGTCACGAGGTGGCGAGCCACGGCTACGGCCACGAACTGATCTACGACATCGGGCCGGAGCGGTTCCGGGAAGACATCCGACGCGCGAAGATGATCCTCGAGGACATCGTCGGCAGGCCCGTGCTTGGCTACCGCGCTCCCAACTTCTCGATCACCGACTGGGCCATCGACATCCTGGCGGAAGAGGGCTACGCCTACGACAGCTCCAGCTTCCCGGTGGTGGCGCATGACCGTTACGGTCGACTGTCAAAGGGCGGGAACGGCAAGGTCATCTACGAGGTGGCGCCTAGAATCCAGGAAGTCTGCGTGAGCTCGTTGAAGGTGGCAGGCCGTGACATCCCGTGGGGCGGCGGCGGGTGGTTCCGGATGTTCCCGTACCGCGTGTTCCAAGGTGGGGTCGATCGCATCGTCGCCGGTGGACAGCCGTACGTCTTCTACATCCACCCTTGGGAGATCGACCCCGGGCAGCCGCGCGTTCGCTGCGCGAAGCGTTCGCATGGATGGCGGCACTACATGAATCTCCACCGGTGCGCGGATCGCTGGGAGCGCCTGCTGCGGTCTCGATCGTGGTGTGCGATCGAGGACTTGCGTGAGCGGTAATCGGGGTTAGTGCCGATAAATGCCCACTCACAGGCATTCTGAAAGAAATCTCCCGAATATCGGCGCTGAGTGATTCGGAACGTTCCGGATTTGCGCCTTGGTTGTTGTCCCGTCCTCAGACGTTCCGTCGGGTGCAAGTCTCGAATCAGCGGAGAACACCCAATGAACGCCATCAAGCCAACTGCATCCCTCGTCGCCGTGCTCTGCGTCCTGCCCATTGTCACGGCAGCGTGCGTGGTCTGGAACATTCCTCAGTACTTCCGAAGCTGACCTTCAGCCGTGCAGCGGCGTACGGGCATCAGCTGAACACGGTGGTCCGCTCAGTTCCTCCCTCACTGAGAGCGAGCGGCATTACGCCCCGAATCGCTGCACCGTCGCGGGTGGTTGTCGCCACTTCGGTACGGCCCTTGACCCGGCCTGCTTCCACCATCTCACCATCCGGGCAATCCCCTCGGTCACGGGCACCGCGCTGCGGAAGCCCGTGGACGCGAGCTTGTCGGCCTCGAACTTCGTTTCCCACGCGAAGAGCTTTCGCACGCGCATGGTGCTGACGCCCAGGTCCTTGCCGGTGATCGCGGTGACCACGTCGAACGGCAGCGTGAGTGCCAGCACGAGCGGCATCGGAAGCGTTGGTCCCGGCCGATCCTTGCCGAGCGCCGTGCCGACCGCCTCGGCGATCTGCCGGCTCGTGAGGTCTGGCTTCTCCACGAAGTTGTAGGTCTGCATCCCCTCGAAACCACGGTTCCACAGGTAGAGGGTGGCGTCCAGCAGGTTCTCAACGTAGCTCAGGCTCTTCCGGTTGGTGGCCTTCCCCGCGATCACGAAGCGGCCGCTGGCGACCTGACGGATCAGCGAGTACATGTTGGCGACGTTGCCCGGGCCGAACGTGATTGTCGGTCGGATGATGAGTGCGGATCGATCGCCGCCCTTGGCCACCCAGTCGGCGAATACCCGCTCGCCAGCCAGCTTCGACGCACCGTATGGACCGTTGGGCAGCGGAACGGAACCCTCGTGCCTCGGTGCAGGGCAATCGCCGTAGACCGCACAGCTGGAGTACCAGCAGACTCGGCGGATCCCGGCATGGTCCAGCTCGTCGCACAGGACTCGTGAACCCAGTTCGTTCACGTCGAAATAGGTTGTCTCGGTGATGCCGAAGTCATGATGCGCTGCCGCGAGCGAGAAGACGGCATCTGCTCCTTCGACCGCCCGGCGCACGGCAACGGGGTCGCGGATGTCGCCGTGGACGAAGGCGGTCAGCCGCTGGTCGGGTTCGGGCTGGATGAGGTCGAGACCGCGGACCTCGTGCCCGCGGGCGGCCAGGATGTCGCAAAGCTTGTATCCAATAAATCCGGTTGCTCCGGTAACGCAGACCTTCATGGGGGCAGTATAGCTAGATCTGTCGCCGGGTCCTTGTTGCTTTGCCGCCGATTTGATCGGATCTTCCAAACCGATCAAGAACACATGTCAGCGGTGTTTGGCGCGTCGGTTCGCTGGTTTGCGAGGAAGGAGAGGACGTAAATGGCACGCGTGCATTCTGTTCGGGTCTTGTTGACGTGCTTGATTGCGGTGCTTTCGCTTTCCAGTCATGCGCTTGGGCAGGCGCTCCACCGCGCCACCGGGTCCGAGGTGATCGTGACGCCGACGACGGATCCGAAGGTAGTTGCTGGTCGCTTAGCATCGCTTCCTCCTGGCTCTCGCGTTCTGGCATTCAGCGGCTTCGATTACGACCTCACGCTGCGCGATCGCGTGAGTCTTCCGGCGATCCCTCCGTCCCGCGGCGGCGCCGCGGCGGTTGTCTTGCCAAGTCCATGGGTGAGCGCGGGTGCTGCGGCGGTCCAAGGCCGCGTGGTGAATTGGCTGCGGAGGCTCGGATCAGGGGTCGTCATCGACTCCATCGCGGTCACCGCGCCTGCCAAGACAGCTAATGTAACTCTGGCACGGGCGACATCGCCGTACCTCGGTCGGCTGTCGACCGACCGGCGCTTCCCGTCCTTGCTCGTCCGTTATCCCGCACTGGACGCGGCGATCCGGACCGGTCCGGCTGTCGCGGCTCGTGAGTGGACTTCGGTCGTTGAGTCGGAGACGAAGGCCGCCTCTATGGCTGCGCACGTTCGCGCGGTTCGGGTCGTCCGCCCGGGAACGCCGGTCGCCCTCTTGGTGCCGGCCGACCCGGCTTCTGCCGTCCCCGCCGCTGTTTCCTCGTCCTCGCCGGCGTCCTCGTCCTCGCCGGCGTCCTCGTCGGCGACGTCGGCTCCCTCGTCTGTCGCGCCCTCGCAGACGGGCGCATTGCCGTCGGCAGCCGCTGCCGGACAGGGAAGTCGGGCCGTCGTCGATTCTTATCCGGAACTGACGTCGAGGTCCGTCTCGGACGCGACGATCGCGTTGTCCAATGCCTCGGGCGGCAGGCGTCTATCGCCCTGGGGCAGTGATTTCCTCTCCCGCCCGTCGATCTGGACTGAGCTCCTCGCCGCCGCTGGCGCCGATGCGAACGTCCGGCGCTGCATTCTCGGCATGGAAGACTCGGCGCGCGCCGCAGTGCTTGCCGACCGCGCGTGGTATGTGCGGCCCCAGTCGTTCGACCAGATCAACACCGCGCTGATCGACGCTCGCTGTTACGCCGCGGGTCCCAACAAGGAGGTCTTCGCGCTGGCGATGTCCGACATTGGGCAGGCGCACTTTGTCCGTAGCAGTGGCGTCCCGCTGGCGCTTCTCGCGGTGTACACGAACAAGCCGGAGTACCTCGAGCGGGCGCTCGACATCCTTTCCGAGATGCGCAGCCACCGGCCGCTGCAGCGGCAGGGATGGACCGCCTACCTGCCGTCCGCCCAGCTTGCCGCGGGCGGTGATGGGGTCTTCCTCGGGACTTCGTGGGGCTTGAACGGCATTATCGACATGCTGACCATCCTCGGTGACCGGGTGCCGTCCGCGATTCGTAGCGACCTCGAGTCGCTCATCCGCGAGGAGGTTTCTCGTATCGCCAAGGATTGGGCGGAGGAGCGTCCCTGGTACGTCAAGGGCCGGACCTTGCAGAGCAACCAGTGGATCGAGCCGTCGCTCGCGCTGGCTCGCGCATGCCTGTTCCTGAAGGACCGCAGGCTTGATGCGGCCTACAACCTCGGCACGGAAAACCTCGCTTCGAGCCTCGCGACCTTCAGCGAGGACGGCGCATTCGCGGAAGGCGTGACCTACGCATCGATGACCGTCGGTCCGATGTTCGACGTGCTTGACGAGATGGCCCGAAGCGGTGATCTGCGGTGCCAACAGTATCCCTACGTCCGGAACGCCTGGAAGTGGTTCCTGCACATGCACATGCCGGGCGGCCGCTACGTCAACTGCTTCGACTCGCGCATGGGCTTCGTCCCTGCCTGGGCGCTCCGGACGCCGCTGCCGAGCCTCATCAGCGCCGCGATGGGCTCCGGTGATCCGCTCGCCGTCGAGCGGCTCCGCAGCTTCTTCCCCGTGGGCGACGCAAGCCTGACTGCCGTGAGGTATCAGGCTGCGATCGGCGCGGCCGGCGCACCGGCGGCCGCGCCCGGCGACTTGCCAACCTACGCGCACTTCCCGTCACAGGCGCTTCTCACCTGGCGTTCCCGGTGGGAGGCGCCGTCGGGGCAGCAGACCGCGATGGGCGTGTGGGTCCGGGGCGGCAGCATCACGGACAGCCATAGCCACCGTGACCAAGGGCATGTGTCTGTGTACTGGGGATCGAGGCCGATCCTGATCGAAGCCGGGACTCCTGATTACTCGAATCCGGACATGGAGCCTAAGTATGCGTCCGCGGCGGGCCACAGCATCATGCAGGTGTCGGAGCTTCGCCCGCGGGGCCGGGCTGTCGCAGTGCCCCTATCGATCGCGCGGCTTGACTCGGAAGGCGGTCGGGTGTCCGTGGACACCTCGGCGGCGTACGTCGCGCCGGTTCAGTCTTGTAGCCGGTCCGTGGAGTGGGATCGATCGGGAGTCGTCGAGATCTCGGACGCGGTGGTCTTTACCACCTACCGCCCGGCGGCGACCGAGATCTACCGCCTCCACCTCGGGGCACGTACTGCGGTTGAGGTCCGCCGTACCGCATTCGGTTGGACGGTCGCCTGGCCGGGCACCCTCATCGAGATCCGTTCGAGCGAGTCGATCGACCTGCGGCAACAGATGTGGCCCGACGCGGATGCCCCGGGCTCCGAGCACGTGGCGCTCAGCATAGTCTGCGCGGGGTCCATCCAGTCGCTCCAGCTCGCGACCACGGTTACGGTGCAGCCGGACCCGTGACGCGCCCGGAAGCCGGCCTCTCCGCCGCCGGCTGGTTTGACGGCTCAATCATGATCGCGGTGCGCAGCACTAAGCCGGTTGCGGGGGCGGGGCAAGAGACACCGATCGCCTGGTGGTGACGGATCTGTCCCAGCGATACAGCATCCGGCCAAGGCTGCTGGGTCAGCGCGATCTCGTGGTCAGCGTCGATCGTCATGGTGGCCCCCGGCCACGACACTGACCAGCGTGAACCGCTCCCCGCCAGCGTAAGGGGCTCCGTGGCCCCAGTGTGGAAGCGGTAGAGCTCGCTCCCCGGTGCGACGGGGCTCCTGAAGGACACGGCGTCATCGATCGCGACGGTCCCTCGATCGCTCCATGTCACCGTCCGCGTGCACTTCGCGACGCCTTCGTAAGCCATGGTCGTGTCGACGGAAACGCGGCCGCCTGACGCGTCGAGGTGCTCGACCGAGAGCGGCACGGCGACGGGTCGGTTCCGCGGGCGAAGCTCCGACACCTGCATGATGCCGTGGCCTGCCGCGGACGCGTAGCGCGGCTCCATCTCTGGGTTGGCGTACGTCGGGGTGCCAGCCTCCATCAGGATCGGCCTCGATCCCCAGTACACAGACACATGCCCTTGGTCACGGTGGCTATGGCTGTCGGTCGCCGACCCGCCGCGGATCCAGAGTCCCATGGCCGACTGGGGTGCCCACACGGGCTCCCACTTCGATCGCCAGACGACGAGGGCCTGGGAAGGAAAGTGCGCGAAGACCGGGAGGGCCGGTGCCGCACCTGCTGTGGTCGAACCCGCCTTGCACAGCGCGGCTTGGAATCGGATACCTGGGAGGCTGGCATCCCCGTTCGGGAAGAAAGACCGGGTGACGGCGACCGCGTCAGGATCGCCCGAGCCGATCGCGGCTTCGATCAGGCTGGGCAGCGGCGTCTTCGTCGCCCACTCCGGCGCGACACCCATGATCGAGTCGTAGCAGTTGACGTATCTGCCATCCGGCATCTGCATGTGGAGGAACCACTTCCAGGCGTTGAGCGCGTAGCCCATCCCCTGGCATCGGAGGTCGCCGCTCGAGCGGAGCTCCTCAAGGACCCCGAAGAGCGGTCCGACGGTCATGGAGGCGTACGTCACCCCTTCCGCGAAGGCTCCGTCCTGCCCGAGTGCCGCCAACGACGCGGCGAGATTCTCGACTCCGAGGTCGTAGGCGCCGCGCAGTCGCTCGTCCTGCAGATGGAGGCACGCCTTGATGAGGCCGATGGTGGGCTCCATCCACTGATTGCTCTGGATGGTTCGGCTCTTCACGTACCAGGGGCGCGAGTCCGCCCAGTCAGCAACGATGAGGGAAACTTCCCTTCGAATCATGGCATCAAGCTTGGTGCGGAGCTCGCCGGGAACCCGGTCGCCGAGGATCGCGAGCATGTCGATGATCCCCTCGAGTCCCCAAGAGGTAGCGAGCCAGACGCCGTCGCCTCCCGGGTCGAGGCGCGCCTCGGGCGTGTACGCGGTCCACCCCGGGCGCTGGAGTGGCGCGTGGTCGAGCATGGCGGTGAGGATTTCGATGCACTTCTGCAGGTAGTCAGAATTGCTCGTGTACACGGCCATGATGGCCAACGGCACGCCCTTTCCGCGGACGAAGTTCGCCTGCCCGCAGTCGGCCATCGCAAGGGCGAACTGTTCGCCGTTCCGCCCCGCCGCTCGGAATCGCTCGTCGATGAGTTCGGGGAGCACTTCCTGCAGGCGTGTGGGGCGCCTGTAGAGCCGTGGGTCCGCGCCGAGCGCCTGCTTGGCCTGGTCCTCCAGCGCGAAGAGGAGCCTGCGGAGGTCGGGGCAGTCGCGGGCTGCGTCGAGAATGCGCGACCACTTGCTGGCCGTTTCAGTGAAAGGTCGGTCCCAGCGCGCAAGTCGGCGGACTGGATAGAGCGAGTTGAGGGCCCGCGCTGCGTTGCTATCGACCTCCGCTGGATCTGGATTGTGTGCCCCGGAATCCTGCCGTGTTGCTCGAACGACCACCGAGGTGGCTTCGGTTGTTGGAGGTATGTCGCGCGCGTCGTACCCCGTTGGCACGCCTTGGGCAGTGGCGGCCGAAAGCGCGAGGAAAGCGAGCGTTGTCAAGTGGCCCATGGAGTTCTCGCGCAATGTACGCGGCATCGCCTCAGGACGACGTCGTGCCTCCCGGGATCGCCTTGTTCAGGAAGGGCTTTTCGCAGAAACACCAGAACACCGTTGCGAGCGCGATGTGGCCGACAAGCTGCAGGCCTATCCATGCCCAGAGCCAGACCGCGGGATACACCATCCTGACGTCGGAGTGCGAGACGTACGACCAGCCACCGTGCACATCGGCTTCCGGCATTGGGAGTCGGCTCAGGGGCGCGATGAGCTTGTGAGCAGCCACTGCCATGAGCCTGAGGTTGAACTCATGGATCAGGTAGAGGCTAAAGGTTATAAGCCCCAATGCCGAGAGGGGCCGGAAGAGGCCTTTGGCCGCGATCCGTTCGCTGAACGGCCTCATCACGATCAGCAGCAGGCCGAATGAGAGGGCGGTCGCCAGGTCCGAGTAGGCGTTCCTGAACAGCTCCGTGTGATCGACGGCGGTCGGCCAGTCGTGCCCGCTGAACCACCGCATGTACACGGCGATAGCCACACCGGTGGCGAACGTGGCGTCGATCAGCTTGCGTACCGATGCGCGCTCGATGCGGCACAGCCGGTAGAACACGAGTACGCCGACGACGAACACCGTCCAGTACTCGATAAACACCCCGAAGGACGTCGTCGGGAAGCGCACGTTCCAAGCGACCGACACCGCCAGCAGGCCAAGCGACATCGCCAGCACGCTCACTCCGACCAACCCGGCCAGCACGATCATCAGCCCCACGACCAGGTAGAACTGCTCTTCGTAGCAGAGCGACCAGTAGGCAGCGACGAACAGCGTGTCATTGCTGGCGGGGTGCGAGAGCGGGGGCTGGAGCCAAGGCATCGAGAGCCACTGGGTCAACGTGAGGTTTTGGATCCAATCTATCCACCCGCGAGGCTCACCGGTGGGACGGGCGGCGAGGTCGTTGGGCCCGCCCGCAAGCTGCCACTTCGCCACTCGCGTGGCAGCCCAGAAGGCGATGGAGAACAGATATGGGGGGTAGATTCTGCGGATTCGCCGCCACATGAACTCGCGGAAGCCCCAGCCCTTCCGCTGGCATGCATCGGCCGATGCGGCGATGCAGTAGCCGCTGAGTACGAAGAAGACCATCACGGCAGGCCCTCCGATCCGCACGGTCGTGACGTGATGGACGCAGACCGCGAGCGCAGCCAGCCCCCGCCAGCCGTCGATGAGCTCGTACCGTTCGGTGTATAGGCCGGGTCTGACGATCCGTGGTTCGCTCGCGGCCAGCATGACAGGGAGTTTATCGACGCACTCCGGCGCTGGTCATGATCGTGCCGCCGCAATTCCGGTCGATCAGGAACGTTCCGTCGTCCCAACGCCGCTCGAAGGCGCGTGATCCAGGGTGGTCCCGATGCCGGCGATTGGCTCGCGGATGAAGAACAGGTCGTCCGAGGGCTTCCCCTCCACAGCGCGCATGATCGCGGCAACTTGGAACTGCGGGCTCCAGAACCGCTCGATCGTCTGCACGCAGTTCCTCGAGGTCCGAGGGTCAACCCATTGGTTCGCGATCCAGGGCCGAATCGCCTCGACGAGGCTGTACACGCTCCCCTCGTCGAAGAGGTCTCCCGTCTTTCCGGGGATAATCGCTTCGTACTCGGGCATCTGCCTCTCCGGATCCCCGTGGGAAACCACTGGCACCCCAAACGCCATCGAGTGCATCGCGGTCAGCCCGACCTTCCCCGGCGCGACGGTGACGTTGCACGACGCCAGCAGTTCCCCGATGCGCTGCTCGTCGTAGCAGGCGCCGGCGAAATGGACATTGAGGCGGAGGCGGGCCGCCTGGGCTTCTAGCGCCTTGCGCTCGGGTCCGTCGCCGATCAGCAGCACGTTGGCGGGCGCGCCGGAGTCGCGCAGCGCGGCGACTGCGTCGAGGAGCATGTCGAGCCGGCGCACCGCCGTCAGCCGTGTGGGGCATCCGATGACGGGCGTCCGCTCCTCGCCGAAGAGCTGCTTGCGTATCTCCGCGGGACGGTCGACGGAGATGCGGGCGAAGGCGCGCCGCTGCTCGGCGAAGTCCAGGCTGTTGCCGATGACGTAGACGTTCTTTGGATCGAACCCCTCCTCGAGCGCGAGCTGCTTCGCCCAGCGGCCGTACGTCATGACGCCGTGTCCGAGCCTGTAGAAGTACCGACGTACGTACCGGAGGAAGCCCGTCGGGCGATAGGTCCAGCCATGCGTCCAGAAGAGCACGCGCTTTCCGGTCAGCCTGCCGAGCACCGCGGCGACCCACATGGAGAGATACTTGGAGACGCCGAGTAGGACGAGAACGTCGTAGTCACTCGAGACGGCCACGGATAGCGCCTTCTGTTGCCAGATAATCGACCCGCGCAGCCGCCTCACGGGTGCCCGGAGGAAGCGGATGCCCGGCGGGAACGTCGCTGGCTTGATGTCGGACTCGAAGTCCCGGACATCTCCGCAAAACGTCCACGTGCACCTTCCGTCTCGGGACAGTTCGCGGATGACCGCTTCCCGGTAGTGGGCGAAGAAGTGATAGACGACGGCTACGCGCTTTGCCATTTTCGTGAAGGTGCTGCCATTGGCGAGTGGCTTGCGCGGGTCGATCCGGCGTGGTTCGAAACGGAGGCGCAAGAACGGGGGTGATAGTCTGACATGGATGATAGGTGGTCTCGCTCGATGGCAGTCTTTCTGGGCGCTTGCGCTGGTTTCGGCGGTGTTTGCGGCCGGCGCGATCGACTTCGGCGGCGGGTCCGCGCTGGTTCGAGCATCACGCGCGGTCGGGTCGCGCCTCTCCTGGTCGGAACGCTCGCGTGACGCCGGCCAGTTCGACCTCGTTCAGCCTCGGACCGACATCGTGTTCGTGGGCGACTCTCTTACCGAGGGGGGGCTCTGGCAGGACGTCCTCAGGGACCGTGTCGTCACCTGCCGTGCCCGCGGAGGTCAGACGGTCAGCGAGATCGGGCAGTGGGCCGATGCGGTCGTTGCGCTCCGTCCGCGGCAGGTATTCGTGATGGCGGGGATCAACGACCTCCAACGAGGCGTGCCGATCGATGAGGTGCTGGGGTCTTACGTGCGGTTGGTCGAGGCTTTCCGCGAGGGCGGGGCGTCCGTTGTGGTGCAGAGCACGCTGGAGTGCGAGCGCCGCTTCGGCGCGGGACTCCTCGCGGCGGTCCGTGAACTGAACGTCCGGCTGTCGGAGCGCATGCAGCGCCGCGACGGCGTCTCATGGCTCGACATCAATTCGTCGCTTGCCGGCGGGGAGCAGGGCCTCCGCGAGGCCTTCAGCACGGACGGGGTCCACCTAAACCCGTCTGGGTATCAGCGTTGGTACGAACTCGTGTGTCCTCTCGCGCTGCCGGCGGTTCCCAGGTAGCTCGGAAGCCCTGCTGGCCTTGGGCCGTTGCAAAACAGGTTAGAATACCTGGATGTGCGGGATCTTCGGAATCTATCGCCGTGCCGGCCTCATGCCTGCCGATCGCTGGGCTTTGCGCGGCATGGCCGACCAGCTGAGGTCCCGTGGGCCGGACGGCGAGGGATTCGCGGTCGAGTCCAACGTGGCGGTCGGGATGCGAAGGTTGGCCATCATCGACCTCAACGGCGGCTGGCAGCCGATTGAGAGCGAGGATCGATCCGTGGCGCTTGTGGCGAACGGCGAGATCTACAACTACGTCGAGCTCCGTGCTGAGCTGGAGTCGCGCGGCCATCGCTTCTCGACCGCGAGCGACTGCGAGACGATCGTGCATCTCTATGAGGAGATGGGTGCCGACTGCGTGCACCGGCTCCGTGGCATGTTCGCGATCGCCATCATCGATCGCCGTCGGCGACGCCTCCTACTGGCAAGGGACCGAATGGGTGAGAAGCCGCTTGCTCTGGTCCAGGGAGACGGCTTCCTGGGGTTCTGCAGCGAGATCGCGGGACTGGTGGCTGGCGGAGTGGTTCCGCTTGACCTCGATCCGTCGGCCGTGGTTGACTACTACTACTGGAACTTCATTCCTGAGCCGAGGACCGCGGTCCGCGGCGTCCGGAAGCTGGACGGCGGGTGCAGACTCACTGTCGACCTCGATTCCGGCGCCGTTTCGGAGGATCGCTACTGGTCGTTGTCGGACGCGCCCCCGGTGACCGGAGACCCGGTTGCGTTGGTCCGCTCCGAACTCGACGAAATCGCCCGGATCATCACGCGGTCGGAAGTCCCCATCGGCGTCGGCCTTTCCGGCGGCATCGACTCATCGGGCATCGCGGCATTGGCCCTTCGCACGAGCTCGCAGCCGGTTACGGGCTTCACGATCGGTTACGAAGGCAACGCCTGGCAGGACGAACGCGCGCTTGCCCGCGAGTTCGCGAAGGGGATCGGCCTGAGGCATGTTGAAGTGCAGCTCCGCACCCGGGACGTCGTCGCCGACTTCGGGCGGATGTGCGCGCTCCGCGACGACCCTATCGTCGACATCAGCAGCTCCGGCTTCCTTGCGCTGTATCGACTCGCCCATGAGCACGGCGTCCGCGTCATCCTTGCCGGCCAAGGGAGCGACGAGCTCTTCTGGGGCTATGAGTGGTTCCGCCGCGCTGTTCGAAGCAGTCACCTGAAGTCGCGCGCTCTGCGGGGTGACGCAGGTCTCGGGTCCTACGTTTCGCTTCGCCCGCCCCCGGTCAGTATCGCGGGCTCGGTGGATTGGCTTGAGGACGGAGGGGGCCTTTTGAAGGCATTCCGCGATTGGAGGCGCGACCGGAACGCACCGGCGCATCAGCTCGTGTTTTGGGACGAGCGGCGCGAGTACCGGGTCGCTTTGGCCAAGTTGCGCGCGATCGCCGGTCCCGCAGTGCTCGACTGCCGATGGGAACCGGCTGCCTGCTTCACCGGCGAATCCCTCTGGAGGGACGTCGACTGCTCCCTGACTTGCCTGTTGTGCGCCACGTTCCTGCAATCCAACGGTCTCATCATGTGCGACAGGCTGAGCATGGCATGCGGCGTCGAGGGGCGCCTTCCGTTCACCGACTATCGGTTGGCAGAAGTCGTCGTCGGGCTTCGCAAGTCGCTGGGAGACCGAGGTGATTCGCACAAGCCATGGCTTACGGGCGCGCTGCGGGGCTTGGTACCGGACGCCGTGTTCCGTCGAAAAAAGCGCGGCTTCACGCCGCCCTGGCGGAGTTGGGTGATGGAGATCACCCGCGCGTACGGCCCGGAACTCTCAGGCGGAGAACTCGTCAGGCGGGGAATTCTTTCCGAGGGCGGGGTTCGGGCGATGTGTTCCTCCCCGTCTGCAGTCCTCCGCCCGGACCCTTTGGCCTTCGCCTCGATCATCCTCGAACAATGGTGTCGAGGAATGACCGAGCTAGAACGCGGTGGTGCGTCTCTGCGCGCGCGGGCCGAGCGAGGCGAGGAGCCCGACCTACGTGGAACGCGCTCCGACGTCCGCAGACTGCTCGGTTCGCGTTGAGTGCCTTTACATGCCTTTATTGCACGATCGCGCGCCTGATGGCTTCAGAGCGGGTCCGGCCAGTTTGGCTTTACTAGTGGTCCACTCAGCATCCTGTCATGACGCTCGCGCTCCTCGGCGGTCACGAACCGGTCGCGGATCTTCTTGGCAGGGACGCCGCCCCAGATCTCGTAGGGCGGCACGTCGCGGGTAACGACCGAACGGGCGGCGATGATGGACCCTCGGCCGATCGTCACGCCCTGCATGATCGTCGAGCCGAGCCCGACCCAGACGTCGTCTTCGATGACGGTCTTGCGTGAGGGAGGCCGTCCGGTGAACTGGATTGGAACCCCGGCGATGTCGTAGAAGTGGTCAACCCCGACGATCGCGACGCGCGGGGCGAGCATGGAGTACTTGCCGATGGACACGTCGTTCATGACCATGCAATGGAAACTCACGAACGAGTACGGCCCGGCTTGCAGGTCTGGCCTTACGTCTGCCCATCGGTGGATCCAGGCAAGCCGATCGACGTGCCGAAGGCCTCTTCGCCAACGCCGCACGGACATGGTCAGGATCCGCAGCGTGCTGTAGAGATCCCCGCGCCCAACCGACTGTCGGATCATAGTTCGCATTCGCATCTGGTGTGTCACCTTTTCTTGAATGATGCAAGGGCAGCGTGGTGCCTGTCCTGTCCAAATGGCCTAATCGGCGTAGAACGGCGTCCGCCGCCGGACATCAAGGCGCTGTACGAGCACCAGCAGCAGGAAGAACCACATGGAGCCCCACATGTAGCCCTGTTTGTTGACCAGTAGCGTGTAGTACGAGGTCAGGGCGATCAGAAACGCGTAAGAGGCACGCGCCGCGGGCTCTTCACGGGTATCTCGCAGCAGCCTCGCGGCCGAGCGTGCCGAGCCGACCAGGATGATTCCGAGGAGCACAAAGCCGATCGCTCCCAGTTCAAAGATCGCGTCTGCGACGAGGACGTGGGAGTAGATCTCGGTCGGCTGCATCGCGTGATATGCGTAGTAGCCGAGTCCGAACACCCACGCGCTCGGCGTGTTGGCCCATGCTGAGGCCAAGTTCGCAACCGACGCGAAGCGGGTCGAGGAGCTGCTGGCGCCGTAGACGAGTGAGTCGGCCGAGAAGCGGTTGACCTCCCACTCGTTGAGCACACTCGTCATCACGATCCAGGCGGTCAGGGCTGCCGTTCCGATGGCGAGCGCGGACACGACGTACGTCCGGAGGTTCTTCATCGGAGCGGTGTACGGGAAGAAGACGACGCCCATGACGAGCGCGAGGACAGCCTGTCCGCGTGACCCGGAAAGGAGGGCAACAACGGCACCCGTCGCGACCGCGATGAGCCGGATCGGGAACGTGGCTCGTGAATAGCGGGCGGGCCGCGACAGAATCCCCGAGATGAGCGTGATCCCGCCGACCTCGCCGACAGCGAGCGCGTTCGATCGGCCCGTCGAGTCGGCGACGAGGTCGTATCCGAGACGGCCGTGCTTCATCGAGAAGTCGGGGCTGAGGGACATGAACAGGCAGCAGGCGATTCCGATCAACTGCAGCCACAGCCACATCTCCGCGACGTCCTCATCGTCCGCGATCAGGAGCGGCCCGATGACGAGTGCAATGATCAGGTACGGCCACTGGTTCGCGACGGTCTGGGCCGCGTCCTCGAGCGCCGGACTCCAGGCGATCGTCGCGATCGACCAGCCGAAAAGCAGCAGGCTGGTCAGCCAGACGGGTGTGAGGACACCTGCGAGCGGGCGTGGCTTCCGACGGAACTGGGCGGCTACGGCGGTGGTTGCGGCAAGCGCGACCACGACATTGACGAACAGTGTGCCCATGTAGTTCACCCGGAACCAATCGCCCGTGGACTGGGCGATGACCTTTATCGGGAACATGAGGAGCACGAGTGCCGCGGCCAGCGGGGGACGGCCGCACGCCATCAAGGCAAGTGTCAGGAAGCAGGCGATGAAAGTGCTTTGTGCCATTTATGCTCCCGCATCTGCGCTCACGCGCCCATCTTGCCCTTGCCCCGAGCGGCGAGCTGCTGCACAACGCCCTGAAAGTCTATCCATGCCGCGGGGTAGGTCAGTCGGTTTAGGGTAAGGGCCGCGACAACCCCGGCGAGGGCCAAGGCGACGACCGTCGCCAGTCCAGGCGCGAAAGGCATGTGCGGCAGGTTAGCCGCGGCGAAGTGGACCGGAACGGCGACGACGAGCGCCGCAACCCATGGGCGGTAGAGCGCTTCCAGGGTCTTCCAGGCCGGCACCCCGCCCGCCCTGCACGCCACGCAAGCGACAATCGTCAGCGACGCGGCCCAGAGCACCGCCGTCCCGGTGGCCACATAGATCGCGCCCCCGCGTGCGGCGAGCAGCGCGAAGACCGGCACGCTGACCACTGCCTGTATGACCTGCCAGGCGAGGTACAGGCGGAACCGGCCCTGGGCCTTTAGCAGCGCCATGGTCGGGGCGGCGGCGAAGAAGAATGCTTGCGCGATGCTTAGCCACGCGAAAACCAGAGCAGCTGGGCGCCAGCGGATGTCAAAGACGACGGAGAACAGCAATTCCCCGAGGGCCGCTTGCAGCGAGCAGATGGCGATCGCGACGATGGCCATCGACCGCAGCGCTCGTAGGTACGCGGCCGCCTGGCGAACCGGGTCGCTGGCGAGCTTGCCGAGCGCCGTCTGGAGCACGGCCCCGATCTGGAAGGAGATCACCGCGTTGGCCTGGGACGAGAGCATGAACGCGAAAGTGAAGTAGCCCGACTGCTCCTCGCTGGCCACCGCGCCGAGCACGAGCACGTCCATCACGAACAGGAAGTTGTGCGCGTACTGTCCGAGACCGAGCAGGACGCTCGGCCCGAGGAGGCTCCGGGGCATACCGGTGTCCGGTGACGGGCGTTCCAGCATCGCCCGGTACGCGACGGCCCGGACGGCGACCGCTGCGACCTGCGGCGCGATCAGGCTCATAGCACCGAAACCCGCGACTGCCATCACGACGGTCAGCAGCGTGGCTGCCGCCTGTGTCGCTCCGTCGGAGAGCGCAAGGCTCCTGAAGCGCATCTGTAGGCGGAGGTCCGTGAGGGGTCCCACGGTCCATGCCTCCAGCACGGGGCGTAGGGCCAGCGCGACGAGGAGCGGGACGAAATCCGCAGCCGGGTACTTTCCGTAGAGTCGCGCCGCCGGAAGCGTCGCCGCGAGGAACAGTACGCTCATCGCGATGCCCAGTGGCCACGCCACTCGGGACGCGTCGCGGCCCGTCATCCCGACGCCGACTCGTGAGGAGACGACGTCGGAAGCGGACTGGGGCGTGATCACGACGAGCGCGCAAGCCACGGAAGTCGCGACGCCCGCCATGCCGTATTGGTCTGGCGCGAGCTGCCGCGCTATGACGTACGTCGCCCCCGCGGTAATTGCTTTATTCGCGGCTGAAAGCGCAGCGGTCCATGCCGTCCCGGATACCGTGCTCACTCGGATGCTTGGGGACTTCGGCATTCTGATCCACGGCTAGTATCGGTGGAACCCGGGTCGACCCTTGATTTGCGGCCGCTGCCAGCGCCGGGGCTTCTGGCAGCGGATCGCCGCAAGGTGGGTCCGCGACGGTCATGCGCGTTAGACTGCCCTCGCCCGGTCTGTCCCGGCGAGATGACTTGCACTTCATGAACATTGCCTACGTCACAACCTACGACTCCACCGACATTCGCCGCTGGTCAGGCACGGGCTTCCACATCGGCAAGTCGATTGAAGACGCAGGCCTAAAGGTGTTCCGTATCGGCGACCTTCGGCCTCGGCGCACGCTCGTCAACGGGATCGCCCATCTTTGGCACTCGCGTGTGCGGGGCAAGCGCGACCACGCGCACCGGCACCCGAGCGTCCTGCGCAGCTACGCGGACCAGGTGTCCAATCGACTGGATCTGCTTGCCCGCGAAGGGAACCGAATCGATGCGATCCTCTCCCCGGGCACCCTCCCCGTCGCGTACCTGGAGACTGACATCCCGATCGCGATCTGGACGGACTGCACTTTTGCGTCCATGGTGGGCTACTACCAGTCGTGGACCAACCTTTCCGCGCGTTCGCTGCGGATGGGCGACGACGCCGACCGGCGCGGCCTGCGGAAGGCCGCGCGCCTGATCTTCGCCTCGGAGTGGGCGGCGCGGTCCGCGGTCGATGACTACCAATGCGACCGTCGCAGGATCGACATTGTGCCTCTCGGCGCAAACGTCGAGGGCGGGGTGTCGGCGGCGGAGCTGGAGACGCTGATCCCCTCGCGACTTGCGGGTCCTGTGAGGCTCCTCCTCATCGGGGTCGACTGGGAGCGCAAGGGCTGCGCGTTCGCGATCGACGTGCTGCACGACCTGCGCCGGCGAGGGTTGTCTGCGCAGCTCGACATCGTCGGCTGCCTGCCGCCCACGGGATACCGGGTGCCGGACGGCGTCACGTGCCACGGGTTCATGAACAAGCGCGACCCCGCGGACGTGGCGAAGCTCCGCCAGCTGCTGACCGAGTCCACGATGCTCGCGCTCCCGACGAAGGCGGAGTGCCAGGGGATCGTCTTCAACGAGGCGGCGGCGTTCGGGCTCCCGGTGATCGCCCCGGATACTGGCGGCGTGGGGTCCGTCGTGAGGAACGGGGTGACGGGGCTTTTGCTGAGCCCCACATCCAATTCCTTGGAGTGGGCCGCTTCTATCGCAGCTCTTTGCTCCGATCACGCTCTTTACCGGCGGTATGCTCGGACCTCATTGGCGGGCTTTGACGATCGGCTGTCTTGGTCCGCCGCTGCGTCACGAGTCGCAGCTCTGCTGCGCAATCTACAGCGCACCCGATGACTGCAGACGTGATCGATCCGAAGTAGTGCCTTGCCGACTCAGAATGAGGAAGAAGCCGTTCTTGGCTTGCGCTGGAGCTGTATCCCATTCGCATCGCGAGGGGGGAGACAATATCTGAAGGGTCCTCTAGTCCGTACGTCCAGTCACATAGGTGACACTCCGTACCGGGCACATGGGTAACACAATCGTCTAACCACATGGGTGACAGGTCCTGGCGCTCGCGGAGAACCTCCGCGGATGCCCTGGAAGGAAACCTGCGCCGTGTCGGAACGTCATCACCTGGTGAAGCTCGTACGGGATGGGATCTCGGTCTCGGAGGCGTCGCGGACGCTTGGGATCTCGCGCAAGACGGCCTACAAGTGGCTTTGGCGGCATGACCGCTGGGGCGTGGAGGGTCTTTCGGACCGATGAGAGCGACCCCGTCACCGGCAGGACCACGAGACGCCACCATCGGTCCGGAGGCTGCTGGTGGCGCTGCGGAAGGAGACGGGCGCGGGGCCGAGGCAGCTTCTGTTCCTGGCACGGCGCCGGCTGCCCTACGACCGTCTTCCTGCGGTGAGCACGGTGAGCCTGATCCTTCGCAAGGAAGGATTGGTGGATCGTGCGCGCTACCGCCGACGCGATCCGGACCTGCGCGGCCCGACGGGGCCGTACCGGCCGGGGAGGGCTCCGAACGAGCAGTGGACGGTGGACTTCAAGGGGCACTTCCGTCTCGGGGACCGCTCGATGTGCCATCCGCTTACGGTGCAGGACGACGCGACGCGGTACGTGCTGTGCGTGGACGGACACGGCTCGACGTCGACGGAGCCGGTGGCTCGGAGCTTCGAGCGGATCTTCCGGGATCGCGGCCTTCCG
This sequence comes from Phycisphaerales bacterium, assembly GCA_044233905.1. GTDB lineage: Bacteria > Planctomycetota > Phycisphaerae > Phycisphaerales > SM1A02 > UBA966. The sequence goes on from JBIIJH010000003.1 coordinate 32,795, forward strand.
GAGCGGATCCACAGCGACAACGGGGTGCCGTTTGCGGGCACGGGCATCGGCCGCCTGTCGCGGGTGAGCGTGGAGTGGATGCGCCAGGGGATCGAGGTGTGCCGGTCGCGGGTGGGCCATCCGGAGGACAACCCCAGGCACGAGCGGATGCACCGGACGCTGAAGGCGCGCACCGCGCGTCCGCCGTGCATGACCGCGCAGGGGCAGCAGCGTCGCTTCGGCGACTTCGTGCGCTGGATGAACATGGACCGCGGCCACGAGGCGCTGGGCATGCGCTGCCCGGGCGAGGTGTACGTGGCATCACCGCGCGAATGGCAATCGCGTGCTGCCGAGCCTGAGTACCCGGGCCACTGGGAGGTGCGGCGGGTGCGCCGCACGGGCGAGGTGAAGATCGGGGGCGGGATGTCCTTCGTCACGAATGCGCTTGCTGGCGAACTCGTCGGGCTCGAGGAGATCCTGGACGGGATCTGGCGCCTGAGCTACCGCCGGAGCGCGCTCTGCTTCCTCGACCTGCGGTCGGGCACGCCGCGCGTGATGGCCGAGCCGGAGGCGGAGGACCTGCTCGAGGAGGCGGAGGAATGAGCGGCGAAGCAGAGCCCTAAACTGCGCCTTCCGTCACGGGCAGAGTGTCACCCGTGTGCCCGGTACGGAGTGTCACCTATGTGACTGGACGTACTGGACCTCCACCCGATTCGTGGACACCCCTAACCGGCAGGATTGCGCCTGCCAGAAGGAGCGTGTTTCATGTCCACGATGCGAGCGTATACGCGTGAATTCCGTGAGTCTGCCGTCGGCCTGGTGCTGACGGAGGGCCTGAGCATCCGCAAGGCGGCCGACGACCTGGGCATGCCGTACCACACGCTGCACGGCTGGGTGCGTGCGGCACGGCGGTCGAGGCGCAAGCCAGTGCAGAAGGTGCAGCCGAGGACCAAGGCCGATGCCGAGGCGCGGGTGCGCGAGCTCGAGGCCGAGGTCCGCAAGCTGATGCTCGAGAGGGACATCCTAAAAAAAGCGGCGGCGTACTTCGCGCGGGAGCAGCCGTGAAGTACGCCTTCATCCGCGACGAGCTGGCCCGTGCATGCACGGTGCGCATGGCGTGCCGGATGCTCGAGGTGAGTCCCAGCGGCTACTACCGCTTCCTGAAGGCGCCGGTCGCGGCGCGCAAGGTGCGGAGGCTTGCGGTCGAGGATGCGGTCGTGCGCATCCACGCGGAATCACGCCGGATCTACGGCGCGCCGAAGATCGCGCACGAGCTTCCCCGCCTCGGCGTGTCCGCGCACCGCAACACCGTGTCGCGGATCATGCAGGAGCAAGGAATACGTGCGAAATCCGCGAGGAAGTGGCGCCCGACGACGACGCAGAGTGGCCATGGCCACGGTGCCTCGCCGGACCTGCTCGGTCGCGACTTCGCCGCCGGCGGCCCGAACCGGAAGTGGCTGTGCGACATCACCTACATCCCGACGGACGAGGGCTTCCTGTACCTCGCTGGCGTGATGGACGCCTGGAGCCGCAGCATCGTCGGCTGGAGCATGTCCGACTCGCTGCACGCCTCGGTGGCGCTTGACGCGCTACGCATGGCGGTCGCACGCAGGAGCCCGCCGCGCGGGCTGGTGCACCACTCCGACCGCGGCGTGCAGTACGCCTGCCGGGAGTGCCGCGATCTCCTCAAGGATCACGGCATGGCGCAGAGCATGAGCCGGTCCGGCAACTGCTACGACAACGCGATGATGGAGAGCCTCTGGGCGACGCTGAAGAAGGAGCTAGTGCACGGCCGTCGCTTCCGCACGCACGAAGAGGCGAGGCTGGCGATCTTCGAGTGGATCGAGGTCTGGTACCAGCGAACGAGGATCCACGGCTCACTCGGCTACGTCAGCCCCGAGGCATTCGAGGCGGCCGCGAGAGCCGGATAGGATCAAGATGGGTGTCCACGGGTCTTGTGGAAGTCCATACGGATCCCAGAGCTAGCCGCCGATGCGGTGCCGCTCGAACCTTGAGGAGTTGCTGGAGCCGTGAGAGTCGCCAATAGCGGGTGGACCTTTTCTGCGCACCCCTGTCACTGCCAATCGAGCGTAGGACGTGCTACCCTTTAGGGATCATGAACGAAATCCAGGAGTACTACGACGGTAGATACCACATTGAGCAACACGGGGGGCAGTTGCTTGAGGACTACTCACTTGCTGCTAGGGTGGCGTTCTTTCAGCAGTACTGCTGCACGCAGCAAAACTGCTCCGTCATGGACTTTGGCTGCGGCACGGGCGGAATTTTGAGTTCGCTTCGCGATATTGATCAAGAGCGCTCTCTCGGTATCGACGTGTCATCTTCGGCAATAGAAATGGCTAAGGCGAGGTTTCCGCACCTCAACTGGATGAAGGTTGCGATTGGGTGCCCACTGCCACAAGCGCAACGGTTCGATGCTGTGATTGCCTCCGAGGTGATCGAGCACGTCTTCGATGTCGACAGCTTCCTTCAGCAGCTGAGAGACGTTCTGAAAGACAATGGCAGGCTAGGCCTCACCTGTCCGTATCACGGCTTTTGGAAGGATCTCGCGATAGTGCTTTCTGGCAAGGCGGAGGCTCACTATCACAACCCAGATGACCCTCACATCCGCTTCTACTCTCTCCGAGGACTTCGCCGTGTCTTGAGTCGGAATGGATTCGAATTGCAGGAAACGCGACCAATCTGCCCTTACTTTGGTGTTTCGGCGCTGAGCCGAATGGTGGGTGTAGTCGCAACAAAGGCTTGATGGGGCTCCGCCTGACAGCAATGCACTGAACAGGTCCGCCCTTGTGGGCGACCTTTACGGCTTTGTCCTCGCCCCGTCTTGGTGCCATACGAACTGCGAGGAATTCGGGCTATTGGTCCTCACCCCGTCTTGATGCCACTCGAGCTGCGAGGAATCCGGGCCATCAACGGCCTGCATTCCTCTGACCGAGTTCAGCGAATTCCCTGGGGGTCAGCATGCCCAGGGCGCTGTGTGGACGCACTGCATTGTAATCGCTCCGCCACGAAGTCAAGGTTTCCTCGGCGTCTTTGAGCGATTCGAAGACGTGCGCGTTCAGGCACTCGGCGCGCAGCCGTGCATTGAACGACTCGATGTGCGCGTTGTCCGTCGGCTTCCCGGGGCGGCTGAAGTCGAGCCTCACATCCTCTCGATAGGCCCACGCATCCAGGGCACGCGAAGCGAACTCCGTCCCGTTGTCCACCTGGATCACGGCCGGCTTCCGATGAGACCTCGACAGCCGGTTGAGCACGTCGATCACGTCGTGCGCGGAGAACGAACCGCGCGCCTCGGTCGCAAGCGCCTCGCGCGTGTACTGGTCGACCACGGTCAGCACGCGGAGCCTGCGTCCGTCCTGCAGCTGGTCGTGCATGAAGTCCATGCTCCAGCGCTCGTCCTTGCGCGTCGCTGCGACCGACGGCCCGCGCGTCACCACCGCCTTTCGACGCTGAGGTCGAGTTCGCCTCAAATTCAGGCCTTCCAGGCGATACAGGCGCTCCGTCCGCTGGTGGTTGACCAGCCATCCCTCGCGGCGCAGCTGCACGTGGATCCGCAGCGAGCCCCAGCTCGGGCGCACCGCGGCGATTTCCTTGATCCGCATCCGAAGATCCTCCTGCCCAGGCTTCACCGACTCGTAACGGATCGACGCGCGCGAAGCGCACAGCACGCGGCATACCCGACGCGCCGTCACCCGGTAGGCATCCCGCGCGTACCCGACCAGCCCACGGCGCTGGCCGGGAGTCAGACTTTTTTTCGGAGCACGTCCTGCAGGATCGCCTTGTCCAGGCTCAGGTCGGCCACGAGCCGCTTCAGCTTCGCATTCTCGTCCTCGAGCTGCTTCAGCCGACGAACCTCCGCCACGCCCATCGAGCCGAACTTCTTCTTCCACCGGTAGAACGTCTGCTCAGACACGCCGAGCTTGCGGCAGATTTTCGCGATCGTCTGCCCCGTCTACTCCTGCGCCAAAGCGTAGGCAATCTGCTCTTACGTGAAACGCTTCTTCTTCACGCGAACCTCCAAGCTGGCTGGAGGCCGCAGTTTCCCAGAAATCTCGCAGCCGATTTGGCTCAGGAATCATGGGGAAAGCCAAGCATTCTCGCCAGTTTGGGTGTCCACGAAACCGAGGCAGGCTCACACCGCCGGGCGCGCCGGCTTCCCCCGGGTTGTGGGGTGCTTCGTGTACCATTGGTGTCATGCGTGTTCGAACCTCGGTTGATGACTGTCACCAACTCAGCCTGAAACGCATCCTCGTCATCGGCTCCGGAGCCGTCGGCCTCTTCCTCGCGAAGCGTCTGCGTGACCACGGATTGCCCGTGCTCCTGGTCGAGTCGGGAGAGGAGGCCCTCGGGGGCTTCCCGCCGAATTCCTTCGAGAGCGTCGGTCGCCGGCACGATGGCGTTCGGATCGGCCGGAGCCGTTCGTTGGGCGGGACGTCGAATCTCTGGGGCGGGCAGCTCGTCGAGTTCGAGCCGCATGACGTGAATGGGCGGGCTTGGCTGGAAGGTTCCGCGTGGCCGCTCGCGTTCGAGGAGCTCAGGCGGCACTACCCATCCTCGTTCGAGTCGCTGGGAGTCCCGTCCCAGTTCCACGACGATCGGAAGGTGTGGGAGGGTGTCGTCGGATCGACCCCAGGAGTCTCCGGGGACGTTGAGGTCTTCCTCACGCGGTGGATGAATTCCCCGAGCCTCGCCGACCTTTTCGCGAAGCAGATTCGATCGGATCGGGACCTCGCGGTCCTGACCGGCCACACGGCCACCGGCTTCCAGTACGACGGGCCCCGGGTTGCGTCCGTGGTGGTCAAGGATCGGGACGGTCGCGAGCATCGCATTCCCGCGAAGCAGGTGGTCATCGCCTGCGGCACGATTGAGTCGACCCGTCTGCTGCTGGCGGCGGCTCATGAGAATCCGTCGCTGTGCCCATGGTCGGGGAATGACAACGTCGGGAGGTACTTCCAGGACCACCTCGGTGGCCGGGTTGCGTCCGTCATCCCCTCCGATCGTTCCGCGCTCATGCGGACGTTTTGCACTATCCGTTGGAAGGGCCAGAAGTTCCAGCCGAAGGTTCGCTTCCGGTCGGAGGGCGCGCTGGTGCCGGGTCGGCTCGGGGTGCATGGCATGGTCATGTTCGAGTCTTCGGTCTCCGAGCACCTGCAGTACTTGAAGCAGTTCCTAAAGGCGGCCGTCTACTCGAGGAGGCTCGGCGGCATCGGAGACCTCTGGTCGCACGGGATCGCGTCCGCGCGCTACCTGCCGCCCCTCATGCTGACCTACCTCCGGGACCACCGGGTGTTCGTGCCGGGCGACTCCCGGATCGCGATCAACGTGCAGGCGGAGCAGTTCCCGCTCCGTGACAGCCGAATCACGATCGATCCTGCTCGGCGCGATCGATTCGGCCTTCCCGCCGCGGTCGTGGATTGGCGGGTGGACGGGAGGGAAGTCAAGGTGCTGCGCGATTTCGTCGCGGCCTGCGATGCCGCGTTCCGCGCCGCCGGCATCGGCCAGGTTCGCCCCGAAGCCGCGCTCGCGGCGGGTGACCCGTCGTTCCTTGACACACTTCGCGACACGAACCATCCGGCAGGCGGCGCCCGAATGGGGCGATCGAGGGAGGACGGGGTTGTCGATTCCGACCTTCGCGTGTTCGGGACGTCGAACCTCTTCGTGGCCGGTGCGGCGGTATTCCCGACTTCCAGCGCCGCGAATGTCACGTTCACGGCGATGGCCCTCGCCTCGCGACTGGCTGAGCATCTTTCAGTAGGATCCTTCCATGCCGCTTCCACTCGTTGAGTTCGGTCCGCTCGGTCGCGCCGTCCCCCGGGTCGGCTTCGGTTGCGGCCGAGTCGTAGGAAGGTCGACGCTTCGCGAGAGTTCACGCCTCCTCGAGGTAGCGCTGGACCTCGGGGTCCGTTACTTCGACGTCGCGCCCAGTTACGGCATGGGGACGGCTGAAGAGGTCGTCGGGGCCGTCGCCGGCGGGATGAAGGACGTCGTGGTGGCGACCAAGGTTGGGGTTCCGCGCGGGAACTACTCTTCGCGCGGAAACCTCCTGCGCAAATTCGGCAAGCCACTGCTTGATCGGGCTCGATTCCTCAAGTCTGCGGCGCGGACCTTCTACGCCAAGGGTCCGGTCGCCCCGGGCACGAGGCCCCGCTACGACTTCACCCCCGACGCCGTCCGCCGCTCGCTCGACCTCAGCCTGCGCCTGCTCCGGCGCGACCGCGCGGACATCTTCCTCGCGCACGAACCGCACCTGGATGACCTCGGGGAGGGGCTTGCCGCGACGTTCACGTCACTTCGGTCCGAGGGGCGCATCGGGTGCTTCGGGGTGGGCGTCGACGTTCGCTCGACGCCATGGGCGCCGTTCGGCGAGGTGTGGCAGTCGGGCTGGCCGGGAGGGCCGGTGGCTGCCGGATACGGGACCGCATCTTGCGTGTTTCACGGCGTGATCCGCTACTCGGAGAAGTCGCGCTCCGGCGAGACCACCGTGCCACCCGCGCGGCTCCTCAGGGAAGCGATGACAGCCGCCCCCGGAGCCATCTTCCTAGTCTCGGTCTCGCGACCCGAACGTCTGCGTGAACTGCTCAGCGAGGTCCTGGCCTAGCGCGTTTGATCGCGCGCCGGCTTCCCGAGCATGGCCGCTTCGATCAATTCCCGCTGATGTGCCGGGTTCCACTTCGCGTCGATCTCGGCGATGCACGCATCGCGAACCTCCGGGCGCGGGAACGGCGTCCGCGTCCACTCCCGGATCTCGCGAGCGAGGTCGGCGACGTCGCCCTTGCAGAAGTGACCTCCGGTTACCCCGTGCACGATCGACTCCCATTCTGGCATCTGCTCGTCGGCATCACCATGCGAAATCACGGGCACGCCGTACGCCATGCTGTGCATCGCGGTGAGCCCGACCTTCCCCGGCGCCACCGTCACGGTGCTGGCCAGGACGAGCTCCGCGATCCGGCGTTCGTCGTAGCAGGCTCCCTCGAAGTGGACCTCGACCTGCTCCCGTGCCGCGAGCTCGCGCAGCGCCCCCATCTCGGGTCCGTCGCCCACGAGGATCAACCGAACCCGGTGTCCTGCCCGTCCGAGCCCGCCGAGCGCCGAGATGAGCAGGTCGATCCGTCGGAGCCGGATGAGGCGGGTAGTGCAGATGGCGACGGGAAGGTCGGCAGCGCCGAAGAGCTCCCGCCGGATCTCGGTGCCCCGGTCCGTCCCGATCGCGGCGCGCAGCTCTCGCTGCGAGTCGACGTCCAGGCTGTTGTAGATGACGTGAAGATCGCGCGCTTCCCACCCGTGCGCGCGGGCGATGCTTCGCGACCGCTCCCCGTAGAACATGTGCCCGTTCGGGATTGCGTAGAACGCCCTCCTCACGAGCCCCTTCAGCCCCTTGGGCTCGTACAGGTAGCCGTGGCCCCAGAAGAACACCCGCTTGCCCAGCAGCCTCGCGAGCAGGGCCCCGATCCACGTGCATGGCCAGTGCGGGACAGAGTGCATGATCACCGTGTCGAACCCCGGCCGGACCGCCCAGGTGATCGCACCCCACTGCCACATGAAGGGCCCGAACAGGCGGTGCGTGGGCGCGAGGCTGAACTTCACCGCGTCACTGAACTTCGCTGGCTCGATCGAGTGCAGATACTCGTGGTCATCACCGATGAATGTAAACTCGGCAACCTCGCTTCTGGCGAGTGCCTCAACGACTGCTTTCCGGTAGTGCGGGAAGAAGTGGTAGATGACGGCGACTCTCGGTCGTACGGCGCCGCGCGTATGCCCAGAACGAGAATTGTCACTGGTCGTCATTCCGCTGAATCCCGTCGCAATGGTAGTCTCGCCCTTCAGGATGTCGCCCCTTCCAGTCACCGTTGTCGTGCCTATCCGGAACGAGGAACGAAACCTGCCCGAGTGCCTGCGACGGCTCGGCAGGTTCTGGCGGGTCGTCGTCGTCGACTCCGGCTCGACGGACCGGTCTCGCGAGATCGCCGCGGCGTCCGGGGCGGAGTGGGTCGACTTCCGGTGGGACGGGCGGTTCCCGAAGAAGCGCAACTGGTTCCTGCGCAACCACGCTGTCCGCACCCCCTGGGTGCTCTTCCTCGACGCGGACGAGTTCGTCGATGACTCATTCTGCGACGAGCTCGCCCGGACCCTGCCCGGCACGGCGCATTCCGGCTTCTGGCTGAACTACGACAACTGGTTCCTGGGCCGGAGGCTCCGGTTCGGTGACGCGAACCGGAAGCTCGCGCTATTCCGCGTAGGGTCCGGCGAATACGAGCGCATCGAGGAGGATCACTGGAGCCACCTCGACATGGAGATCCACGAGCACCCGGTGCTGGAGGGCACCACGGGCGAGATCCGGTCGCGCATCGACCACCGCGATGACCGTGGCTTGGAGCACTGGCGGCGCAAGCACGATGAATACTCCTCCTGGGAGGCGCGTCGCGTCGCCGCGCTCCGCGCGACCGGGCGGGGCGGCTCCTCGGAGTTCTCGCCGCGGCAGCGGCGGAAGTACGCCGCGCTCGGCAAGTGGTGGCTCCCGGCGGCGTACTTCACGCACATGTACTTCCTCAAGCGAGGGTTCCTCGACGGGTGGCCCGGCCTGGCATTCGCTTGGGAGAAGGCGAAGTACTTCCGGGACATCGGTAGGAAGATGCGAGCGCTCGATCGCTCCACGCCGGAGTAGGGATCGCCTCCCGCTCCTATGATCGGTTATGCCGTGCCCATGCTCCGCGCCCACAATTCCCTGACGCGGTCCCCCTCGGCGATCGAGCCCCGTCCCGGCGCGCCGCTCCTCTTCTACTCCTGCGGCCCCACCGTCTACGACGACGCGCACATCGGGAACTTCCGTTCGTTCCTGAACGCCGACATCCTGCGCCGCGCGCTCGAGCTCCTGGGCCACCGCGTCACGCACGTGATGAACATCACCGACGTCGGCCACATGACCGAGGACTCGGCGGCCGACGGCGGCGGCGAGGACAAGATGGCGGTGGCGGGCAAGCGCCTTGCGGAGGCCAAGAAGTCCGGCAAGCTTCCCGCTGGAGCGGACATCGATCCATCCAATCCGCTGGCGATCGCTGATTTCTATGCCGCGCGCTTCCTGGAGGATGCGCGTCATCTTGGCCTGAAGGTGGCCATCGAGGCCGAGGCGATCCGCGCCGCGGGCGGCGATCCGGGCACGCTGATGCCGCGCCCGACGCGCTGCATCCCGCAGATGGTGACGATGATCGAGCAGCTGGTGGCACGCGGCCACGCATACGTGGCGTCCGACGGCGCGGTGTACTTCGACGTGCGCTCGTTCCCGGCGTACGGCCAGCTCTCGGGCAACACGCTCGACCAGCTGCGCGAGGGCGCGGGCGAGCGCATCGACGCCGCGCACCAGGCCGTGAAGCGCCACCCCGCGGATTTCATGCTCTGGAAGCCCGATCCGAAGCACCTGATGCGCTGGCCGTCGCCCTGGGGCGAGGGCTACCCGGGCTGGCACATCGAGTGCAGCGCCATGGCGCGCATGCTGCTCGGCGACGAGATCGACATCCACTCCGGCGGCGAGGACAACATCTTCCCGCACCACGAGTGCGAGGTGGCGCAGAGCTGCTGCGCGACCGGCCTTCCCGTCTTCGCCCGCACGTGGTTCCACACCCGCCACCTGCAGGTGGAGGGCGAGAAGATGTCCAAGAGCAAGGGCAACTTCTTCACCGCGCGTGATCTGTTCGCCAAGGGCGTCACCCCGGCGGCGCTGCGGCTGGAGCTGGTGCGCACGCACTACCGCAGCAACGCCAACTTCACCATGCAGGGCCTCCAGGATTGCCAGCGCATGATCGATCGCTGGTCGCGTGCGCACGCACAGCTGGTGGACCGCGCCAAGCAGGGCGGGGCGCCGGACGAAGCGCGCGCTGCCGGTCCGTTCGAACGCGCGCTCGCTGCGTTCACCGACGCCGTGTGTGATGACCTCAACCTGGCCCGCGCCATCGCCGCCCTCAACGAGGCGGTCGGCGCCAAGCCCGAGGCGCACGCGGCGTCATGCCCGCATCGCGAGCTCGCCAGCCTGCTCGCCATTGATTCGGTGCTCGGAGTGCTTGGGCGCAATGCGCCGGTGGCGGGTTCGACCCCGGCCGACGACCCGGCTTTCGTCGCTGCGGTGGAGGGCCTGATTGCCGCCCGTGCCGCTGCCCGTGCCACGAAGAACTGGGCGGAGAGTGATCGCGCGCGGGACGAACTGGCGAAGCTCGGAGTCGCCGTCAAGGACGGTATCGGTGGGGCCACATGGTCCCGTGTGACTGGTTGACCCGGGGAATCGCGGATGAAGGCGGTCAGCCGTCGCCGCGGAGGGCGTTGTCGCGGAGCAACTTGCCGAAGAACGCTGCTGGCTCCAGGCGCTCCTGCCAGAGTTTGCGGTTGGCCAACTGCATCCGCTCAAACCCTGCGGCACCGATGTCGGCGTGGAACTCCGCCAGCAGTCGTCCTGCGTCATACAGCCGGCTTGCCGGAATCCTGCAGAGGTGCTGCGTCCAGTCGATCTCACCTTCGAGCGGAAGCAGTGTGTCTGTGTCGACGAGCACCGGGATCCGACCCGCCGACAGAGTCTCGAACAGTCGATAGCTCCAGTTGCCGGCGCCGCGCATGCACAGCGCGTAGTCGCACGAAAGGACCGAATCCACGTACTCGCGCCGCATCCTGCGGCGGTGCTCGTTCACGTCGACGCCCGCCATTGGCGGGCCGAGGTTCATCGTACGCCGCACGAATCGGGCGTCCACGGCGGGCGATGCCTCGAACGCACGCAACACCCGTTCGCGAAGCCGGAATCCGTAGAAGTGCTGCCAACCCCGGCGCAGGTACCCAAGGGACCGGATGCCATGGGTCGCATGTCCGATGAATCCCACCGAAGGCAGATCCCGCCACGGCAGTGCGCGTGGATGGCGTCCATCGCGCTCATTCAGAAGGTCCGGAACGAACCCCGCTGCCACCCTCTCGTTGCTCGTCTGTCGCGATGCGCAGATCGAGGATCGGTACAGGGTGCCATGCTGGACGGACGAGGGGCCGACATGGTCCGATTCGGACAGCAGCACCAGTGGCAGGGCAAGATCTTGTGCCGCAGTTACGGAGGCTGCCGCATTCTCTGGATGCGCCAGCGCATCGTGCGGGTGCAGAAGGATGTGTGCTTCCCGGGCGGAATCCACGAGCATCACGCTCGTTCGGAGCTCATCGATCAGGCGGCGGTAGATGTGCGGGTTGGGGGGTGTCCGCGGAACGAGGCCTTGGGAGGCACGGATCGCCTCCACCATTGGAAGCAGCGGGAGATCCTCTGCCAATCCGAGGAGGTGAATGCGCAACGGACTCGTCCCGACAGTCGGCATACCTCGCCCAATGCTAATTCGGCATGCCGATCCCCGTGGATTCCTAGGTCCACGGGCTAGCATCAATGGGGTAATGCACCCCCACCCCCCCACCCTCGGCCTCACCGGCGGCATCGGCGCCGGCAAGTCCACCGTCGCGCGCATCCTCGCCGAGGAAGGCTGCCTGGTCTGCGACAGCGACGCGCTGGCGCGCGAGGCGCTGAACCACCCGTCCATCCGCGCCGAGATCCTCTCGTGGTGGGGCGACCGCGTGCGCGCGCCGGACGGCGCGATCGATCGTGCCAAGCTCGGCGAAGTGGTGTTCTCCTCCCTCGGCGACCGCAAGCGACTGGAATCACTCGTCCATCCGTGGATCGAGCGCCACCGCGAGCAGCTCTTCGCCTCGCCGCCGCCCGGGACGCGTGCCCTCGTTATCGACGCGCCGCTCCTCCTGGAGGCGGGGCTCGGCTCGGCCTGCCACCGCGTGATCTTCGTCGATTCCCCGCTGGAACTGCGCCTGGAGCGCGTCCGCGCCAACCGAGGCTGGTCCGCCGAGGAACTCGCCCGCCGCGAGGCTGCCCAGTGGCCACTTGACCAGAAGCGCGCTTGCGCGCATCATGTTGTCAGCAACGAAGGCGACCCCGCCTCGTTGCGCGCGCAGGTGCGCGCGGTGCTTGACGAAGCCTGCCCCCGTCCCGGTTCTCCGGCCTGAGGCACGCAACGTCGGACGACGCCCTTGGCGTCGTGTGGCCCCTGGCCAGGCGTCCAAACGGGGAACCCCTCACGAAACGTCCGAACGGGAGCCTGCCGGCCTCCCGATCCGACCCGGTCACTTTCACTTCACGTCTCACCGCGGCATTCGCCGCAGCCGGCATGCGCCCCAATCCGGGGCGTCACACGAATCGGAGCAGAACCATGAGCAAGCGTCGTCGTCGCAAGGGTGGTGGTGGAGGCAGTGGCGGAGGTGGCGGTGGAGGTGGTGGCGGACATCACCGCAACCATCACCATGCCTACGAGCAGCCCACCGGCATCGTGCCCACGGACGAGCAGCTCGAGCTCGAGCTCGCGGAGTTCGAGAAGGAGTGGAAGGGCAAGTTCGAGGTCGCCAAGAAGGACGACCTGAACCTCTCCGCGCTCCAGAAGATGAAGAACGACGAGCTGGTGAAGCTCGCCAAGAAGGAAGGCCTGGAGGACCAGATCGGCCTGCCCAAGCAGCAGCTGGTCTTCGAGGTCCTGCGCGCCCGCGCCCAGAAGCAGGGCCTGATGATCGCCGAGGGCACGCTCGAGATCCTGCACGACGGCTACGGGTTCCTCCGCAGCGCCGAGTACAGCTACCAGCCCTCGCCGGACGACGTCTACGTCTCCCCGAGCCAGATCCGCCGCTTCGGCCTCCGCAAGGGCCACGTGGTGAAGGGCGTGATCCGCCCTCCCAAGGACCAAGAGACGTACTTCGCGCTGCTGCGCGTGGAGAGCGTGAATGGCCGCGACCCGAAGTCGCTGCATGACCTGCCCACCTTCGAGAACCTGACGCCGCTCCACCCGAACAAGCGCATCCACCTGGAGAACCTGGCGGAACCGGCGCGCATCGAGCCGCGCGTCATCGAGATGGTCACGCCGCTCGGCTTCGGCCAGCGCGCGCTCATCGTGGCGCCGCCGCGCACCGGCAAGACCGTCATCCTGCAGCAGCTGGCCAACGCCATCACCGCCAACCACCCCGACGTGCACGTGATCGTGCTGCTCGTGGACGAGCGCCCCGAGGAAGTCACCGACTTCCGCCGCAACACCAAGGGCAGGGTGGAGGTGGTGGCCAGCACCTTCGACGAGGAAGCCATCCGCCACATCCAGGTGGCCGAGATGGTCTCCGAGAAGGCGCGCCGCATGGTGGAGTTCGGCGACCACGTGGTGATCCTGCTCGACAGCATCACGCGCCTGGCTCGCGGCTACAACAACGCCATGCCCGGCTCCGGCAAGATCGGCTCGGGCGGCGTGGACAACTCCGCGCTCATCAAGCCCAAGAAGTTCTTCGGCAGCGCGCGCAACATCGAGAACGGCGGCTCGCTCACCATCCTGGGCACGGCGCTGGTGGACACCGGCAGCCGCGCCGACGAGGTGATCTTCGAGGAGTTCAAGGGCACCGGCAACGCCGAGCTGCACCTCGACCGCAAGCTCATGGAGAAGCGCGTCTACCCGGCGATCAACATCGCCGCCAGCGGCACCCGCCGCGAGGAGCTCCTCATGGACCCCAAGGAGCACGACCTCATCGTGCGCCTGCGCAAGGTGACGAGCGACATGAACACGGTGGAGGCCATGGAACTGCTGCGCAGCCGCGTGGCGAAGACCAAGTCGAACGCCGAATTCCTGATGACGATGGCGCTTACCTGAGCGCTCTACCCGTATAGGACTGCCGGAGACCCACCGATGAGCACCCGCGCCAGACACGCTGCCTTCGCCGCCTTCACGCTGGTCGAAGTGATGGTGGTCGTCGCCATCCTGGCGGCCCTCATCGGCATCCTGCTGCCGGCCCTCTCCCTGGTGCGAAAGAACGCGGATCTCGTCACCAGCCAGAGCAACATGCGCTCAATCGCGGCGCTGATGACGTCCTACTCGCTGGACAACCGCGACCACGTGGTGCCCAGCCAGTTCGACTACACGGCCATGTCCTCGCGCACCACGGTGCGCAGCCCGTCGCCGGCCGGCTCGCAGCCGAACATCGGGCCGCTCTTCCAGGGCTCGTGGGCCGACATCCTCTGGACGGTCGGTCAGTTCGGCCCCATCCCGCCGCGCAGCGGCGATTCCGTCGACGTCCCGAACCCTGCCTGGGACTACCGCTACGACTCCCCCGACTACTGGGCCTACACCAACCCCGACATGCCCTCCGGCAACGTCTTCCGCTCGAAGGTCGAGATGACCAAGCCGCTCCTCGACGACGACACCGGCATCGCGCGGCCCTTCGGCAACGGGGCTTCGATCGCCGAGGCCGGCCAGCCTGGCTATTTCGCGGCCAACGACTTTTTCGACGCGCGCCCCTCGGGCACCAACGCGCTCGGCACGTGGTTCACGAACGCCATGATCCGCCACCCGGCGATGTCGATGTACCTCGTCGATTCGCGCGCGGGCGAGACCATCCCGCTTCCGAACGCGACCGTCGCCCCAAACGCCTGGCTCGCCGGCAACGCGCAGTGCGAGGTCGACTTCCGCTACGTGGGCGACGTGTGCTGCATGCTCTACATGGACGGCCACGTCACCAGCCAGACCAAGTGGATCAACGTGGCGGACCTCCTGACCAATCGCCAGACGCGGATCGAGCGGCTCGACCAGCGCAACTGACCGCAGGCGGACTTTATTGGCCAGCCGGGCGCGCCGGCACCGAGCTGCCGCCCATCCGCCGCGTCGCTTGAATCGCACCGCCATTCCCGGTAGCCTTTCCCGTTCGCCGCCCGTGAATCGGGCGGCGTTTTCATCGTCGGCCACCGTAGCTCAGTGGTAGAGCACACCCTTGGTAAGGGTGAGGTCGAGGGTTCAATCCCCTTCGGTGGCTTGGGTCAGGCAGGCGCGGCCGCACCTGTCTCCCTCGTCCAGAATCGCGCGGCCGGCAACAGAAGCGCCCCGCGCGCACACCACTCTCTCGGAGCAACGACAGCCATGGCAAAGGGAACGTTCACCCGCACGAAGCCGCACGTCAACGTGGGCACGATCGGCCACGTCGACCACGGCAAGACCACCCTCACCGCCGCGATCACCGCCGTGCAGGCCGCCAAGGGCCTGAGCGCGCCCGTCGCGTACGACCAGGTCGCCAAGGCGTCCGAGTCCGAGGGCCGCCGCGACCCGACCAAGATCGT
>JBIIJH010000055.1:0-15444 GCA_044233905.1 Phycisphaerales bacterium
GTCGGAGCAGGAACGTATCCGGGACTCTCTCGAGAGGCATGACTATTCTTGCCGTGAGTTCCGGCACTTCAGCTACAAGTTTCGGGGCCTGTACCTGGAGCAGATCCAGCGTTACCAGCAGTTGATACCCCGTGAACGGATGTTGATTCTCGACAGCAACAAGCTCAACGCAGATCCACTCGCGACGCTCCGGCGTGCCTTCGAGTTCGTTGGCGTGGATCCCGACTTCAAGGTTCCCCGTCTCGATGCCCGCAACGTCGGCCACGTCAAGTCGGAAGCCGATCCCGAAGTGCTGAGCTACCTCGACGCTTACTTCAAGCCCCACAACGAAGCGCTCCGCGCGCATCTCGGCATCGACTTCGGCTGGTGACCGTTGCGGTTTGGGAGCGGCGGGTCCTGCCGCCGGGCATCGGGTGGAGGCCATGGGCGGATTGCATGCGTCTACGATCCGCCGAATGCCCCGCGTCCTCCTCGCCATGTCGGGTGGAGTCGATTCCTCCGTCGCTGCCGCGCTCCTGCAGCGCGCGGGTCATGACGTGGTGGGCGTGTTCATGCGCCTCGGTAGCCCGGGCGAGACGTTCGACGAGCTTGAGCGCGCGGACCAGTGCGCGGTGCCGGGGGCGGGCGGCGCGGGTGTTTCGCTCAAGATCGGCCACCAGGGCTGCTGCTCCATCAACGACGCTGCCGATGCGCGGCTGGTGGCGGCGAAGCTCGGCATTCCCTTCTACGTGGTGAACTTCAAGAAGGACTTCGGGCGGATCATCGACTACTTTGTGGGCGAATACAACGCCGGCCGCACGCCGAACCCGTGCGTGCGCTGCAACGACTGGCTGAAGTTCGGCAAGCTGCACGACTACGCGGAGCAGATCGACGCGCAGTTCGTGGCAAGCGGTCACTACGCGCGCGTGGAGCCGGATGACGCCGGCGGATTCGCGCTGCGGCGAGGCGTGGACCTGGACAAGGACCAGAGCTACGTGCTCTTCGGCGCGCCGCGCGAGCGGTTGGCGCGGATGCTGCTGCCGATCGGCGGCATGCGCAAGCCCGCGGTGCGCGCACTGGCCGAGGAGCTGGGGCTTCCCGTCTTCGGCAAGCCGGATTCGCAGGAGATCTGCTTCGTGCCGGACAACGATTACGCGGGCCTGGTGGCGCGGCGCACGCCCGAGGCGGTGCGGCCCGGCACCATCGTGGACCTCTCCGGGCAGATCCTCGGCGAGCATCCGGGGCACCAGCACTTCACCGTGGGCCAGCGCAAGGGCGTGCGCGTGGCCGTGGGCGAGCCGATCTACGTGGTGCGGAAGGATGCCGCCACCAACACCGTGACCGTGGGCCCGCGCGAGGCGCTCCTCTCGGAGGGCTGCATGGCGGCCGACTGCAACTGGCTGGTGGAGCCTCGCGCCGAATGGACGCGTTGCCTGGCCAAGATTCGTTACAACAGCGAGCCGGTGCCGGCAGAGGTTCGGGCAGTGCCGGGTGCGGGCGCGCAGCCGGATATGAAAGTGCGCTTTGACGCCGCGCAGCCGGCCGTGGCGCCGGGCCAGGCCGTTGTGTGCTTCGAGGGTGATCGCGTGCTCTGCGGCGGTTGGATCAGCTAGTTTCGTCCGTCCCCAGACCTATCTCTCCTCGATCCGCTCGATCTCGAATCGACGCCCCTGCGGGAACGATGCAATCAGGTGCAGCTCGCCCCCGAGCGCCTCGACGTACTTGCGCAGGGTCGAGAGGTACATGTCGGTGGCATGCTCAAGCTTGGAGACGGTGCCTTGGCCGGTCTCCAGGTTGCCTGCAAGTTCGGCCTGCGTCATCCCGATGGCCTTGCGCATCTCGGTCAGCGGCATCGCCGCAAGCGTCGCGGCCACGCGTGCATCGACGCGCGCGCGGGATTCGGGCGGCATCTTCCGCTTGAGTTCCGACCAATTCCGCGTCTTCATCCGATCAGTCCTTTCTTGCGCAGTGTTTCCAGGTGTTCGTCGTACAGGTGATCCGCTTCGCGAACCGCCTAGTCGACCGTCGCCAGGGTGTCCCACCACCGCCCGAACTCGTCCGTGAATTCGATGTCCCATCCGTGCTGCATGGCAGTATTCCATAAAAGCGATATGTGTCAAGAAGAATGTTCACGCCACCGTCCGCCCGTGGACCGGCAAGACCGTTGGTTGGCCGCGCGGCCGGCGACCGTAGCCGTGGCCGCGGTTTCGCTGGGGAATCCGGCGGAAGTTCTTGCGGCGGAAGCGCCCGCCCTTGTTTCGCCGGGCAGAAATGA
Organism: Phycisphaerales bacterium; assembly: GCA_044233905.1. Taxonomy (GTDB): domain Bacteria; phylum Planctomycetota; class Phycisphaerae; order Phycisphaerales; family SM1A02; genus UBA966. The sequence goes on from JBIIJH010000055.1 coordinate 2,255, forward strand.
GGGACAGGCGTTCCTGGCACCCATTTCCTAACATCCGCGCTCCATGGCAAACCTCACCATCGACGTTTCGAAGACCCTTGGCGCCGAGGCCGACGGCCTCCTCTCGCACACCGCGAAGGTCTCCAAGTCCGCGCTGCACCTCCCGGGCCCCGACTTCGTCGATCGCTGCTTCGCACCGAGCGACCGCAGCCCGCAGGTGCTCGCGAGCCTGCAGCGGATCTACGGCCACGGCCGCCTCGGTGGCACCGGCTACATGAGCATCCTGCCGGTCGACCAGGGCATCGAGCACTCGGCCGGCGCGAGCTTTGCCAAGAACCCCGCGTACTTCGACGGCGAGAACATCGTGAAGCTCGCGGTGGAGGGCGGCTGCAACGCGGTGGCCAGCACCTTCGGCGTGCTCGCGAGCGTCAGCCGCAAGTATGCGCACCGCATCCCGTTCATGGTGAAGTACAACCACAACGAGCTGCTCACCTACCCGAACGCGGCGTCGCAGATTCCCTTCGGCACCGTGCGCGAGGCGTGGAACCTGGGCGCGTGCGCCATCGGCGCCACCATCTACTTCGGCAGCGCCGGCGCCACGCGCGAGATCATGTACGTGGCCGAGGCCTTCGAGGAAGCGCATTCGCTGGGCATGTGCACCTTCCTCTGGTGCTACCTGCGCAACGACGCGTTCAAGGCGGGCGGCAAGGACTACCACCTGAGCGCCGACCTCACCGGGCAGGCAAACCACCTGGGCGTCACCATCAAGGCCGATGTCATCAAGCAGAAGCTGCCGGAACTCAACGGCGGATACGTGGCGATGGGAACGGGCGGCTCGAGCTACGGCAAGTTCGACAAGCGGATCTACTCGGAGCTCTCAAGCGATCACCCGATCGACCTCTGCCGCTACCAGGTGCTCAACTGCTACGCGGGGCGCGTGGGCCTGATCAATTCCGGCGGCGCGAGCGGCGAGAACGACCTGGCGGATGCGGTGAAGACCGCCGTCATCAACAAGCGCGCCGGCGGCCAGGGCCTGATCTCCGGCCGCAAGGCGTTCCAGCGACCGATGCCGGAGGGCGTGAAGATCCTGAACGCCATCCAGGACGTGTACCTCGACCCGAAGGTGACGATTGCCTGACGCGCCGGCCGCCGGCTCGGGCGTCGCGCCGCGGTCCGGCGCCGCGGTGCCCGTCGCGCGGTGCCGCTGCCCCCGCTGCGCGTACGCGCTGACCGGGCTCCCCGGCGCTCCCGCGGAGCCCTACGGCGCGACCACCGAGCGCCTGCGCTGCCCGGAGTGCGCGCTCGAGATCCCGCCTGGCGCGCACTGCCTCGTCGGCGGCGCCGCGCCCGACGTGGTCGACCCGAACGGCCGCCGCGGCGTGATGGCGATCGCGATTGGTGCGGCCGTGGCCATCGGCGGGCCGTGGCTCTGCATGATGAGCGCGGTGGTCATCCGCGAGGCGCTGCGAGGCACGACGCTCAAGAACGGCATCCCGATGAGCGCGCTGCAGGACTGGATGCTCGGCGCGCTGCCGGCGGCGGCAGGCATCGGCGTCGCTGCGTGGTTCGTGTGGCGGCGGTGGCGCGGCGTGGACGGCTCGTCCGGCGAGCGTGCCGGCGCCCGGATGCGGCGGGCGATGGTCGTGCCCGGCGGCGTGCACCTCTGGTCCGGCGAGCCCGGGGCCGACGCGAAGCCGCGCAGCCTCGCCGGCGGCGACATCCGCGACGTGCGCGGGCGCCGTCACATCCCGATGTTCCGCAAGAAGGGCGCGGGCGAGGCGGGCGCGATCGACTTCGTGACGCCGCTCGTGCTGTGGTCGGCAAATGATGCGAAGAACGCGTCGAACATGAGCGACGGGCGCTTCGCCGGCACCATCTGGCTGGTGATGCCGGAGGGCGTGCGGCCCGAGTCGCTCGCTCGGCCGCTCGAGCGCACGCTTCGGAGCGCTCCGGAGAATGTGCCGATGCCCGTCGAGTCGAAGCGAGTGGGCGCGGTCGACACGCCGACGATCGACGGGGATCCGAACCGCCTCGGCGTCCCGGTCGCCGTGACGGCGGGCACTGTCGCCGAGCCACCCACCTGCCCGCGATGCAGCCATCGCCTCGCGTCGGTGCCGGACGGCGCATGGTGGGAACCGCTTCCCGCCGCGGTCACATGCCCGGAGTGTGGCCTCTCGATGCCGGAAGGCGCGATCGTCATCTCGGGCTTCGCGCACTCCGGCGAGGCGCGCATGAAGGGCGGCTCCCGCGGCTGGTTCGTGATCGCGGCGGGAGTGTCGCTGTTCTTCGCCCTGTTCGCGACGTCGATGGTACTGATGGTCGGGGCCGTTTCGAAGGTGACCGCCGTCGTCGTGCAGATGGTTGGCTTCGCGACGCTGCCGATCGGGATCGTCGCCGGCACCCGCATGATGATGCGCCCGATCGCCCGCCCGCGCGCGCGCTTCCAGCGCAGCACGCAGACCTGGATCGCGGAGCATGGCCGGCTGCGGATCGTGACGCGCGGCAAGCCGCATGCGTCCGTGACCGTGGTGCCGGCAACGGGCATCTCGCGCGTGACCTTCGGCCAGCAGTTCGCGACGGACAATTCGATTCCCGTGCAGACCGACACGCTGACGGTGCGCGGCACCGCGCGCGAGCTCGGGCTCATGGGCGAAATCCACCTGCACGTGCCGATCCCGGCCGAGGTGGACTGCGACGGGCTGGTGGCCGCGGTCCGCGCGAGGCTCGGGAGCTGATGCCGGCCTAGGACGCGCGGCGTCCGCCGCCCCACGCGAGCTCGCGAATCCGCTGCGCGAGCGCCTCCGCGCCTTGCTCCGGGATCGAGTCGAGCGTGACGCCCGCGAGCTCGCGCGCCGAGCGGTCGCGCGCGACGAGTCGGATGCGTCCGTGGACGGGAATCGCGGCGATCGTCGCGATGCGCTCGCCCGGAATGTCGCGGACGGATTCGCCCGTCGGATTCCCCTTGCGGTCCGCGTGCAGCTCGGTGACGCGGATGCCGCGCGCGCCCACTTCCCAGCGGCAGCGCGCGAACTCACGTGCGCGGCTTCGTCGCAGCAGGAAGACGAGGAGCGGCAGGAAGACCGCGACGAAGGCCGCACACCCCGCGAGGGAGAGCGGCATCCACGCCGGCAGGTTGTTTGGAAGACCCTCGATCACGCGCACGACGGCCATGATCGCGAAGCCAAGCAGCGAGAAGATCGCGATCGCGACCGGCATGCCGATCAGAAATGCCGGGACCATCGCCCGCGCGGGCCAGGGCGGCAGCGCATGCAGCGCGCCCTCGACGACCATGGTCGCCGGTGCGTCCTCCGGCAGCGGGCCGGCTCCCGGGTGCTCGGCATCCGCTGCCGCCGCGATGCCGAGGGTTCGGCGCATCCCGCGCGCGATCGCGTCGCCCGCCTCGATGATCGCGAAGGCACGATCCTGGCCGGGTGGGCCGACGTCCGCACCCGTGTCAACGAAGTTCGCGAGCTCCCACATGTCCGCGCGGCGTCCGTCGGAACCGCGGTGCCACGCGGACACGCTCAGGCAGGCCACCGCACGGTCGCCGACGCGCCAGCGCTTGCCCCTGTCGTACGGGCTTCGTGCGACGATCGACCGGATGTCGGCGGATGCGATGAACTTCCGGGCGGACGGCGGATCGGCGTCGCTCGGCCCGGACGGCGTTCCATCGAACGTCCGGAGCCCGTCCGGAAGGCACAGCCACCGCACGTCGAATGAGGCTTGCGCACGCCCGTCGTCGGCATCGCGCGGCGTCCATCGTCGCCACGCCCGCCACGCCACGAGCACGCCGATTGCGAGGAACGAAGTTCGAATCGCGTTCCATGCAGTGATGCCGGATCCCCCCGGGGCGAGCAGGCCCACGAGCCCCTCCATGCCGGAGAACGAGAGGTAGCCGACCGGTGCGAGCGCCAGAAGCACCTGCGCCGTCCGGCGGCGCGCCGTCAGCGGCTGCGATCCCGCCTCGATCGACGATCCCACGATGAGCCGGGCGCCCTTCGGGATCTCGAACGCGCACTCCGGGCAGCGCACGTCCGCGGTGAACTCGCCGAAGCGATCGCGTGGCACCCCCGGCAGGGGACCGTATGCGTAATCGCACTGCGGGCAGCGGTGCATGGAGGCAGGGTAGCCAAATCCGTACCCGGTTATGTTTGCACCAATTTCCTCACGCGCCTGCGCCGCCTGCAGACCTGCGAGGAAATTGGTGCAAACATAACCGGGTACGGATTTATCACGCCTTCTGCGCCGCACGCACCGGCTTGGCCACGGCCATCGCCTCCTGCGTGCGCCGCATCTCTTCCGCCGCGGCGAAGTCCTCGCCGAAGCGCACCAGGCGCAGGCTGTTCGCGATGACGAACACGTACGCGGCGGCCTGGTAGAACGGCGTGATCCAGATGTCGATCTTGCCGGTGGCCGCGAGCGCCAGGCCCACGAGCGCAAGCAGCAGGCTCGCACCGATGTTCACCGCCACGATGCCCTTGGCCTTGCGCGCCAGCTCGAGGAGGAACGGGATGCTGCGCAGGTCGTCGTTCATGAGCGCGACGCCCGCGCTGTTGGTGGCGATGTCGCTGCCGGAGAGGCCCATGGCCACGCCCACGTCGGCGCTCGCCAGGATCGGGCCGTCGTTGATGCCGTCGCCCACGACCAGCGTGCGCGCGCCGCGGCGGATCAGGTACTTGAGCTCCTCGTGCTTCTCCTCGGGCAGGCACTCGGCCTCGATGGCGTCGACGCCCACGGCCTCGCCCACGCGCTTGGCCACGCTCAGGCGGTCGCCGGTGAAGATCACCACCTTGCGGACGCCCAGCTGGCGCAGTTCCGCCACGGTCTCCGCGGCGTTGCGGCGCAGCTTGTCCTCGAGGCCCACGGCGCCCAGGTAGCGGTCGCCCAGCATGACGTGCACGCCGCTCATGCCCTCGAGCTTCTCCTCCACGGACTTCACCTGCGCGGCGGCGCCGGCGTTGAGTTCCGCGATCCACATGCCGCGTCCGGCGTACACCGTGCCCGCAGGCGTCGCGGCCTCCACGCCGCGGCCCGGCACTTCCTTGTAGCCCGTGACCGTGGCCGGCACCAGGCGCGCGCGCACCGCGGTCTCCATGATGCTCTTGGCGAGCGGGTGGTTCGAGCTCTGCTCCGCATCGGCCGCGGACTGGAGCAGGGCGGCACCGTCGGCGCCCTCCGCAGGCACCAGGCGGCTCACCGCGAACTTGCCCGTGGTCAGCGTGCCGGTCTTGTCCATCACCACGGTGTCGACCGCGCCCGCGGCCTCCAGCGTGCTGGTCTGCTTCACCATGATGCCCAGGCGCGCGGCCGCGGCGAACGCAGCCACCATCGCGGTGGGGTAGGCAATGAGGAGCGCGCCCGGCGTGGTCACCACCAGCACCGTGATGGCGCGCACCGCCGCCGCGTCGCGCGTGGCGGGATCGGTGCTCTTGGAGGTGAAGAACCACACGAGGCCCGCCACCATGAGCACCACCGGCACGTAGTAGTTGGAGAGCTTCTCGATGAGCTCCTGCCGCGCGGTCTTCGACTTCTCCGCCTCGCGGATCAGGTTCTCCACCTTGCCGATGGTGGTCTGCCCGGCCACGGCCGTGACGGCGATGTCCACCTGGCCGGTGATGTTCGCGGTGCCTGCGTAGACCTGCGTGCCGGGCTGCGCCTCCACGGGAACGCTTTCGCCGGTCAGCGACGCCTGGTTGATCGAGGTGCTGCCCACGGTCACCGTGCCGTCCACCGGCAGGTTCTCGCCGGGGCGCACGCGCACGGTCATGCCCACCTGTACCTGGGCGAGCGCGATCTGCCGCTCGCTGCCGTCGGCGCCCACCACGCGCGCCTCGTCGGGGGTGAGCTCGATGAGCTCGCGGATGGCGCGCTGCGCGCCCCACGCGGTGCGGCTCAGGATGAGTTCGGCAAGCCACAGGAAGAAGGCGAGGAACCCGGCCTGCAGGAAGAAGTTGTTCGCCATGGCGGCGAGCACCGCGAGGCTGGCGAGCGCGTTGCCGCCGGGCTGGCCGTTGCGCACCTCGCGCACGGCACCCGCGAAGAGCGGCGTGGCCACGATGATGGCGCCGATGGCCGCCGGGATCTGCGTCACGTTCTCGGCGAAGCTGAAGAGCGCGTTCCCCAGCCACGAGACCAGGAGGAGCATGCCGCCCGAGAGCGCCACCACCAGGCGACGTTCAAGCTGGCTGCCACCCGAGGCCAGGGCCTCGGCGGCGGAGGGGCGGTTCGACTGCTCGTCGGCGGGGGTCATCCCGGCGATGGGGGCGGTGCTCATGGTGAGTAATTCTACGCCCGGACCTCACCCCACGCGTTCCGCACCCGCCTCGCGCCCCATGAGGTCGCGGATGGCTTCGGCGGGCGTCTTTCCGTGGAAGAGGATCGATTCCACGGCCTGCACGATGGGCATGTCCACGCCGTGCTTCTGGGCCAGCGCCAGAAGCGCGTGCGAGGTGGCCACGCCCTCGACCACGGAGTTGGTCCGCGCCAGGTACGAGGCCAGCGACTCGCCGCTGCCGATGGCTTCGCCGCAGGAACGGTTGCGTCCCTCGGGGCTGAAGCAGGTGGTGGCCAGGTCGCCTACGCCGGCGATGCCGAAGAAGGTCTCCGGCCGCGCGCCGAGCGCGGAGCCGAGCCGCACGATCTCCGCCAGCCCGCGCGCAAGCAGTGCGCTCTTGGCGTTCGACCCCAGTCCCAGGCCATCCACCATGCCGGCGGCAAGCGCCACCACGTTCTTGGCGGCGCCGGCGATCTCCACGCCCACCACGTCGGTGTTGGTGTAGATGCGGAGCCACTTCAGCGAGAACGTCCGCTGCACGCGCTCGGCGAGCGCGGCGTCGGTGCTGGCGCTCACCATGGTGGCGGGAAGGCGCATGGCAAGTTCCGCGGCAATGGTCGGTCCGCTGAGGACCGCCACGGCGCGCCCGCCCGGGCACGCGGCGGCCTGCGCCAGCACCTCGCTCGGGCGGAGCAGGGTGCCGTCCTCGATGCCCTTCGTCACGCTCACCACCGGCACGCCGGCAGCGAGGTGCGCGGCAATCGGCTGCCACGCCGCGCGCACGAACTGCGTGGGCACGGCGTTCACGGCGATGGTGGCACCCGCGAGCGCCTGCGCGCCGTCGGCCTCGAAGCGCACCGCGTCGGGGATGGCAAGCTCCGGCAGCCGCGCGCTGCGGCGCGTGCGGGCGAGCTCGTCGATCGACGCGCGGAACGGGCCCCACACCGTGACCGGCACGCCGCGCTCGGCCAGCATGGCGGCCATCACGACGCCCATCTGGCCGTCGCCGACGATCGTCACGCGCTCGACCGGTGCGTCATTCCTCGTCAAACTTGGACTCCACCAGGCGCACGAGGGCGGAAAGCGCGCGGTCCGCGTCGCTGCCCTCGCACGTGATCTCGAGTTCGGTTCCCTGCGTGGCGGCCAGCAGCAGCATCTGCATGATGCTCTTGCCGTCCACCATTTCCTCGTTGTCCGTGCGGCGCACGCGCACGTCGGCCGCGAAGCCGCTCGCCGCGTCCACGAACGCCATCGCCGGCCGCGCGTGCAGGCCGAGGGAGTTCTGGATCGTGGTGCGGGCGGATGCCAACGTGCGGGATGCGTCCCTTAGCGCTGCTGCGAGGCGGAGTCCGCCTCCTCGAGGAGGCCCCACACCTCGACAGGCGTCTTGGCCTGGCGCAGGAAGCGGCGGAACTTGTCCTGGGTGAGGACGCCGAAGATGCACTCCATGGCGTCGATGTGCTCCTCGGGCCGGTCCTCCGGCGAGAGCAGCAGGAAGACCACGTGGACAAGCTGCTTGTCGAGCGCCTGGAACTCGAGCCCGCCCGGCGCGATGCCGACGGCGGCGAACACGCGCTGCACCTCGGGGGTCTTCACGTGCGGTGCGGCCACGCCGTGGCCGAAGCCGGTGGAGCCCTTCTTTTCGCGCTTGATGACGGCCTTCGAGAGTTCGTCGGCGAGTGCGGGCTTGACGGCGCCGCTGGCTGCCAGGCAGTCCACGAGCTCGCGGATCGCGTCGTCGCGCTTGGTCGACTTCAGCGGGGCGATGATGGCCTTCTCGACGACGATGTCGCGGAGCTTCATGTCTGTTCTTCCTGGTACGGCTCGGTGCGGCCTGGGGCGTCGGGACGCCGGCACGGGCAATGCCCGCAACGCCAGCGGCCGCCGGGGTTTCCGGCGGCCGCACAGCGTACAGAGATTGGCTCCGGGCGGTCAGGCCGCCCATGCAAGGAAAGTCACGGGGTCACGCCACGCGGCGACGCGTTCCCATGTGCTTCTTTGCGCCGCGAAGGCGGTCCTTCCACTCGTGGAGCTGGCGCACCGAGCGGTCCGTCACCAGGTCCACGCACGCATACAGGTTGCGGTGGACGCTGTTGGCGACGAAATCCTTGTGGTGCTCGACGTCGCTCACCACTTCCACGTGGAATCCGTTGGGGACGCGCTCCACCACCACGTGGATCTCCTGGAGGCGGTTGAAGAAGTGCGGGAGCTTGGCCATCTTCCTTTCGATGTAGGTGCGGATGGGTTCGGTCAGGTCCATGTGCTTGGCGCTGATGGTGATCTGCATAGCGACTCAACCTTCCGATGTAGTGAGGGCCTCTTCAAGCAATCCCGCGCAAATTCCGGCCCCGTGGGATCCGGCGGGCAAGACGTTCGTTGGACCGGCCGGCGCGGCATCGGTGGCGCGCGCCTGGCGGTCGAAGACAAGGGTGATTTCCGTGCGCTTTCCCTCGCGGCGCAGGGTGACGGCCAGTTCCGGCACGCGGATTGCTCCGGTGGCCTGGCGCCACTCGCGCTGCGACCGGACGGGCGTGCCGCCGACGGCCACGATCACGTCGCCGGCGCGGATGCCCGCGCGCTGTGCCGCGGAGCCGCGCGCGACCTTCGTGACCTGCACGCCGTCGGTGGCGTCCTTCACCTCGACGCCCACGTCGCGCTCGCCCTGGCCGACCGCGGTGTCCACGGCGGGCCGCGCCAGCACCCACGCGCGCCACGCGGTCTCGAAGCCGTCGATGGTGGTGCCGAAGGTGTCCTCGATGGCCTTGCGACCGGTGCGGTCCTGCGCGAAGGTCTCCACGTAGCGGCGGTACCACGGGCGCAGCTTGCCCTGGTCGGCCATGTATTCGAACACCGAGCGCACCACCGGGTAGAGCACGGCGCTCTTGGCCATGAACTCGTCGGGCTTCATGACGATCACCTGCGAAAGCGAGAGCGCGCGCCGGTTGGCGGCCATCTTGCGGGCCTCGTTGTGGCGGTCGGAGGGCAGGAAGCGGATGGTGCCTTCCGGCGAGATCTCGTAGGTTTCGTAGAGCGCCGCGATGCCTTCCTGCACCCACATCATGTGCGGCTGGCCCAGGCGTTCCATATGCCCGAAGTGCATGGCGTGCGTCCATTCGTGGCGCAGCACGGTGCCGATGTCCGCGGTGACGAGGCGCCGCTTCGGATGCTCGTACATGCCCGCGGTGGTCTGGCTGTCGGCGAAGATCCTGCGGATGTCGGCGGGCGTGGCCACGGCCAGGAAGACCTCCGTGTCGGGCAGCGCGTCGAAGAGCGTGGACGCCTGCTGGTCGGCCTGCGCGCCGAGCATGCGGAGCATCTCGTCGTGGCTCGATTCATCGAGGCATGTGACGAAGACGACGCGGTGCGCAGCGTCCTCGCCGTAGCGGTAGACCTTGCCGGGGTGTGCGTCCTTCCACTCCGCCTGCTCGCGACGGGCGCGCGGGTCCTCGCGCAGGCGCGGTGCGGTGGCGCCGGGTACCTCGATGCTGCCGCCCGTGCCGGGAGCGGCGCCCTTGCGGCCGGGGCCGGCGGGTGCATCGCCGGGGGCGCGCTCGCGAATGCCGGGCGCGGTGTTCGGTGCGGATGAGGGCGATGATCCCGGTGGTGCCGATGCCGGTGGTGCCGATGCCTGCCCGGACGTTTGTCCGGCGAGCGCCAGCACCGCGATGGCGGCGAGACAACGCATCGACTTCACGAAAGGCTACGACGGAGAACCCCACGGGTTTCCTCAATTGCCGGGGAGAACCCCAAAATCCGTCGTTCTCAGCCCCGGCCCGGGGGCGCGGACCGGGGCGCTGCCCGGGTTCAGGCCGGCGCCTGCGCGCCCAGGACCTGCCGGATCGCCTCGGGGTAGGCAAGCGTCTCCTCGGCCCAGACCCGCTGGGCCAGGGTCTCCGGCGTGTCCCCCGGCAGCACCGGGCAGCGGCGTTGGACCACGTGCTGGCCGTGGTCGTACTGCGCGTCCACCCAGTGAACGGTGCAGCCGGACTCGGTGCGGCCCGCGGCGATCACCGCGCGGTGCACGTGCTCGCCGAACATGCCGTGGCCGCCGAAGTCCGGCAGCAGGGCGGGGTGGATGTTGAGCGCGCGCCCCAGCCACGCGTCCACGCGGAAGCGCCGCAGGTAGCCCGCCAGGCACACCAGGTCCACGCCGTGGATGCGGAGCTCGCGGTCGATGCGGTCGTCGAACGTGTCGGCCGGCTCGGCCGGCACCACTGCCACCGGGATGCCGAGCGCCGCGCAGCGCGCCGCCGCGCCCGCGGTGGGCTTGGTGACGATGCACACCACCACGGTGGCGTCCAGCTCGCCGCAGTCGCAGGCGGCAGCGATGTTGTCCACGGTGCGGCCGCCGCCCGAGGCAAGCACGCCGATCCGTGCCGACCGTGCGCCCGTCAGTTGCATGCGCCGGTCTGCCACATCAGGAACGACCACTGGTCGACTGCCTCGCGCACGCGTGCCTCGAGCGGCTTGCCGGCGCCGTGGCCCGCGTCGCGGTCCACGAAGAGGAGGATCGGCTCGGCGGCCGTGTCGCTGCCCGTGTTCGCCTGGAGCATGGCGGCCATCTTGCGCGCGTGCAGCGGGTGCACGCGGGAGTCGTTCTCGCCGGCCGTGAAGAGCACCGCGGGGTACTTGGTGCCCTTCTTCGCGTTCTGGTACGGCGAATACGCGCTCAGCCACTTGAAGGCGTTGGCGTCGTCGCTGGCGCCGTACTCGGGCACCCAGTACTTGGCCAGCAGGAAGTTCTGGTAGCGGAGCATGTCGCAGAGCGGCACGGCGCTGATGGCCGCGCTCCAGAGCTCGGGGCGCTGCGTCACGGCCACGGCCGTCAGCAGGCCGCCGTTGGAGCCGCCCATCACGGCCAGGTGCGAGGCCGACGTGTACTTGTCCGTCGTCAGGCGCTCGGCGATGGCGTACAGGTCGTCGAAGACGTTCTGCTTGCGCTCGAGCATGCCCGCCTTGTGCCAGGCGTCGCCGAACTCGCCGCCGCCGCGCAGGTTGGCCACCACGTAGATGCCGCCGCGCTCCAGGAAGGGCACGATGGTGGGGATGAACTCCGGCGTCAGCGAGACGTCGAAGCCGCCGTAGCCGTACAGCACGCACGGGTTGTTGCCGTCCATCTTGGTGCCGCGCTTCATCACCACGAAGGCCGGCACCTGCGTGCCGTCCTTGCTGGCGGCGCGGATCTGCGTCACCTCGATGTCGTCGAGCTTGGCCGGCACCTCCGGCTTGGCCCACACCTCGGGCTTGTAGGGCTTCCAGAACAGGTCGCAGCGGTAGACGGTGCGCGGCGTGTTGTAGCTGGCGTAGGAGAAGAACATCTCCGTGTGCTTGCGGTCGCAGGAGACCGCGGCGTTGCCGATGCCGGGGAGCGGCATCTCGGCGATGGGCTTGCCGTCGTACTTGTAGGTGTTCACCAGGTCATGGGCGTCCTTCTGCCAGACCACCACGATCTCGTCCTTGCTCATGTCCACCTGGCTCATCACGGCGTCGCTGCGCTCGGGGATGATCACCTTCCAGTTGGATTCCGCCGGGTTGTTGATGTCGACCGCCACCAGGCGCGTGTTGGGCGCGCCGAGCGTGGTGGTCATGTAGAGCGTGTTCTCCACCACTTCCACGGGAGTGAACTGCGCGCCACGGCCCACGGCGATGGAGATGCGGTTGTCCTTGCCGTCACGCAGCTCGCTGAGCTTGGCCACCCAGAGGTCGTTCTCCGTCCAGCCGCGCGACATGCCCAGGCACAGCCAGCGGTCCTCGGCGCCGAGCATGGCGAAGGGCACCTCGGAGGGCTTGGTCTGCTTCAGGAAGACCGGGTCCTTCTCCACCGGCTCGCCGAGCTTGTGGAACGCCACCACGCGGCTGTACGGGTCCTTCGGGTCGGTGAGCTTGGTGTAGACGAAGGCGTCGCCCCAGCCGTTCCAGCCGCCGAAGGTGACCTTGCCGGGGATCTCGTCCTTGAACATCTCCTTGGTGTCGGTGCGCATCACCTTCAGGACGCTCATCTCGCTGCCGGCCTGGCTGGTGCCGTAGGCAAGCTTCGAACCCTGCCACGAGGGCATCCACCAGTCCACGGAGGTGAGGCCGGAGGGGTCGATCACGTTCGGGTCGAGCACCGCCTTCGGCGGGGTGTTGGCGCCGCCGTCGCGGAAGTACACGGCGGGCTGGTTCATGCGGCCCTGGCGCAGGGTGTACATGTAGTAGGAGCCGCGGATGATCGGCGTGCCCCACGAGGTGATCTGCATGAGCGGCGTGAGCTTCTGCGTCAGTTCCTCGCGGCAGCGCAGCGGGTCGAGCACCGAGCGCAGGTTCGCCAGCTGCGCGTCCGTCCACTCCTTGACCTCGGGCGAGTCCTTCTCCAGCTGCTCGAGCCAGCGGTAGTCGTCGTTGACCTTGGTGCCGGCGTAGTCGTCGGTGACGGTCGAGACCTTGGTCTGCGGCGGGATGGCGAGGGCGGCGGTGGCGATGAAGGCGATCAGCATGGCGCGGAGGATACGGAATGCCGGGTGCGCCGCGCGCGGGGAGGGTTCCCCGTGCGAAACGGCGCGGCCGTCATCCCGTGATCACGTCCGGCATCTCGAACAGCCCCTCGGTCAGGTTGCGCGGGCCCTTCGCGGTGATGAGGACGTCGGCCTCGTAGTGGACGGCCAGCGATCCGTCGGCGGTCCAGATGGGCCACTCGCGGCCCTTGGTGCGCGTCTCGGTGGTGCCGACGGCGAGCATCGGTTCCACGGCCACGAGCATTCCCGGGACCCACGGCTTCCACGCCTCGCCCCATTCGCCGGGGTAGGTGGGCACCACGTTGGAGATGAACGGCGGGCCGTGGAGGTCGCGTCCGATGCCGTGCCCGCCGAGGCCGCGCACCAGGTGGAACCCGCACTCCTTCTCGACGTGACCCTGCACGGCCTTTGCCCAGTCGATGAGCGGGCGCTGCGGCTGCATG
>JBIIJH010000056.1:0-15298 GCA_044233905.1 Phycisphaerales bacterium
CCGGACGAGCGGTTGTCGTCGAGGCCGAGAGGAGCCGGGTGGAGCGAGGCCGTCCGCGGGACAGGGGTCCCGCGCGCAGCGGAGGGTGCGGTCGAACGTCAAACGCACGCAGCGAAGGGTGCGGTCGAACGTCGAACTGCCCCGCTCGTCGACTGGCCCCATCGCCTTGCGGGGCGGGCGGCATGGCGCCGCCACTGCCCCTCCGGCGAGGGGGCCAGGCACGCGGTGCGCCAATGGCGTCGGTTCGGCAATGGCCTCACCGCCGCGCTTGGGAGCGTGAGCTTGAATTGAATCTCATGCTTGCTCGCCGGGTCACGACCCCGGCGTCGGCTTGCCGCAGTCGAAGCTGGCGGGAACGAAGCACAGGAACCGGAAGTCACCTGTCCCGGCGTTCCGGAACTGGTGCATCTCGTTCGGGGCCACGTAGAGCACGTCGCCGCCGCGGACGCGGTGGACGGACGTGCCGTAGGTCACGTCGGCCTCGCCCTCGAGGATGACGACCTCATGCTCGTAGTTGTGAGAATGCAGCGGCGTATGCCCGCCGGGGGCGACCACGAAGTGTCGCATCGAGAAATTGGGGGCGCCGTGCTCGCGGCCCACCAGGATCTCCATGCGCGCATCCTTCACGCCGTCCATGCGCACCGGCGCAGCGCGCGCCGGGTCGGGACGAACGATCCGCGGCGAGTCCGTGGCGGTCACTCGAAGCCCCTGCCGTTGCCCTTGCCGAGCAGCGGACGGATGCGGATGTTGCGGAACTGCATGTAGGCGCCTTCGCTCTGCAGCGCAATGCGGCCGCCGACATGCTGCACGTCGGTTGCCACGTTCTGCAGCTCGCCGTTCACGTAGAGCTCGATGCGGGTGCCGTCAACCACGATGCGGTAGCGGTTCCACAGGCCAAGCGGCGTCTCGCTGCACTTGCCCATGCGGACGGTGTGGCGGCCGTCGGTGCGCGCCGCGTCCATCTTGGCCGGGAAGTTGCCGATGTTCCAGAAGTCGCCGGCGTTGCCGGACTCGAGCTGCGCCTCGATGCTCTTCGGCCAGATCTCGTCGGCATCCTGGACACGGAGCAGGACGCCACCGTTGCCGGGGCCCTTCCTCGGATCGAAGCGCCACTCGAGCTCGAGCTCGTAGTCGGTGTACGTCATCTCGGTGGCGATGTAGCCAACTGGGTTGCCGGTGCAGGTCAGGACGCCGTCCTTGACAGACCACGTGGCGGCCGGATCGGCCTTCGAGTCCTTCATGAAGGGCTTCCACCCGGCCAGATCCTGGCGAGCCAGGATGGTGGTCCATGCATCCGCGTCGCCCGCGGCATCGCCACCGGGATACGGATACTTGGCGGCGCATCCGGAAGCGACCACGGAGATGGCAGCACAGACCGAGAGACGAGCGAGGAAGTTCATCCCTCGGAGGATACAGAACCCGGCCGCGTCAGGCCGGGCGCCACGGTGCCCGAGGGCGACCACACCAACTCAAGCCGCTCTTCTCCGCGGACAAACCCGTCGAACCACTGGCCGATGGCCGAGTGGCGCCAATCGGTGGCCGCAAAGAGCGCATGCTCGCCGTCGGCGGTCCCGAGTGTCTCGCCCCGCCGGCGCGCCTCGGCCACGGAGAGGTACCAGCGGGAGAACACCCCGCGAGTGGCCACCAGGTTCGATGCCAGCCCCACCGAGGCGCACCGCGCCTGGAGGGCATTCCACAGCTGATCGCTCTCGGCGCGGACACGCATGTCGTCTGCCAGCGGGTTCGAGGGCTCGCTCTCTGGCACCGCGCCCTTGACGCTGGCGATGGCGTCGACGATGTCGGTGGCGTGCTCACCCGCGATCCGGCGAGGGATGCCAGAGACGTTCCCGATCACCGAACGGTCGGTCGGCTTGCGCTTGGAGAGCTCGATGACCGCCGCATCGGGCAGCACGACGCGCGCGGGCAGGTCATGCCGGCGGGCCAGTTCGTACCGCAGCGTGACGAGTGCGCGCGCCACGATCAACTGCCCGGGCCGCAGCGGTTCGGACCGCGTGAGGCGACGCAGCTGCCCTTCCGGGTCGAACGCAGTGCTGCGCAGCTGCTCACGGCTTTCGTGCATCGCCCAATCGAAACGACCCAGCTCGCGCAGGCGCTCCGACAGAAGGTGCCACACCAGGTGCAGGTAGCGCACGTCGTCGGCGGCATACCCGAGCTGCGCCGGCGTCAGCGGGCGCGCGTCCCAGTTGGTGAACGTGTGGGCCTTGCCGAGTCGGTAGCCCGTGAGCGATTCGACCACGGTGCCCAGGCTTGAAGGCCATGCCATCCACGCCAGCGCGGCGGCGACCTGCGTGTCGAAGAGGCCGTCGGGCTCGATGCCGGCCCCGCGACGCAGGATGTCGATGTCGGTGTCGCCGCTGTGGATCAGGATGGTGCGCCCCGGCGCAGCGATCGCGCGGAACAGGTCACCGAGGTCGGTGCCCGCCTGCTCGAACGGCACCGGATCGACCAATGCCAGCTTTGTGGGCGTGGCCACCTGCACCAGGCACAGCTTGGGATAGAAGCTCTCCTCGCCGATGAACTCGGTGTCGTACGCCACCACCGGGTGCGAGTGCACGTCCGCCACCAGTGCTGCCAGTGCCTCGGGCGTGGTCACCAGCTCGGCGCTTGCCGAGGACACCATCGGATGGTCGAGCGGTGCGCGGCCCGAGCCGCCGGAATCGTTCCGGTCGGCGGCATCATGTTCCTGGGATCGCTTCTTGCGGCGGTAGTTCACGTCAGGGGCCCGACCGGGCTCCGCGCGCCGGCGAAAAGGTGAAAGCGGGAGACGGGACTCGAACCCGCAACCTGCTGCTTGGAAGGCAGCTGCTCTGCCATTGAGCTACTCCCGCGAAGCAACGCAGTCTAGCAGGGTTCCGCCCGTGCCTGCGCGTCAGCGCGCCAGCTTCTCCGACTCGTCCACCTCGGAATCCGAGGTCTGGGCCGGCCGCACCTCGATGGAAACCTCGACGGTTCGCGCAGGCTTCGCTGCCTCGCCCTTCTCCCACGGCCGCACCAGCACGAAGCGAAGGTTGCCCTCGCCCTGCGCCACCGCGGTCATGCCGAAGGTGGTCATGGTGGCACCGCCGACGACGCGTTCCCCGCCGGACACGGGCACAACACGGCCGGCCGGGTCCGCGGTGGTCATCTGCATGTTCGCCGGCACGGGCCCGGCAAGCGTCCACACATAGCCGGTGCCGGCCGATGCGCCCAGGCGAACCTCGAGGCGCTCGCCGACCTTCATGCGGCCAGCCACCTCGTGCGGCTTCTCGCCCTGGGCCTGCTCCGACGGCACTTCCAGCATCAGGATGCCGCCCGCCGAGCGCTGCGTGCCGTTCGACGAACAGGCCGCCATGAGCAGCACTGCCCCCGCCGCCGCGATGCACCGGGCGCACCGGTTCAGCACGACTCGACCGCCTTCTGGATGGCCGCGAAGTCGACCTGCTGGCCGGCTTCCTCGTTCACCTTGGCGTAGACGACCTTGCCGTGCGCGTCCACCACGAACGCTGCGCGCTTGCCCACGCCCTTGAGGCCCATCAGGTTCTCGAAGAGCGCGCCGTAGGTGCGGCTGACTTCCTTGTTGAAGTCGGACAGGATGTCGAACGGGATCGAGAGCTCCTGCTTGAACTTGTCGGTCACGAACGGGCTGTCGACGCAGATGCCGAACACCGCGCAGCCGAGCGACGACCACTTCTGCCAGTCGTCGCGGAAGGTGCACATCTCGGTGCTGCAGACGGAGCTGAACGCGAGCGGGAAGAAGAGGAGCACCACCTTCTGCTTGCCGAACACGGTGGACAGGTCCACCTCGTGGCCGGGACGGGACGGAAGCTTGAAGGCCGGGGCGTTGGAGCCGATGGTGACGGACATTCGGAGGGTCTCTCGGGACGGAACATCCCGGCGCGGTCCAGGCAGCCACCGTGGCCACTCGTCGAGCAGGGTCCTAGAAGTCTAGTAAGGCGCCACGGGGGCTGTCGGCCACCATCGCGCCCGTGAGCGCAAATCGCACGAATCCCTGCGGATCCGGCATCACCCGCACCCGACAACGCAACATCCCCCGAAAGAGGTTCGATAAGTTGCGGATTTCCATGCACAACCGGGTTGGAGAAACGTAAGAATTGCTGCACGGTTCACGTCAGGACAGCTCTCGAAACGCCCGAAATCACTCCAGTGCACGGCATGCAATCCCCGAATGCCATCTCCTCCGAAGACGTGCCCCCGCGTCACTTCGCGCGTCGTTCTCCACGAACGGCACGTGCGTCGGCATTCGCGTTGGCCGCCTCCGTGGGCCTGGTGCTCGGAGTCACGGAATCCGCGTCCGCTCAGAGCTGCGGGTCGCCCATCCCGGCCACGCTCGGCGACACCGCGTTCACGACCACCGCCGGCAACACCATCGTGCTCACGGGGCTCTGCGATCTCTCGCAGATCAGCGCCGACGTGATGTACAACGCCTCGTGGTTCCGCTTCGTGGCGCCCTCCTCCGGCACGTACATCGCGGGCACCTGCGGATCGGTCAACTTCGACTCCAAGATGGCGGTCTTCACCGACTGCTCGAACCTGGCATCGGTGATCGGCTGCAACGACGACTCCGCCGGCTGCACCACCACCGCCGGCCAGGCGTGGGCCTCCAAGGTGACCTTCAACGCCACCGCCGGCACCACCTACTACGTGGCGGTCGGCGGTTTCGGCGCAGCGACGGTGGGCGCCGGCAGCCTGAAACTGTCCTCGTCAGGATCCGGCGGCCCCGATGGCAGCAGCTGCTCGAACGCCATCACCGCGGTTGCCGGCCTGAACGCCTTCAACACCGCGGGATCCGCGGCAGACGTGAACCTCGCCGGACTCTGCGACCCGGGAAGCGCCGGCGACGAGATCATCCACCGCGCCCGCTGGTTCACGTACACCGCATCGGCAAGCAACGACGTGGAGATCTCCACGTGCGGCCTGGCGCCGTTCGACACGCGCCTCGCGGTGTTCGCCAACTGCAGCACCACCAGCGTGATCGCCTGCAACGACGATGCCGCAGGCTGCGCAGGCTTCACCAGCACGGTGCGCTTCGCCGCCACCGCCGGCAGCACCTACAAGATCGCGGTAGGCGGGTTCGACGTGGCAAGCGCCGGCGCCGGCCAGCTCCTGGTGACGCCGAACGCACCGCCGCCGGCGGCGTGCGGCACCAGCAGCAACAGCTGCTGCGCGCCGAACACCACGCCCTTCTGCTCCGACGAATCGTGCTGCGCGCTGGTCTGCGCCGAGGACCCCTACTGCTGCGCGATCGACGGCGCATGGGACGCCACCTGCGCGAACCAGGCGTCCATCCTCTGCACCTCGTGCGGCGCTGGCACCTGCCAGCTGCCTGCATCGAACTCCACCGAGGCAGAGGCCTGCGGAACCAACCTCAACGGCGGCTGCGAGTCGACGCCCTTCGCTGCACAGGCCATCAGCGTCGGCGCACGCGTGGCGGGCACCTTCTGGGCCGAGGGCGACAACCGCGACACCGACTGGTACCAGCTCGAGGTCTCGTCGCTCTCGACGCTCACCCTCAACCTGTATTCCAAGGGACCGGGCCGCGTGTTCCTGGTGGACGACGGCTGTCCCGGCGCGGTGATCGCCGCCAGCGATCCCGGCGCCGCCTCGTGCCCCGGCACCGTGGTGCAGTGCGTCCTCCCCGGCACGTACCGCATCGTGGTTGCCATGACGGTCTTCACCGGCTTCCCCTGCAGCGACGAGGCCAACCGCAACTACGTGCTGTCGGTCGATTCCGCCCCCTGTGACGCCACCGCACCGTCGAACGACGATTGCGCGACCGCACAGGCAGTGCCGGCGAACGGCGGCAACTACGACTTCGACACGCGCCTGGCGGACAGTTCGAACGCCGCGCTCGACCCCACGTGCGACGAGGGCAACGGCATCGCGTTCGTGAAGGACGTCTGGTACTCGTGGACCCCCGCGGCCGGCGTGGCGCGCATCAGCACCTGCGGCACCGCCGGCCTCGACACGCGCCTGGCCGTCTACCTCGGCTGCAGCGGCAGCACCATCGCCTGCAACGACGACTTCGCCGGATGCAGCGGGTTCACCAGCCGCATCGACCTCCTCTCGGATGGCAGCACCTCCTACCGGATCCGCCTTGGCGGCTACGACTCCGCCGGCACGGGCTCGGTGTCCTTCAGCGTCATCCCGCAGCTTGCGAACGACGAGTGCAGCGGCGCGCTGCCGATCACGGCGGGAACCACCGCCTTCAGCACCGACGACGCCACCACCAGCGCGCCACCGCTCAGCTCGCTCTGTGAGGAGGGCTTCGGCCTCTCGTTCGTCAAGGACATCTGGTACCGCTACAACGCCTCGGCCGATGGCCAGGTGGCGATTTCCACGTGCTCGACCGCCGGGTTCGATACTCGGCTGGCAGCGTATTCCGCGTGCAACGGCACCCTGATTGCCTGCAACGACGACACCACCGGCTGCACCACGCTCACGAGCCGCATGACCTTCAACGTGGCCGCCGGATCGAGCTACCTGATCCGCGTCGGCGGACATGTCGGCGGCGGCACCGGCACCATCAGCCTGGTGGCCGGCGGTGCCGGCGGCGGCGGACCCACCAACGACACCTGCGCCACCGCACTGGTGGTCCCGTCCACGGGCGGCAGCATCAGCTTCGACAGCAGCCTGGCCGTCAGCGATGCCCCGACCTCGCCCTCCGGCGACTGCTCTGGCAGCGGAATCTTCAACGACGTGTGGTTCTCCTGGACGCCGGCCACGCGCGGCAACGCCACGCTGAGCACCTGCGCGGGTGCACAGTTCGACACCCGCATGGAACTCTGGAGCGGCTGCCCCGGCGGTGGCGGCTCGGTGCTCGCCTGCAACGACGACTTCTGCGGGAACTTCAGCTCGATGACCGTGGCCGTGGAGTGCGGCACGCCGTACCTGGTACGGATCGGTTCCTATTCGTCCGCGGCGTTCGGGACCGGCACCCTCAGCGTCGTGCCCGGAACCGTGCAGTGCGTCAGCCCATGCCCGGCAGACTTCAACCATGACCAACGCGTCAACGGCGCAGACCTGGCCATGATGCTCGCCAACTGGGGCAACTCCGGAACCGGCGACATGAACGGCGACGGCGTCGTCAACGGCACCGACCTCGGCCTGTTCCTGAGTGGCTGGGGGCCGTGCCCTGGCTGAGTTCCCGGCCCGGATGTCCCCCGCGGACCGTTGGGACGAAGAGACCGTTACATCCCGTGATAGCCTGATCGATTCGCCGAACCCATCATGAAGACGATCCTCGCCAGCCTCGCCGCCGTTGCCGCCCTGCTCCTTGCGGGCAGCGCGCGCGCGCAGACCTGCGGCGGGACGCCCGACAGCTGCCTGGTGGCCCACGCCGCCGCCGGATGCTCGGACAGCGAGTGCTGCTCCACGGTGTGCGCGCTGATCCCCGAGTGCTGCTCCCTCACGTGGGACACCTCGTGCGCGGCACTGGCCGATAGCAACTGCGCCGGCCTCTGCGGCGCCACCGCGAGCGGCTCGTGCACCTCCACGCATTCCAACGGCGGATGCTCCGACGCCGCCTGCTGCAGCGCCGTCTGCGCCAAGGACCCGCCTTGCTGCGACGTCGCGTGGGACACCACGTGCGTCTTCGAGACGGAGTTCTATTGTGCGTCCGGTCCGCCGGTCGAGTGCGGGCTCCCGGGCCAAGGCCCGTGCATCATCGAGCACTCGACCCCCGGCTGCAACGACGCCACCTGCTGCAACACGGTCTGCGGGCTCGACCCCACCTGCTGCACCGGGGCGTGGGACCAGTTCTGCGTGGTGCTTGCGCAGAGCTACTGCGGCGGCTGCACCGTGACCTGCCCGTCGGACGGAAGCAACGAACCCGAGCAGTGCGGCGCACGCAGCAACGACCCATGCGCCGGCGCGGGACAGACCGCCACCCCGCTCTCCCCCGGCATCGGCCGCTGCGGGACGCTCGATGGCCAGAACACGGGCACGGCGTGGACCGGCGACCGCGACGTCTACTCCATCACGCTCACCGACACCGACGGCGACGGCCTGGTGCGGATCGTGGTGCACCTGCAGTCGGACTCGCCCACGTTCGCCTCGGTGGTGCCGGCATCGTGCCCCGCCAACCTGTCGATGGCACCGCTCACGGTGGAGTCGCCCAACTGCATCGATTCGGCCGGTGGCACCTGCGTGCCCCCGGGCAACTACTGGGTGGTGGTGATGCCGGGAACGGCGGCATCGCCCGGCTCCGCGAAGCCGATCATCTGCGACACGCCGCTGCGCTACGTGGTGATGGCCGAGGTGTCGCAGTCGGGCTGCGCACCGGTCTGCTCCAGCAACTCCGGGCCATGCTTCGACGCGCACGAGACACCCGGCTGCTCGAACGTCGCCTGCTGCCAGCAGACCTGCCTGGTGGACCCCACCTGCTGCAGCTTCAACTGGGACATCGACTGCGCGCGCACGGCGGCTTCCACCTGCGGAGCACCGCTTCCCGCCAACGACACCTGCGCCACCGCAACGCCGCTCGCGGTGGGACAGACGATCGAGTTCTCCACCATCCGCGCCACCACGGATGCGCTGGCCTTGCCGGCAAGTTGCGATCCCGGCAGCGGAAACACCATGGGTCCGGACCTCTGGTACTCCTACGACACCGAGCGCAGCGGCAACATCGCCGTCAGCACCTGCGGATCGGCCACGGACCTCCGACTGGCGATCTACGTCGGCACCTGCACCGGCCCCGCGCTGGTGGCCTGCGGCTCCAGCAGCGTCCTCTGCACCCCGGGCACCGGCGCGCGCGTGCAGTTCAGCGCCGTGTGCGGCACCACGTACCTGATCCGCGTGGGCGGTGAGAACCCGCAGCAAGGCGGCTCCGGCCGCATCACGCTGACCGGTTCCGGCCCCATCTGCCCGGGCAGCTGCCCGTCGGACATCAACCGCGACCGCAGCGTCAACGGGGCGGACCTCGGCCTGCTCCTCGGCAACTGGCGTGGGTTCGGCCTCGGCGACCTCAACGTGGACGGCACGGTCAACGGCGCGGACCTCGGCATCCTGCTCGGCGACTGGGGAGCGTGCCCCTGAATCCGCGCGCGTGACGCCCGCGGCACCTGCCGCGACGCGCCTCCGCCGCGACGCTCAGCCCTCGGCCTTCAGCCGCTCCGACAGCGCACGACGCATGATCTTCCCCGTGGGGTTCCGCGGCAGCATCTCGAGCACGCGGAATTCGCGCGGCACCTTGTAGGGCGGCAGCTTCTCGCGCACGAACGCGCGCACGTCCTGCTCGTCCCACGCCACGTCGTCCTTCAGCTCGACGAAGCAGATCGGCACCTCGCCACGCGAAGGGTCCTGCAGGCCCACCACCGCGGAATCCTTCACGAACGGATGGTGGTTGACCACCTCCTCGATCTCGCGCGGGAAGACGTTCTCGCCGGAGATGATGAGCATCTCCTTGATGCGGCCGGTGATGAAGAGGTGCCCCTCGTCGTCACGGCGGCCCATGTCGCCGGTGCGGAAGAACCCGTGCTCGTCGAACACCGAGGCGGTGAGCTCCGGCAGGTTGTAGTAGCCCTTCATCACGTTCGGGCCCTTGATGCGCACCTCGCCGTCCTGGTTCGGGCCCAGGAGCTGGCCGTCCGGGCCCACGATCCGCTGCTCAACCCGCGGAAGCGCACGCCCCACCGAATGCGGGCGGAATTCCTCGGGCAGGCACCAGTTGGTGCACGGCGAGGTCTCGGTCAGGCCGTAGCCCTCGTTGATCCGCTTGCCGAAGCGCTCCAGGAAGCCGGACGCCACCTTGTCGGGGAGCGGCTCACCGCCCGAGACCACGTAGCGCAGGCTTTCGAGCGCCTCCGCATCGGCCTTCTTGGCGTGGAGCAGCGCGTTGTACATGGACGGGATGGCCACGAAGACGGTGGGCCGGTGCTTGCGCGCCAGCTCAAGCAGCTTGCCCGGGATGAACCGCGCCGTGTAGACGGCGCCGCAACCCACCACGAGCGGCAGGAGCGTCATCACCGTGAGGCCGAAGCTGTGGAACTGCGGCAGGACGCCGAGCATGGTGTCCCGGTGGTCGAACTGCGCCCAGTTCACCACCTGCTCGACGTTGGCGGTCAGATTGCGGTCCGAGAGCATCACGCCCTTGGGCCGGCCGCTGGTGCCGCTCGTGTAGAGGATGACCAGCGTCTCGTCGGGTGCGGCGGAGGGGCCGAAACTGACCGGCGGCACCCCGTTGAAGCGCATCTCGTCCAGACGGATGACCTCCAACCCCGGGATCGGACCGCCGATGACATCGAGCATCGGACCGACGGCGATCACCGCGTCCAGCCCGGCGTCCTTGGCGATGTACTCGAGGTCGCTCCGGGACAGCAGGTAGTTGAGCGGCACCGCGGTGCGCCCCGCCATCCAGGTGGCCAGGAGCGCCGGCGGGAACATGCCGGAGGTGGGAAGCAGGATCCCCACGTTCTGCGCCTTGCTCCGGGCGCGGACCTCCCGCGCCAGGTGCCAGGCGGCCACGGTCATGGTGGCCCCGGTCCAGGTGCGGAAATCGTCCACCGCCACCGGCTTAAAGGCGCGACGGGCAAGACTCCATTGGATCTGTCGGAGGAGCGGCATGATTGGTGGAGGGGCCGGAAGGCGGCAGCCGATACCATACATCCATGCGAAGGATCGCATCCCCCACCGTCGCGTGGACGGCCATGACGGCCATCACCACGTGCCCCGCGCGCATGCTCCTTCTCTCGGGAGCGCTGCTGACGTGCGCGTGCGAGCAGCAGACCACCACCCTGGACGACGCGCTCCGGGCGTACGACGCCAAGCGTTACGCCGAGAGCCTGCGCATCTCCAAGGACATCCAGGGCAACGCCACCGATCCACTCACGCGCCAGCAGGCTGCCTACATGGTCGGCCGCTCCGCCAGCGAGCTCTCCAAGAACCGCGAGGCGCGCGATGCGTTCTCCGTGGCCGCTCGCAGCTCGGACCCGCAGCTCGCCGGTCGCGCGCTTGCCATGCAGGCCGCTATTGCCGTGGACGAGAAGCGCTGGAGCGACGCCGCCAGCAGCTACTCCGCCGCCGCCTCGAAGCTCAGCGGGCAGGAGGCGCAGATCGCACGCGAGCGCGCACAGCGGGCGGATGCCAAGGCCAACGAGTCGCGGCTTGCCCCGCGGCCGGCGCCGGCCGTGGCGATGGCGGAGCCTGCGGCACCCACCGTGCCCGCGGCGCCGAAGCTTCCCGCGGCAAGGCCCGCCACCAATCCGGATCCCGTGGCCGTCCTGCCGGCCGTCGATGACGATGCACCGTGGACCATCAGCGCCGGTGCGTACAGTTCGGAAACCGCCGCTCGCCAGCGCGCCACCAACCTCGCACGCGAGGCGAAGCGCGCCGGATTGCCCACACCCCGCGTCCTGGCCGTGAGTTCCCCAAGCAAGCGCGTCTGGATCGTGGAGATCGGCACCTTCAACCAGCGCGAACAAGGCGAAGCCGCCCGCAAGAAGTTCGCCACCAAGGACACCGCCGTGGTGCGCTCGCGCGTCCCGGCGCCGTCGAAGCGGTCGTGAGTTTCAGCAGTTCGCGGCGACTGCGATGACCTGCCGGGAAGCCCGGATCATGTCCCATGCCGCATTCAGGGCACCTGCGCCGCGGCCTTCGCCAGTTCCTCGTCCTGGCGACGCTTGAACGGCACGTACTCCTCGTTGAACCACCGGTGCCAGGCGCGGATGTCCCAGCCGAGGGTGGCCACGTCCATGCCGGAGTCGTAGGCCGCCATGGCCACCAGCGAGTCGTGGACGCCGCCGTGGTAGATGGTGACGGCGCAGTCCTGGACGCGGAGCACCACGCCCTCGATCAGCTGGCCGATCACCGGCTGGTACGCGCCGGCGTTGTCGCCGACCACGGGAATGACGTTCGCCACGTAGCTGATGGTGCGGCCGGTGGCGATCCACGCGCGGTCGCCGCGCTCGGAGGGCGCGGACTGCGCCACCTGTGCGAAGATGAGCGTGGGAAGCGCCTCCACCGCGTGCACGGCGCCGGCCAGGATGCCCGCGCGGTTGATCCACTCGTGGTCCTCGGCGCGCAGGCCGTCATCGAGCGCGGCCAGCACCGCCGCGCTCGGCGGCTTGCCGATGCGTCGCGTGGCCTCGGCGCGGATGGCGGCGTCGTTGTCCTGGATGGCAATGGAGGCGAGCGCGTACTGGCCTTCGGCGCCGGCCTTGGAGCACGCGTCGAGCACGGCCAGCAGCACGTCCTGCTTCTGGCCGTGGAACGCGGCGTACATGGACTCGATGGCCGCGGGATCGGTGCACTCGCGCAGCGTGGCCAGGCCGGACTCGCGCGCCTTGCTTGAGGCGGTGTGCGCGAAGTTGCGGGACTTCAGCGCGGCGAAGGTGGCATCGAAGCGCGCCCACTGCTCGGACGAGCCGGGGCGCACGTGCTTCGGAGCCATGCGCGGGATGCCGCCCCTGGTGGGAAGCGGCGTCAGCAGCATGGCGGGCACGCGCGGGCGACGGAAGTCATCCGGCAAGGCGCCGTCCACGGTGCCGGGGGGCGTGAACGCGCGCGCCGTGCTGCCGGAGGCAAGCAGCGTGGACAGTGCCATGGCAAGGATCGCAGCCGCGCGCGTGAAACCCATGTCCCTACGATACGGCATGCACCCCGCCGGACCGCAGGAATCCTCCCCGCCGCAACCCACCGTCTTCGAGCGCCTTGGAGGGCCGGACGCCTTCTGGCGCATCGCGCGGGCGTTCTACGGGCGCATCGACAAGCACACGGAGCTGCGGCCCATGTTCCCCGAGGATCTGGAGGAACCCATCCGCAACCAGGCGGAGTTCCTCATCCAGTATTTCGGCGGGCCGCAGACCTACAGCGCGCGCAAGGGCCACCCTCGCCTGCGCATGCGGCACTCACAGTTCAAGATCGGCGTGGCCGAGCGCAACTGGTGGATGGACACGATGCGCGGGGCACTCGAGGATGCGGCCATCCCGGAGCCGGAGCGCGCGGAGATGATCCGCTACTTCGAGCACGCGGCGACGTTCATGATCAATGCCGAGTGAGTGGGCCCCAGGCCTCGCTCACACGTGCGCCGCGTACTCGAGCACCGCGTGCGCGAGCCGGTCGTACTGCTCCGCACGGTTGTAGAGCTGCGCCGACGGACGCACGTGCCAGCGGCCGCCGAAGTCGATGACCGGCAGCTCGATCATGTGCTCGCGGTAGAGCGCTTCCTGGAACTCCTCGGGCTTCGCAAAGCGCGCGGGGATCTCTGCCGGAAGCGGCACGGTGCACATGTTGCCCAGCATGCAGCCGTTCATCGGCGACACCGGGTCAAGCTCCCATCGCTCGCAGAGCATGCGTTGCACCCACGCCGCCATCTGCCGGTTGTGCGTCTGCACCGCTGGCCAGCCGAACTGCGCCATGAAGTCGATGGCGAAGCCGGCCGTCATCCACGCGGCCATGTCACGCGTGCCCTGCCAGTCGAATTCGGCCAGAAAACCCTCGTCCAGGAAGTGACTGACGGTGGCCGGCTTGATGTCGTTGCGACGGGCGGGATCCACCCACAGCACCGCGGTTCCCGTGGGCGCGCAGCACCATTTGTGCAGGTTGCCGGTCCAGTACGTGGCACCGATCGCTTCCACGTCGACATCGAGCATTCCGGGGACATGCGCGGCGTCAACCAGGAGCTCGATGCCGCGCGCGCGGCACTCGCGCGCAATGTCAGCCACCGGGAAGATCAGGGCCGTGGGGCTCGTCACCTGGTCGATCACCACCAGCCGCGTGCGCGGCGTGAACGCCGAAACGATGCACTGCGTCACTTCCGCCGGGTCCAGGATGGGAAGCGGCAGCGGGAGCTCGATGTACTTCGCCCCGGTCTGGCGCGCGCGGAACAGCATGGTCTTGCGCACCGCGTTGTAGACGTGGCTCGTGGTCAGGAGTTCGTCGCCGGGCTTGAAGTCGAGCGAGCGCAGCACCGCGTTGATGCCCTCGGTGGCGTTCGTCACGAAACCGAACGAATCGGGCTGCATCCGCAGGAACTCCGCCACGCGCGCGCGACTCGGCGCGAGCAGCTCGCGAATGCGGCGGCCGAGCATCTCGATTGGCCGGCTCTCCAGGCGATCCTGCGCGGCGATGTACGCCTCGCGCACGGCGCGCGGGCTGGCGCCGAAACTTCCGTGGTTCAGGAAGTCGTAGGAGCGATCCCAGATCCACAGGCGTTCCAGGTTCGCAGCCAGCGGTGAGGGGGGCGCAAGGATGGGAAGGGGCGCTCCGTCCACGGTCACTGCGGTGCAATCTGCGGGCATTTCCGCACCATACCGGGAGGCGGAACGGGCCTTTCGGTGCGGACGCCTGCCCCCCCAAACCAGCCTCGCCGATAAAAAGTGCAGGGGAAACCGCCAAACAGCCGTTGATTCGGCATGCGTTCGTACTAACATTTGCCGTACCAATTCTGCAGCCGTGCAAGGCGGCCTGCCGAATACCAAACAAGCACCGCACGCGCGATGCAACGAACCACCCGCCGAAGCGGGACGCCCGAGACGAAGGACCACGCCATGAAGCTCCTTGCAACGCTCCGCTCACTGATCGCGCCCGCCGGCGAACCGCTCGTCGTCCTCGGCCCCGGCGGCGACTTCGTCGACCACGTGGTGGATCGCGACGGACGGCTCTCGATCGAACGCGCGATCACCGCACCGTGCGCGCATCCCATGTCCCACTCAATGCAGGAACACGACGACTGCATGACGCCGCGCTCGCGCCGCCACCGCCTCTCCCGTTTCCTCTCCGAAGCTGCCGATGACACCCAGGACTGCGTCCTGCTCGACAGCCCGGCCTGCAGCTCCATCAGCCATTCCGATTCTGCCCCGCTTCTCCGGAACGAACACCATGAACCTGACACCCAAGCAGCTCCGCATCTTCGAGTTCATTCGCCAGCACCGATCGCACAAGGGTTATTCCCCCACGATGCAGGAGATCGCCGACTCGCTCGGCGTCACCAAGGTGACGGTGTTCGAGCACGTCGAGGCGCTCATCAAGAAGGGCGCGCTGGTGCGCGACCCGAACAAGAGTCGCTCGCTTTCGATCGCTGACGACGCGGAACTTCCGAACGAGGTTCCCGACCGCCAGGTCAGCAACGACGGCCCGATCCCCATGCCGCTCCAGTTTCCGCTGGTGGGCAAGATCGCCGCCGGACGCCCCATCGAGAAGTGCGCGCAGGATGAGACGCTGCGGCTTGAAGAGCTCTTCGGTCCGCGCCGCGGCGCGCAGCCGAATGCCATGTTCGCGCTGCAGGTGGACGGCTGGTCCATGCGCGACGAGGGCATCTTCGACGGCGACTACGTCATCGTCG
>JBIIJH010000178.1:0-4715 GCA_044233905.1 Phycisphaerales bacterium
ATTGTCGCGGATGCCTTCCCCTGCTTGCCGCTGATGGTGATCGACTTGCCCGTCACCGTCACGCGTTCGTTGTAAGTTCCTTCCGATACGATGACGCTGTCGCCATTCACTGCTGCGTTCACCGCAGCCTGAATGGTCGAGTACTGCGACGGGACGAGCCGATCACTTGCGAAGGCCGTCGCTCCGGAAAGGAACATCGACGCAAAGGCCGTGGCCGCGACGCGCGCGCAAACGGACGATCTGTGGATTGACATGCGCGTGTCTCCTGGAAGGGCTCGGGCGGCGCCGGTTCGGCAGGGGCGATCCCCCGGACTGGTCGGCAGATAGCGACGGCGCGGCAGCGCATGGGCGGGATTCGGTACCGACCTCAGGAATTCCCGTTATCCGGTCACCCCATCCCCACCGCGCACCCGAAGCAAAGGGCCCGGCTGATGCCACTCTGGCCTTCGTCGCGGACGCGGACCTCCGCCAGGGTTCCGAATTCCGCGTCGTTCGGCACGCGGATCCGTTGGATGTCCAGCCACTGTCCGGGTGCATACTCGATGCCCGGGGCGGCGCATGCACCGCCATCGAGCGTTCCGCCCCGGTAGTCGCGGACGTCGCGGCCCGCGCGCAGCGCCGTGCTCCGCCGCGCACCTCCGGCCGACACCAGGTCGACAAAGACCATCTCGACGCCGGTGCGGCCCCACAGGGTCGAGAGCAGCAGCGCGACCTCGGTCGCCGGAATGCCTCCGTCGGCGGGCACCGGGATCGCGAGGACGCGCGGGTTGTCGCCGTGCCCGACGCTCGCGCTCCACACGCAGAGCGCTGCCATCCGATCGTCAATGGACGGGTCAAGTCCCAGGATGAACGGCACTCCGGCGATGCGCTGCACGCCCCACGGCAGGCGATCGCCGTCGTGGAGCATGCTGCGGCCGGCGTTGTACGAAGTCACCAGGTCGATGCACGCCCATCCGTCGATCCGTTGCGTGCGCGACCCGCGCTGGTCGGTGCGCAACCAGCGATACGCGCCCACCGAGCCGGCGGCTGCGGCGAACACCACGCCCGCCGCCACGGCCAGCGCGCGTCGCCGGCCCGGCCGATCGGCGCCGAGTTCGTGCGCAAGGAGCTCGGCGAAGGCCCCTGCATCGACAGCTCGACGCGCGGCGTCGTCCGCGCGCTGGGCGACGGCCAGCGCCAGAAGACGGCGGCCGAGCGCCGTGTCCACGCAGCCCGGCGCCTCCCGGAGCGCGCGCTCAAACATGGTCGCGATCGAGTAGACGTCGGCGGACTTGCTGGCGATGCGTCCCTCGACCACCTCCGGCGCGGCATACCCGCGCGTGCCGGTACCAAGGCTCCTGTCGCCTTCGCGGACGGAGAGGCCGAAGTCGATCACCTTCGGCACGCCCACCGCGCCCGGTTCCCCGGCCGGCACCACCAGCACGTTGGATGGCTTCAGGTCAAGGTGGATGAGCCCGAGCGAATGGGCGTGCGCCACCGTCCGCAGGAGCGCGAGGAACAGCGTACCGATGCGCGACGCGTACATGCCCGGCGCACGGCAGGCTTCGAGCATGTTCGGGCCGTCGATGAACTCCATGCAGATGAACGGCCGGCCATCGGCGCAGAGGCCGGCGTCGTAGAGCGCGCAGAACCCGGTGGTGGGCAGGCGAGCCAGGATGTCGCGCTCGGAGCGGAACCTGCCGAGGATCGCGCCGCCGCCGGACGACGCGCGGTAGACCTTCATGGCCGCAGTGCGCATGAACGGGCGCTCCTGGCGCACCAACCAGACCGACGCCGACGCCCCCTCGCCGATGCAGCGCTCGGTCACGTAACCCGGGACCTCCGGCGGAAGCGCATCGTGCGGCCCCGTCGGCTCGTCGCCGAAGAGCCGGTGCGATGGGATGTCGTCCTCGCTCAATCCGGTGTCTCCCGCGTGATCGCGGCCTCGATGGTCTCGCGCAGCGACGCCGGCGCGATGCTCGCCGCCGCCCCGAGCAGGCCGTCAATGCTATCGCGCCGCTCGGAGCTTCCAGTGACCCCGTGCTGCACCACGGATACCGCCACGCACCATGCGTAGACGAACAGTGCGCCGCAGCGGTCGGAGAAGTCCGGCCCCGCGTCGAACTGCCGCTTCGCCGCGTCGCGCCAGGCACGAACATCGGTGACGGACGCCGGGGCGGATGCCCACTCGTTGGCGGACATCGTCTGGGGGATGTCGCGACCCACTCGCACGAACGCAGCGTCGATCCACCGGAAATCGCGCTGGGAGAGCGCGAATTCGATCAGCAGTTCGGCAGGCTGGACCGACGGCTGCATGGCGAGCCGAAGCAGCCGACTGGCGGACTCGGATTGCGGAGGGTCTGTAAATGCACTCGGGTGCCTGCTCATGGGCGTTCCTCCTCGATTGCCTGAAGCATCTGCCGCAGTTCGGCTTCCACGTCCGCGGGCTTGACGCCGTCACGCACAAGGAGGATCCGCACCGCCTCCCGCAGGTGGATCGAGACGCGACGCGAAGCCTCCGCGAGCGCGGAAGGACGTATGCCGAACTCGTCCTGCAGCTGTGAGTAGGAGCGGCCGTCGATGAAGTGGCGACGAAACACGTCCCAGGCCGTTCCGTTGCCGGATGCGGAGAGTTCGTGCGACACCACGTCGCAGGCCTGCGCGAGCAGTTCCCGCGCCCACGCCGCCTCGGCCGACGGGATCCGCTCGACGGCGAAATCGCCGATGAACGATTCGCTCAGCGGACGGCGCTTGCGCTGTTCCTCCTTGGCATAGAGGTGCAGCCCGTTGATGAGCCAACGGCGCAGCGGCAACCCGGATGCCGCCCACTGGTCCAGGTAATCGCGACGGCCGAACCGGTCCGCAAGGAAGCCCTGCACCAAGTCGACGTGGTCTCCGACGGCGCGGAGGGACGATCCCTGGACGTAGACGGAAAGAGGGTGCACGTAACGGTCCATGACCGTGCGGACCGCCTCGGCTCGCGCGGAAGGGTCCCGCAGAAGCAGTTCCACCAGCGCGGTCCGATCGGTGGAGGGAAAGACGTCGTTCGAAGCATCCATGCGCAGCCTGGGCAAGCCCCGTCCGCGTTCGGCGGCCATCCTTGCGTGGGGCCGGGAGATAGGCGCCCCGAAATCGCTCATGGGGAATTCTCGTCGCTGATTCTTGCGGCAGGTGTGGCGGTCGCGTGACGGGATCCAGATACCGTCAATCGTGGCCGAGCCAGCAAGGCGTTCCGAACTTAGTCTTATAGCCGGAGCACATCGTCCACCGTTCGCAATCCCACCCTTGAGGGCGGCAATGGCAGCATCCGGACATGCGAAAATCACGGCCAAACGGAGTCAGACATCAATTCACGCCGTGAATAGATATCATTCACGCCATGAATAGCCACGCCCTGCCCCGCCTCGCCGCTTCCGCGCTTGCACTCCACCTGCGCACGATGCCGGTGACCGTGCTCAGCGGTGCGAGGCAGACGGGCAAGAGCACGCTGGCACACCTGGCCGGCGATCCGCAACGGCTCTTCATGACGCTCGACGATGCATCGGTGGCGGAGCTGGCGGCGGGCGATCCCGGTGCGCTGCTTGCAGGGGCGGCGCCCGTCACCATCGACGAGGTGCAGCTTGCGCCGGGGCTTCTTCGCGCCGTCAAGCAGGCGGTCGACCGCAAGCGCATCAACGGGCGCGTACTGCTCACCGGCTCCGCCAACCTGCTCACGATGGCCAGCGTGACCGAGAGCCTGGCCGGACGCGCGTCCTACCTGACGCTCTGGCCGATGACGCGCCGCGAGCAGCGCGGTCGTGGCCGCGCGGGAATGTGGGGCGAGCTGCTCGCCGCGAAGGACGCATACTGGCTCGACCTGGTGAATGCCGACACCGAGGGCCCCGAGGACTGGAGGGCGCTCGCCGGCCGCGGCGGGTTCCCGACGCCGGCGCTCCAGCTCTCCACCGCAGAGGAGCGCGCCATCTGGTTCGAGGGCTACATCCGCACCTATCTCGAGCGCGACCTGCGCGCGCTGTCGAACGTGGCATCACTCCCTGATTTCCGCCGGCTGATGCGCGCAGCGGCACTGCGCGTCGGGCAGCTCATCAACCAGGCGGAGCTCGGCCGCGATGTGGGCATGCCGCAACCGACGGTGCACCGACACCTGAACCTGCTGGAGACGTCGTACATGCTGGTGCGCGTCCCGGCGTTTGCCGCCAATCGCACCACGCGCCTCATCAAGACGCCGAAGCTGTACTGGAGCGATCCGGGTCTGGCGCTGCACCTGGCCGGGACCACGGAACCGAGCGGCCAACACCTGGAGAGCATCGTGCTCCACGACCTGCTTGCCTGGCGCGATGCGCAGGTCCGCCGCAGCGAGGTGTGCTACTGGCGCGCACCTTCGGGAACGGAGGTGGACTTCATCCTCGAGTCGGACGACCAACTGCTGCCCATCGAGGTCAAGGCCACCGCGCGACCGAGCATCAACGACACTGCCGGCCTGCGCGCATTCCGCGAGGCGCACCCCAAGCGCGCCCGCGCGGGCCTGCTGCTCCACTGCGGGACCGAGACGTCGTGGCTGCTGCCCGGCGTGCTGGCGGTGCCGTGGTGGCGGGTGATCTAAATCGGTACCCGGTTACATATGCACCAATTTCCTCTGGGGCAGTGCGTACCTCCGCGCGCCTCGGGAAATTGGTGCATATGTAACCGGGTACCGATTTACCTTGCCCCCCGCCATTCCCGGGCTATGTTCCCGC
>JBIIJH010000057.1:0-15259 GCA_044233905.1 Phycisphaerales bacterium
GATGGGGAGCCACGTAGCCCGGTCCTCGGGGTTCTGCTCGGGTGCCACGGCCAGCCGGAAGTTCCGGGCACCGTCGTTGGTGCGCACCAGCCAGCGGCCGGCGCAGTGGTCCGCGTAGTTGCGCACGTTGGGGCGGCGCGCCAGCACCACGGTCGCGGGTGCGTCCGCCTGCTCGAGCGGCACGGCGCGGAGCTCGTTGGTGTCGTAGCCCTCCATCCCGATGAGGAGGTACTTGTGGCTGCGGCTTGCGCCGATGGTGGTGAAGAGCGTCTTGTCGGGCTCGTCGTAGACCAGCACGTCCTGCGTGACCGGCGTGCCCATCACGTGCCGGTACACCGGGCCACTCTGCAGCAGCACCGGGTCCTGCTTGATGTAGAAGACCGTGCGGCCGTCCGCGGACCACTCCACGCTCTCCAGCACGCCCTCGATGCGGTCGGGGAGGACGGCGCCCGTGCGCAGGTCCTTGAAGCGCAGCGAATGGATGCGGCGGCCCGTCACGTCCTGGCTCCAGGCGAGCATGTGGCCATCCGGGCTCACCTCGTAATCGCCGATGCGCATGTAGTCCTCGCCCTTGGCGAGGGCAGGCACGTCGAGGATCACCTCCGGCGCGGCAGACTCGTCCTGCGCCGCCGCCGTCCCGCGCTGGCGCAGGTACGTCGGGTACTCGGCGCCCTGGTCGAAACGCTGCCAGTACCAGTAGCCGCGGTCGTAGGCGGGGACGGTGGAATCGTCCTCCTTGATGCGCGCGCGCATCTCCTTCACGAGCGTCTCCTCCAGGGGGCGCAGCCGCGCCATCATGGCGTCGGTGTAGGCCACTTCGGCCCGCAGGTAGTCCATGACGTCGTCGCGCTTGTTGCTCGCGTCATCGTCGCGGACCCAGTAGTACTCGTCGGTGCGGTCGCCGAAGGGGCTCTTGACCACGTACGGCTCCTGCTTCGCCACGGGCGGCGTGGGGACGCCGTTGGCGGTGCTCACGGCAGGTGCCGGCGCGGCGCGCTCGGGCCCGGAACCACAGCCCGCGAGCGCGGTCGCAAGCATCAGGAGTGCAGAACCGGGGAGGACGCGAGCGAAGGCGTTGGAGCGCATCCTCGAACGATAGCGGGCCGTCCGGGAAGGGACGGCCCGCTGGGGGTTCTGTTGGTCGGACGGTTCTCTGCCCGCCGGCACCGCGGTCAGGCGCTGAAGCTCGAGCCGCAGCCGCAGGTGGTGGAGGCGTTCGGGTTGCTGAAGACGAACCCGCGGCCCATGATCTCGTCCTTGAAGTCGATGGTGGTGCCGTTGAGGTACAGGTAGCTCTTCGGGTCGCAGACCACGCGCACCGTGAAGGTGCCCGGCTCGGCGACGGCCGTGGCGGTGCCGCCGGTGGCGCCCTCGACGCGGGTCAGGCCCTTGCCGTCGGCCGACGGGCGATAGCTGAACTCCCAGAGCTCGTCGGTGTCCTTCTGGACCTCGGTGAGGTCGAGGATGTAGCTGAAGCCGCTGCATCCGCCGCCCTTCACGCCGACGCGGAGGCGGATCTTGTCCCCATCCAGGCCCTGCTGGTTGACGATGTTGTTGATCTCGCGCGCGGCGGTGTCGGTGATGATGACTGGCATGGTGGTGTGCTTTCCGTGGGTGCGCTGTGGCGGTGCGTTCAGTGCGCGGCGGCGGCCGTCTCTGCGACCACACCGTTCTTCTTGCGGTAATCGGCGATGGCCGCGCGGATCGAGTCCTCGGCCAGCACGCTGCAGTGGATCTTGACCGGCGGGAGGCTGAGCTCCTCGACGATCTGCGTGTTCTTGATGGTCAGGGCCTCGTCCACCGACTTGCCCTTGAGCCACTCGGTGGCCAGGCTGCTGGAGGCGATGGCGCTGCCGCAGCCGAAGCACTTGAACTTGGCGTCCTCGATGAGGCCCTGCTCGTTCACCTTGATCTGGAGCTGCATCACGTCGCCGCACTCGGGCGCGCCGACGATGCCGACGCCCACATCGGTGCGCTTGGCGACGTCCGCGCTGGTGCCGAAGCTGCCGACGTTGCGGGGGTGCTGGAAGTGATCGACGACCTTGTCCGAATATGCCATGGGTTCGTGTCCTGTGGAAGCGGCGTGGCCGCGGTGGTGCAGTGGTGCGGGGGTTCCGTCAGTGTGTCAACGCGCGGCTCAGTGGGCCTGCCAGACGATCTTCGAGATGTCGATGCCTTCCTTGTGCAGGTCGAAGAGCGGGCTCATGGTGCGCAGGTGCTCCACGGCCTTCACGATCTGCTCGATGGCGAAGTCGACTTCCTCCTCGGTGGTCCAGCGGCCGAGCGAGAGGCGCAGCGAGCTGTGCGCCAGCTCGTCGCCGACGCCGAGGGCCTTGAGGACGTAGCTCGGCTCGAGGCTCGCGCTGGTGCACGCGCTGCCGGAGCTGCAGGCGATGTCCTTGACGCCCATCATCAGGCTCTCGCCCTCGACGAAGCCGAAGGAGATGTTGCAGATGTGCGGCAGGCGCTTGTCGGCGTGGCCGTTGACCTGGGTGACCTCGATGCGCTTGCTGAGCTCGGTCTCGAGCTTGCGGCGCAGCTTGACCAGGCGCTCGCACTCCTGCTCCATGTGCTCCTTGCAGAGCTCGCAGGCCTTGCCGAAGCCGACGATGCCCGTCACGTTCAGCGTGCCCGAGCGCATGCCGCGCTCGTGGCCGCCGCCGTCGATCAGGGCTTCGAGGCGCACGCGCGGCTTGCGGCGGCGAACGAAGAGCGCGCCCACGCCCTTGGGGCCGTACATCTTGTGGGCGCTCCAGCTCATGAGGTCGATGCAGTCGCGCTCGACGTCGGTGGGCATCTTGCCGACCCACTGCGTGGCGTCGGTGTGGAGGATGATCTCCTTCTCGTGGCAGAGCTTGCCGATCTGCGGGAGCTCGTTGATGGTGCCGATCTCGTTGTTGGCCCACATCAGGGTCACCAGGATCGTGTCCGGGCGGATGGCGCCGGCCACCATCTCGGCGGTGATGATGCCGTCCTCGCCGGGCTCCAGGAAGGTCACGTCGAAGCCCTCGCGCTGCAGGCGCTTGCAGGGGTCGAGGACCGCCTTGTGCTCGTGCGTGGCCGTGATGATGTGGCCGCGACCGGTCTGGCCGACGGGGGCCTTGGCGTACATCTCGGCGGCGCCCTTGATGGCCAGGTTGTTGCTCTCGGTGGAGCCCGAGGTGAAGATGATTTCCTTCGGGTTGGCGCCGATCAAGGCAGCGGCCTGCTCGCGGGCCAGCTCGACGGCGTCCTCGCCCTCCCAGCCGAACTTGTGGTTGCGGCTGGCGGAGTTGCCGAACTTCTCGCTGAAGTAGGGAAGCATGGCCTCCACGACGCGGGGGTCGCAGCGGGTGGTGGCGGCGTTGTCGAGGTAGATGGGGAGCTTGGGTGCCATGGTGTCTTGGGCGTCTGTCCCGGGAGTCCGGCGCCTTCGCGGGCGGTCGGAGTTGAGATTCAGTCGCAACGCACAGTGTAGGGCTGCCCGGCGTGGATGAGAAGGCTTTCATCGCGCGTTCTCCGTGAATTCTCGGACAGAACCCCCGCGCAGGACGCCCAGCGACCGCTATGGTGCGCCGCCCGTGCAGTTGATCCACGATCCAGCCTCGCTTGCCCCGTTCGCGGGTTGCGCCCTGGTCCCCACCATGGGCGCGCTCCACGAGGGTCATGGCTCCCTCATCCGCCAGGTCCGCGGTCGCGGGATGCCCGTCGTCGCCACGGTCTTCGTCAACCCGACGCAGTTCGGCCCGCGCGAGGACTTCGGCAAGTACCCGCGCACGCTCGAGCATGACGTGGCGCTTGCCGAGCGCTGCGGCGCGGACGTGGTGTTCGCGCCTGCGGCGGAGACCGTCTACCCCGACGGGCTCGAAGCCGCGCAACTGCACGCGGCGTCATGGCCGCTGCCCGCCGTCGCACGCGAGCCCGGGCTCGAGGACGCGTGCCGCCCCGGGCACTTCAACGGCGTGTGCCAGGTGGTGGCGCGGCTCTTCGACCTGACGCGCCCTGCACTCTCCGTCTTCGGCGAGAAGGACTTCCAGCAGCTGCGCGTCCTCACGCAGATGGTGGCCGAATCCGGCGGCCGCTGGGGCGCACTGCGCGTGGAGCCCGGCCCCACGGTGCGCGAGCCCGATGGCCTGGCCATGAGCAGCCGCAACCGCTACCTGCGCCCCGAACAGCGTGACCAGGCGCTGGGCCTGGTGCGTGCACTGCAGATGGCAGCCAGCGCGCAGCACCCGCAGACCGCCGAGCGCCTGATGCAGGAGACGCTCGCCGACCACGGGCTGGCCGTCGACTACGCCGTGGTCCGCGATGCCACCACGCTCCTTCCCGTGACCGGCTTCGAGCGCCCCACGCGTGCCCTCATCGCCGCGCGGCTCGACACCGTGCGCCTGATCGACAACATGTCCATGCCCGTCTGTCGGTGAGCGGGGCTCGCGGCCATTCCGCGGCATTCTTGGAGCAATGAGGCCCATCCCGGTAGCATCCGGGCCATGATCCAGGCCTCCTTCGTCGCCCGGTTGTGCATCGCCGCCTCGGCATCGTTCCTCGCGGCCACCGCCGTGGCCGCGCCGCAGTACGGGGGCTCCAAGGGCAAGCCCGCCGCGCCACCGATGACCGACGGCGACGGCAAGGGCAAGGATGACAAGAGCAAGGACGACAAGGGATCCGCTCCCATGTCGGAAGCCAAGTACTACGAGAAGCTCGACAAGGAGGACCGCGAGGCCCTCCAGGCGAACGTCGGCTGGGTGATTCCCAAGCCACCGGCCACGCTCAACTGGTTCGGCGGCGAGGCAATGGCCCGCAGCGACTTCCAGGGCAAGGTCACCGTGATCCGCTCCGTGGGCGGGAAGTCCAGCCCGCGCGTGGCGCTCGAGAAGTTGAAGAAGGCACTGCCCGAGGGCGTGCTCCTCGTGGGCCTCCACACCCCGGAGCAGGCCGACCGTGCCGACAACATCTTCGCGAAGGACCCGCCGTGCCTGGTGGCGGTCGACGCCTCCGGCGAGTGGTGCGACGCGCTCGGCGTGTGGAAGCGCCCGGTGAACATCGTCATCGACAAGACCGGTGCGGTCCGCTTCGCGGGCCTGAGCGAGGACGGGCTGAAGGCGAAGCTCCCCGAGCTGCTGGCGGAGGAAACTGACGAGAGCGTCGAGGCGAAGGAGAAGCCGGCTGCGCCGGGAGCTGCGGCGACCAAGCCTGCGGAGGAAGTCAAGTGGCCGGAGTTCCTGGCACCTGTCGACGCCGCCGCCGACATGCGCGGCAAGAAGATCCCCGGCTTCACGGTGGCATCGTGGATCACCCCGCGCCCCGATGCCAGCAGCCGTCTGGTGGCGATCGACTTCTGGGCCACGTGGTGCCCGCCGTGCCGCGCCGCCATCCCGCACGTCAACGAGCTGCATGAGAAGTACGGCAAGGACATGCTGTTCGTCGGCATCAGCGACGAGAAGGACAGCGCATTCACCGCCGGCATGAAGAAGCAGAAGCTCAAGCCGGCCGACTTCAAGTACTCGCTGGCGCTCGACCCCGCGGGCACCCTGAAGAACAAGTTCTTCGGCGTCAAGGGCATCCCGCACATGGCCATCTTCTCGTCGGACGGCATCGTCCGCTGGCAGGGGCACCCGATGAGCCTGCAGGAATCCGACATCGAGAAGATGATCGCCGCCAACCGCGCCAACGCGAAGCCCGTCGCCACCAAGGGCGCGCGTGGCTGGGCCGCATCGGGCGCCGGTCAGAAGTCTCGGTGAACGATCGCCATCGCCGCAGCGTCGAGTGCGTCCCGCGACAGTCCCGCGGGCACGTGCCGCAGTTCCGTGCGCGCTGCCGCCACCAGCTCCACCGCACGTGAACGTGCCGCCGCGAGCGAGCCGCTCGCCGTGAGCTCCGCCAGCAGGGCCACGCCGTCGCGCGCGCGGATCGCCTCGATCGTGCGCTCGCGCACCTCGCCGGAGGCCTGTGCCAGGTGGATGATCACCGGGAGCGTGAGCTTCCCCTTCTCCAGGTCGCGGCCCAGGCTCTTGCCCACCACGTCCTGGCGCCCTTCGAGGTCGAGCAGGTCGTCCTGGATCTGGAACGCCACGCCGATCCCCTCGCCGAAGCGCCGCAGCGCGGCCACCGCATCGGCCGGCGCACCCGAAAGCTGCGCGCCCAGCTCGCAGCAGGCGCCGATGAGGACCGCGGTCTTTCGGCGCACGATCTCGAAGTACGTGCGTTCGTCGAGCGACAGGTCCTCGCGGTGGCTGAGCTGCACCAACTCGCCCTCGCAGAGCGTGTTGGTCACCTCACCGAGGCGCAGGTTGAGCGCCGGGTCACCGGCGCGGCTGCACAGGTGGAAGGCGTTCGAGATCAGGTAGTCGCCGAGCATCACCGCCACCTCGTTGCCGCGCAGGTGGTTCACGGTGTGGCCCTTGCGGCGCACCTCGGCCTCGTCGAGCACGTCGTCGTGCACGAGCGTGGCCATGTGGATCATCTCGCAGGTGGCGGCCACGATCACGTGCCGCTCGCCCACCGGGCCGAACGCCTGGCCGCAGAGGAACACCATGGTGGGCCGCAGCATCTTGCCGCGGTAGCGCTCCACGTGGCGGCACAGCGTGTTGACGGGCGGCAGGTCGCTCGCGAGCTGGCGCTCGAAGGCCTTGCCCACTTCCGCCAGGAGCGGCGCAAGCTGGGTCAGTCCCAGGCCTTCGGAGCCGGTCGAGATCACCGCGGCTTCTCCGCCGACAGGTAGGCGATCCAGCCTGCGCAGGCCTCGCCCACCGTCTTCTTGCGGTAGATGCCGTTGCCTTCGCCAGTCTTCTTGACGGTGCCTTCCCAGTACACGGCCGGACGCACGAAGCCCGCGTCCTCCAGCGCTTCCTGGATCTCGGCCAGCGTCCACAGGCGCCAGTCGTAGGTGAAAGCCTTGCGGATCTCGGTGCCGTCGGGGAACCGGAAGTGGATGTGGTTCAGGACGTCGCCGTTGACCGGATTGTACTTCTCGGTGTCCCAGATGTAGGTGAAGCCGTCCAGGTCGCGCTCTTCCTTCGTGACGGAGAAGCTCTCGTAGCCGCCGTACGAATCCAGCACGAACACGCCGCCCGGCTTGAGGTTGGAGAACGCCGCCTTGAAGTACTTCACCAGCTCGGCGCGCTTCTTGAAGATGAAGTAGCTGAAGTTGAGCGCCACCAGCACGTCGGCCGGCTCGGTACGCGTGCTCAGCACGTTGCCCTTCACGTACTTCATGCGGCCGCGCTGCTCGGCGGAGAGCTTGTCCCAGTGGCGCTTCCTGCCCCACGCCATGGTCTTGGCGCAGAGGTCGATGCCGACGGCGCGGTTGCCCTTGCGGTGCTTGACCCACTCGCAGCTCGCGAAGCCGGTGCCGCAGAAGTCCTCGCGCACCACCACCGGCAGACGGCCGTTGCGCTCGCGGAAGGCGCGCTCGATGAAGGCGATCTCCGCGGAAGGTTCCTGCACCGAGCCCTCGTAGAGCTCGTGGCGATCGCTGGTGCGTGCGGTGCGCCAGCCGGAACGGGCGGGCTTCTTCTTGATCTTGCGACGGGTGTTGGCAGTGGGCATTTGAGGGGCGGAATCGTAGCCGCCACGGCTCAGCGGCGCGGCGTGCCGTCGTTCGTCCGGTACCACTGCGAGGCCGACTGCGAGAGCATGGCGGGTGCCACCCCGAAGTCCTCGCCAAGGGCCTTCTGCCACGGCGCCCCGCCCTTCACCGACTTGACCCAGGTGCCGAACTTCTGCGGTCGGTCGGCGATCATCAGGTCCACCAGCAGGTAGCCCACCGAGTACCCGATGGCGTTGTCGCCGGGCCACGTGCCTTCCCTGCCGCTCATGGCCATGATCTTGCCGGCATCGCCGCCCTGGCGGAAGAACGCCAGCCCCTGCGGGCGCCGGCTGGCGTCCACCTTGGAACGCGGCACGCAGGTGCGCGCCACCCATTCCGCAAAGCCCTCGTTGGCCCAGTCCGGCAGCTGCACCGGCGTGGCGTAGCGGTAGACGATGCCGTGGGTGGTCTCGTGCACCAGGGTGCTCGCGAACTCCAGCTCGTCGTTGCCGCGGTAGATGTTGATGTAGACCTGCGGGCCCTTCATGTGGCAGACGCCGCGCAGGTTGGGCGGCGCCTTGTGGTTGAAGATGGCGGCCTCGGCCAACCGGAACGTGTCCTGCTTCTGGAACGCCAGGATCACCGCCTTGCCCCAGAACAAGTTGACGCCCTTTGGTACGGCCAGCACGTCGGCCACGCGCGCATACATGGTGTCGAGCTCGCGGCCCCAGCGCTGGAGCTCCGCGCGCGGCAGATCCCCGTACAGGAGGAACATCTCGGTTTCCACGCTCTCCGCGGTCACGCCCGCCACCTGCATGGCGGCCACCGCCTCCTGCCGCATCCGGTCAACGGCCTGCGCGCGCTCCGCATCGGTGAGCACCGGCCACGGCTTCGCGGTGGCATCGTCGGGAAGCACGTCGTCCTGCAGGCGCTTCTCGCGATCCATGCGCTCGCGCTCCTCGCGCGCGGCGAACGCCGCCTTGCCGCGCGTGCGCGCGGCGTCGATCGCATCCGGCGCGGCACCGAGGCGCTTGGCCTGGCCGAACGCATCGTCTGCGAACTGCGTGCCCCCCTTCGCGCCGGCGAGCAACTCGCCGAGGTTCACCCAGAGCGGCGCACTCTTACGGTCCATCACCTGCATGTAGATGCGGCGCAGGTCGGCCGCCACCAGGTCGCTCCATCCGTACTCGCCGAAACTCCCCACGAACCGGTCGGTGGTCCAGGAGGTGATCTTCCCTGCGAACGCGGCGCCGGTGATCAGGCGGCCGCGAACCTCCACCGGCCGATCCAGCGCGCCCTGCCCGTGCGTGTTCCAGCACAGGCACGCTGCCATGATGGCAGCGAAGAGGAGCGGGAATCGTGGTGCGGCACCCATGGAAGGAAAGCGTAGCCGCCCCCAACACCGCGCACGACGCAAACCAACGCATGGAATGGCCTTACGCGCAGGAACTTCGATTCCAGACCCAAAACTGTGCACCCACAATTGCATGAATCCTGCCTGAAGACGTCAATACCGCCCCATGGCGTGCCGATGCCCCTTCCACTGGCCACGGATTGGCAAGCCGTTTGCACCCTGTATCCGCACGAACCCACGGATCAATTCCTAGCATTGACCCCTCACGGTTCGTACGGTTGGAAT
Source organism: Phycisphaerales bacterium (assembly GCA_044233905.1). GTDB lineage: Bacteria > Planctomycetota > Phycisphaerae > Phycisphaerales > SM1A02 > UBA966. The sequence continues at coordinate 9,147 of JBIIJH010000057.1, forward strand.
GAAGCAGGTCCGGAGAACCCGGACCAACCCCGAAGGAGGCTGGAATGTTCGAACGACTCACTGACCGCGCCCGCAAGGTCATGGCCCTGGCAAACCAGGAAGCCCAGCGTTTCAACCACGAGTACATCGGCACGGAGCACATCCTGCTCGGCCTCGTGAAGGAGGGCTCCGGCGTCGGCGCCAACGTCCTCAAGAACCTGGACATCGACCTCCGCAAGGTTCGCCTCGAGGTGGAGAAGCTCGTCAAGAGCGGCCCCGAGATGGTGACCATGGGCAAGCTCCCGCAGACGCCCCGCGCCAAGAAGGTCATCGAGTACGCGATCGAGGAAGCGCGCAACCTGAACCACAACTACGTGGGCACCGAGCACCTCCTGCTCGGCCTGCTCCGTGAGCACGACGGCGTCGCCGCCCAGGTGCTCATGAACCTCGGCCTCAAGCTCGAGGAAGTCCGCGAGGAAGTCCTCAACCTCCTCGGCGCCGGCAGCGACCAGGAGCGCGACGAGGCTCCGCAGCAGCCCGCCGAACCGCAGTCCCAGGAGCCCGGCCCCGTCGAGGGCGGCACCACGGCCCGCCGCGGCAAGAGCAAGACCCCGGCCCTCGACAGCTTCGGCCGCGACCTCACCGAACTCGCCAAGAGCGGCGAGCTCGACCCGGTGATCGGCCGCGAGCACGAGATCGAGCGCCTCATCCAGATCCTGAGCCGCCGCACCAAGAACAACCCCGTCCTCCTGGGCGAGGCCGGCGTCGGCAAGACCGCCATCGTGGAAGGCCTGGCACAGCGCATCCTGGCGCAGGAAGTCCCCGACCTCCTGTTCGACAAGCGCCTGGTGGTGCTTGACCTCGCCAGCATGGTGGCCGGCACCAAGTACCGCGGCCAGTTCGAGGAGCGCATCAAGGCGGTGATGAACGAGGTGCGTCGCGCCAAGAACATCATCCTCTTCATCGACGAGCTGCACACCCTCGTGGGTGCCGGCGGCGCCGAAGGTGCGATTGACGCGTCCAACGTGCTCAAGCCCGCCCTCGCCCGCGGCGAGATCCAGTGCGTCGGCGCCACCACCTTCGACGAGTACCGCAAGTACATCGAGAAGGATGCCGCGCTCGAGCGTCGCTTCCAGTCGATCCCCGTCGAGCCGCCGAACGCCGAGCAGAGCTTCCTGATCCTGCAGGGCCTGCGCGAGCGCTACGAGAAGCATCACAAGGTGCGCATCACCGACGGCGCCCTCAAGGCTGCCGTCGACCTCTCGGGCCGGTACATCACCGGCCGCGTGCAGCCGGACAAGTCGATCGACGTGATCGACGAGGCCGGTGCCCGCTTGCGCCTCAAGTCCATGACCAAGCCGCCTGATCTGGCGGACATGGAGGCCCGCATCGAGCGTCTCTCCATCGAGAAGGACGAGTCGGTCAAGAACGCCGACTACGAGAAGGCCGCCGAACTCCGCGACCAGGCCGAGAAGCTCCGCAAGGAGAAGGAGCGCATGCAGCAGACCTGGCGCGACCGCATGAACGAGGTCGATGCCGTGGTCGACGAGAACGTCATCGCCGAGGTCGTCAGCAAGATGACCGGCGTGCCGCTCACCCGCCTCGAGAAGGCGGAAAGCGCGCGTCTCCTCCAGCTCGAGGCCGAGCTCCACAAGTCGGTCATCAGCCAGGACGAGGCGGTCAAGCAGGTGGCCCGCGCCATCCGCAAGGCCCGCTCCGGCCTCAAGGACCCGAAGCGCCCGATGGGCTCCTTCATGTTCCTCGGGCCGACCGGCGTCGGCAAGACGCTCCTCGCCAAGGCCCTCGCCGAATTCATGTTCGGCGACCCGGACGCGATGATCCGCCTCGACATGTCCGAGTACATGGAGAAGCACAACGTGTCGCGCCTGGTCGGCGCTCCTCCCGGCTACGTCGGGTACGAGGAGGGCGGCCAGCTCACCGAGCGCGTGCGCCGGCGCCCCTACTCGGTCATCCTCTTCGACGAGGTCGAGAAGGCCCACCCCGACGTCTTCAACATGCTCCTGCAGGTGATGGATGACGGCCACCTGACCGACTCGTTCGGCCGCCGCATCGATTTCCGCAACGCCATCATCATCATGACGTCGAACATCGGTTCCGACATCATCAAGGGCGGCGCGAACTTCGGCTTCACCAAGCGCCAGGAGGTGCAGGACTACGAGAAGATCAAGAAGTCCCTGCAGAGCGAGGCGGAGAAGTTCTTCCGTCCCGAGTTCATCAACCGCCTCGACGACATGATCGTGTTCCGTCCGCTCATCAAGCCGGACCTCACGCACATCATCGACCTCGAGATGGCCAAGGTGCGCGATCGCCTGAAGGCCCGCGGCATGAGCCTCACGGTGAGCGATGCTGCCAAGGACTTCCTCATCGAGAAGGGCTACAACCCCGACTACGGTGCCCGTCCGCTGCGCCGCGCACTGGCGCAGTACATCGAGGACCCGCTGGCCGAGCGCCTGCTCAGCGGCGAGTTCATGGACGGGACCGCCATCGAGGCCACCCGCGACGAAGGCAACGACTACCTCACCTTCGTGGGAACCGGCGGTACCTCCACCGACGAGACCCGCAAGGTCGAGGCACAGCCGACCTGACCGCCGGGAGGCGACCAACCAAGTTCCAGCTTCCGCCCGCCGGACACGCACTGACGCGTGTCCGGCGGACGTGCTTTTGGTCAGATAAGCCGCCGACGGCTGGTGCGGCCCGGCTCCGGCGGCCAATCCGTGCTGCCGAAGCGGCGATGCGCCCAATCCGGGAAACCCTCGTTTCCCTTCCCGGGATCCCGAGCTATCGTTAGACCCGAAGCCACCGACGACAGAATCCAATCATGCAGATCCGATCCACCGCCCTCCTCGTACTCGCGGCCACGGCCATCCTCACCCCTGCCGTGGCGGTCGCTGCCGAGCAGGAACAGCGCTCGACCCTCACCCGCGTGCGCGAGGGTGGTACGCCGTATGACCCCAACCAGTCGCTCGTGCCGTACGCGATCGACCTCTCCGGTGCGCGCGGCATGCCTGCCGGGGCCGGCGCGCTCACCGCACCGGATCCGTCCCTAGTCGCGAGCCCGCCCGAGTACTCACCCACCCGCGGAGTGCTCTTCCAGTACGGCAGCAGCTGGAACTCGGTGGTGACCGCGTGCGTCAGCGCACTGACGGCCGGAACCGTGAACGACGAGATCGCCTACGTGCTGGTGGCCAACCAGACCACGGCAACGTCCGCGGCGAGCGCCTTCTCCGCGGCGGGCGCCAACCTCTCCAAGGTCGTCTTCATCATCCAGCCGAACAACTCGATCTGGATGCGCGACTACGGGCCGCACTTCATCTTCGAGAACGGCACGCTCGCGGTGGTGGACAGCCACTACTACTCGACGCGTCCGCAGGACAACTTCATCCCCACGCTCGTCGGCGACGGGACCTTCGGCGTGCCCACCTACGACCAGGGCCTGTACTACTCGGGCGGCAACTTCCAGCCCGGCCCGGGGCGCTCCGGCTTCTGCACGGCGCTCGTGAACCTCGACAACCCGTCCAGCGAGGGATTCAACGACGCGCTCGTCCGCGAGCTCCACGACTCGTTCCAGGGAATCGACACCCTCCACGTCCTGCCGCAGCTGCCGTTCTCCGTGGACGGCACCGGGCACATCGACATGTGGATGTACCTCGTCGACGAGAACACGGTGGTGATCTCGGAGTTCATCGCCGGCTCGAACGCGACGGCGATCAGCGTCACCAACAACGCCGTGCCGTACATGCAGGCGCTCGGCTTCGAGGTGTTTCGGCCGAAGGCATGGAACGTCGGCTCGACGCACTACACCTACGCCAACGCGTTCCGCGTCAACAACCGGATCTTCATCCCCGTGTACGGCACGGCAGTGGTGGCGGGCGGCAATTCCGCCTACAACGACGAGGACGCCGACGCCATCGCCAAGTGGACCGCCGCCGCCGGACCGGGCGTGACGCTGGTTCCGATCCAGTGCTCCAGCATCATCACTGCCTCGGGGGCCATCCACTGCATCGTCAAGCAGGTGCCGCGCTACGCGGACGCCCTGCCGGCAGCGCATCTTTCCGCACCCTCCGGGGGCGTGGTGCTCGCGGGCACGGTGCAGGAGATCCGCTGGAACGCCACCGACACCAACAACGCGGCGCTCGCGAGCGTGGATCTCGCGTACTCGCTCGACGGCACCGCGTGGACGAACATCGCTACCGGCATCCCGGACTCGGGGTCCTACTCCTGGACGGTGCCCGTGGGCATCGTCAGCACCGAAGCGCGCGTGCGCGTCACGGCGCGCGCCGCGGACGGCGACACGGTCATGGCGATGGGTAACCCGTTCCGGGTCGGGCCGGGCACAAGGAAGGCCTACGACCTGTCCACGGGCACGAACGTCGACCGCTTCGTGACCGGTGCGCAGACCACCGCATGGTCGGCTGCATCCGGCAACCAGCTTCCCGTGACCGGCGGGGTCACGTCGGCCAACTACGCCGCGATGGCAACGTCGAACGCCAACGGCGGGATCACCGACACCAACCGCTACATCAGCCCGACGGTGGCTGCGGCAAGCCGGGCGACGCATGTCTTCCGGTTCCGCATCACCGAGTCGCCTGCATCGATCTCCGAGCTGCGAATCACCTGGGAGGGCTTCGCGGACCGCTGCACGCAGGCCGAGCTCTACGTGTGGGACGCGGTCCGCGCCCAGTGGGGAAATGCCGCCGGTCTCGTCGGGCAGAACCGCTACGCGGACAGCTGGGCCGGCAACCGGGACGAGGCGCTCACGGCGTCCATCACCGCCGACATCGGCAGCTTCGTGGCCGCCGACGGCACCGTGCGATTCATGGTCTACGCCGACCGGGTGGCCGACGAGACCTTCCATGACTTCGCCGCCGTGGTGGTGACGAGCCTCACCCCATCGTGCACGGGTGACTTCGGTGGCAACGGTATCGTGGACGGAGCCGACCTCGGGGTCATGCTCGCGCTGTGGGGTCCGTCGTGCGGGTCATGCGTCGCCGACCTGAACGGCGACACCGTGGTCGACGGCGCCGACCTCGGCTTGCTGCTGAGCCGATGGGGAGCCTGCCCCTGAGCCGGGTCCCGCGAACGCCTGACGGGGACGCCACCGCCTAGTATCCGCGGCCATGGACCTCCTCATCCTCGGCGGCACCGCATTCCTCGGGCCTGAGATCGTCGATGCCGCCACGCGCCGCGGCTGGAAGCTCACGCTCTTCAACCGCGGCAAGACGCGCGCGGAGCTGTTCCCGGATCTCGAGAAGATCCGCGGCGATCGCGATCCGTCCAAGGGCGAAGGACTGAAGGAACTCGAGGCTGCCATCGCCAAGGGTCGCCGCTGGGACGGCGTGATCGACACTTCCGGGTACCGCCCACAGGACGTGCGCGCCTCTGCGGAGCTCCTGAAGAAGGCCGCGCGCCAGTACTGCTTCATCTCCACCGTCTCCGTGTACGAGTCGATGGCGGTGCCGAACGCAGACGAGTCCGCTCCGGTGGCGAAGCTCGAGAAGCCCGAGGAACAGAAGCTGAGCAACGAGACCTACGGCGCGCTCAAGGCATGCTGCGAGGCGGAGGCCGCGAAGGTCTTCGGCGAGCGCTGCAGCAACCTGCGGCCCGGGCTCATTGTCGGGCCCGGCGACCCCACCGACCGCTTCACGTACTGGCCGGTGCGCGTGGCTCGCGGCGGCCGCGTGCTGGTCCCGGGGCCGAAGGAACCGCGAAAGGCGCTGACAACCTTCGTGGACGTCCGCGATTGCGCGGAGTTCGCGGTGCGCTGCATCGCCGACGGGCACGGCGGCACGTTCAACGTCACCGGCCCGGCAGGCCCGCTCACCTTCGACGAGATGGTGGACGCCTGCAAGGCATGCACCTCCGCGTCGGTGGAATTCGTGCCGGTGGCCGAGGAATTCCTGGCAGCGCAGCAGGTGGCCCCATGGATGGGCCTGCCGCTCTGGCTTCCGGAGGACCCGCAGTTCGCGGGCGCCGGCAACATCAGCCGTGCCAAGGCGCTGGCCGCGGGATGCACCTTCCGGCCGCTGGCCGACACCGTGCGTGACACGCTCGCCTGGTGGGCGAAGGAGCCGCGGTCCAAGGACGAGTGGGGCAAGAAGCCCGGCCAGCCCGGT
>JBIIJH010000179.1:0-4694 GCA_044233905.1 Phycisphaerales bacterium
AGAGCGCGCTGCCGCTGGCTCTGGTTCTTGTTGCCGTGGATGGCGGCGGCCTCCACCTGCGCGCGCACCAGGCGCTTCATCACGCGGTCGGCGCCGTGCTTGGTGCGGGTGAAGACCAGCACGCTCCGCATGTCGTCGCCTTCCAGGAGTCGCTCCAGGAGCGGCTGCTTCATCTCGCGCGAGACGTGGTGGACGCGCTGCTCGATCTTGGGAGCCGCGCTTGCCACCGGCGCCACTTCCACGCGCACCGGATCCGTCAGGAGCGAGTCCGCCAGGTGGCGGATCTCCTTCGGCATGGTGGCCGAGAAGAGCATCGTCTGGCGCTTCTTCGAGACCATGCCCGCAATGGTGCGGATCGGCTTGATGAAGCCCATGTCGAGCATCCGGTCGGCTTCGTCGAGCACCAGGATGTGGACGTCGGAGAGGTTGCAGTGGCGCTGCTGGATCAGGTCGAGCAGGCGACCGGGCGTGGCCACCACGATGTCGACGCCGCCACGCAGCGCGTTCACCTGCGCGTTCTGCCCGACGCCGCCGTAGATCACCGCGGTGCGCACGGACGCATGGCGCCCGTACACGGCGATGCTCTCGGCGATCTGCACGGCCAGCTCGCGCGTCGGCGCCAGCACCAGGGCGTGCGGCTTGCCCGGCACGCGCGCGCGCTTCGGGGCGTGCGCCGCGTCGGCGCCGATCTCGCCGGACGACTGGAGCCGCTGGATGAGGGGCAGGGTGAATGCCGCGGTCTTGCCGGTGCCGGTCTGCGCGGAACCGAGGATGTCGCGCCCTTCCAGTGCCGGCGGGATGGCCTTGGCCTGGATCGGGGTGGGGGTTTCGTAGCCCTCCTCGGCAAGTGCACGGAGGAGCGGGGCTGCGAGACGAAGTGATTTGAATGCCATGAAGCGAAGGAAGATACGCGCGATGACGGGACATCGCCTCATCCCGGGAGGGAAAGCGGACGCGCACGCCCTCCGAAGGGGCGTTTGGGGCTCTGCAGCGGCGTTTCCCGATTCCGCCGCAAACTTTCGTGGAGTTAACTTCGCGAATTAATCCCCGCGTTTCCCGCCGGGCACGCGCCTTGCTCCGCTACGCTTCCACACCATGACGGTACTTGACCCGCGTAAGGCCCCGAAGTTCACGAAGCACACGCACTCGCACGACGGTCACGCCGACGTGTATCACAGCGACGACGACCACGAGGTCGATCCGCACCACCATCATCATCACGGCCCGGCGCACGAGGGCAAGGTGACCACCAAGGTCAAGCTGCTGACGCTCATGGCGGTCGTGCTGCCGCCCATTGCGCTCGCCATCGCCATCTACTACTCGTGGGGCGGCTACTTCTCCTGGACCGACATGGCGATGCTCGTCGTCGGCTACTTCATGACGTCGATGGGCATCACCATCGGCTACCACCGCCTCTACACGCACAAGTCGTTCGAGGCCTCGGCGCCCGTGGCCTGGGTCTCCGCGGTCTGCGGCTCGATGGCCGTGCAGGGCCCGCTCCTCTGGTGGGTCACCACGCATCGCCGCCACCACCAGCATTCCGACCACGAGCTCGATCCGCATTCCCCGCATGCGGGCCGTCAGCCCGGCGTCCTGGGCTGGATCCGCAGCTTCGGCCACTCGCACATCGGCTGGCTCTTCAGCGATGTCGACATCGCCTCCAGCGTCGCCAAGTACGCCCCCGACGTTGCCGCCGACAAGCGCGCGCAGCTCATCAGCAAGCTCTTTCCGCTCTGGGTGCTCCTTGGCTTTGCCGTGCCGGCGGCCATCGGTGGCCTGGTCTCAGGCACCTGGATGGGCGCCTTCCTCGGCTTCCTCTGGGGCGGCGTGATCCGCATGTTCCTGGTGCATCACGCCACCTGGAGCGTGAACTCCGTGTGTCACATCTGGGGCTCGCAGACGTATCGCTCCGGTGACCACAGCCGCAACAACCCGGTGATGGGCATCCTCGCCATGGGCGAGGGCTGGCACAACAACCACCACGCGTTCCCCGCGAGCGCGCGCCACGGCCTGCGCTGGTACCAGTTCGACCTGAGCTGGATCACCATCCGCACGCTCGGTTCACTCGGCCTGGTCACGCGCATCCGCCTCCCCGGGGCGGAACGCATGAAGGCCAAGCAGATCGCCACTGCCTGAACGCGGTGAAGTGGCGGCCGGCACCCCCGGCCGCGCTCACCCGCCGCCTGCCCGTCCTCGTGACATGACCCACCAGGCTTCCGAGACCGGTGCATCCGCCGATCCCGTAAGCGGGGTTGGTCCAATCCGTGAATTCTGGACGCTCGCGTGGCCCACCGTGGTCACGATGCTTTCCTACACCGTGATGCAGTTCGTGGACGCGGTGCTGGTGGCGCAGGTGGGCCCGGTGGAGGTCGCTGCGCAGGGCAACGGCGGCGTCTGGAGCTGGGCGGTGATCTTCTCGCTGGTCGGCGTGCTCAGCGTGGTCAACACCTTCGTCAGCCAGGCGATGGGCGCGCATCGTCCGCACGAGGTGGCGCGCTACGGATGGGCCGGGCTCTGGCTCGGCGTGATGGCGTGGGCCGTGGTGCTGGTGCCCGTGGGGCTGGTGCTCCCGTCGCTCTTTGGCCTCATGGGCCACTCCGCGCACATCACCGGAATGGAGTCCGACTACGCGCAGGTGCTCGTCTTCGGCGGCGTGGTGGTCGTCGTCGGCAAGGCGATGAGCAACTTCTTCTTCGGCATCCAGCGGCCGGGCGTGATCACGGTCTCGGCGATCGCCGGCAACGTGGTGAATCTCCTGGTGAGCTACGCGCTGGTGTTCGGCCGGCTCGGCGTCCCGAAGCTCGGGCTGCCGGGCATCCCGGGCATCGCGCCGATGGGAGTGGTCGGTTCCGCGCTCGGCACCGTGGCAGGCACGGCCGTCGAGGCGTCGATCCCGCTGGTGGTGTTCCTGGGCGGCCGGATGGACCGCGAATTCGGCGTGCGCGCGCGCTGGCGCCTGGACATTGCCGCCATCCGCGACCTGCTGCGCCTGGGCGTGCCCTCCGCGCTGCAGCAGGGCAGCGAGATCATCACGTGGGCCATCTTCATGAGCGTCCTCGTCGGGCACTTCGGCGACGTCGCGCTCGGTGCCGGATGGGCGACGCTTCGCTACATGCACCTCTCGTTCATGCCGGCGGTGGGCTTCGGCATCGCGGTCACGAGCATCGTGGGACGCAACATCGGCGCGGGCCGGCCGGACATCGCGGTGGCGCGTGCACGCGTCGGCCTCGGCATCACCATGGCGTACATGGGCGCATGCGGCGTCCTGATGCTCGTCTTCCGGGGGCCCATGATCGCGCTCTTCGCCGAGGGAGCGAACACCTCGCCCGAGACCGCCGCGCAGGTGGTGGCCACCGGCTCCACGCTGATGGTGGCCGCGGCGTTCTTCCAGGTCTTCGACGCCATCGGCATCGTCCTCCTCGGCGCCCTGCGCGGGGCGGGCGACACGCTCTTCCCAGGCATCGTCACGGTGGTGCTCAGCTGGACGCTGATCGTGGGCGGCGGATGGGCCCTGGTGGCATTCGCGCCGGGGCTTGGCCCGCTTGGCCCGTGGATCGCGGCCAGCGCGTACATCGTGGCCTTCTCGCTGGTCCTCGCCATCCGATGGCACCGTGGCGCCTGGCGCCGCATCCGTGTGCTCGAGAGCCCCGAGGAAGAGGCGGCACGCGAGGCCCGGGCAGCCGCGGAAACCTCGTCCCCCGCTTGATAACACCGGGTGGGCGCAGCGGCAGCGGGGGTACCGCTACACTCCTCGATCTTGCAGCCGTTTCCGGCCTGCGAGTCTCAACAGGAGCATCGCGCGAAATGTCCACTTCTGGTCTCGACACGGTCATCGGCGGCAGCAACATCGCAAGCGACCCCCAGGGCGCAGCCAACCACTTCAAGAAGGGCCAGGAGCTCGAGAAGGCCGGCGACCGCACCGCGGCCATCACCGAGTACCGCGCCGCGTACGAGCGTGACCAGACCAACGCCGAGCACACGTTCCGCCTCGCGTACCTCCTCGACCTCGTCGGCGAAGAGCATGAGGCCATGCTCCTCTACCAGCGCCTCGCGATGCGTTCCGAGCCGCACATCAACGCGCTGGTGAACCTGGCCGTCCTCCACGAGGACCGCGGCGAGATGCACCAAGCCGAGCGCTGCCTCCGCAAGGTGCTCGAGGCCAAGCCGAACCACGCGCGTGCGCGCCTCTTCATGAAGGACGTGTCCGCCAGCAAGGAAGCCCTCTACGACGAAGGCGACCAGCGCGACGAGGCCAAGCGCAAGGCCGAGCTCGACACCCCGGTGACCGACTTCGAGCTGAGCGTGCGCAGCCGCAACTGCCTGAAGAAGATGAACATCCGCACCCTCCGCGATCTCCTCATGATCACGAAGGCGGAGCTCCTCTCCTACAAGAACTTCGGCGAGACCAGCCTGACCGAGATCGAGGCGATGCTCGCCCAGCGCGGCCTGCGCCTCGGCGAAGGCCTCGACCAGGGCTACGTGGCCCGCGCCGCCAAGGACTACATCGACAAGCTCGCCGATCGCGTCGACGCGTCGGTCCTGGGCAAGCCCGTGGCCAGCATGGACCTCTCGGTCCGCGCCCGCCGCGCCCTCCAGCTCCTGGGCGTCCAGTCGGTCGGCGAGCTCGCCGCCCGCACGGAAGCCGAACTGATGGGTGTCAAGAACTTCGGCCAGAACTCGCTCGACGAGATCAA
>JBIIJH010000058.1:0-15149 GCA_044233905.1 Phycisphaerales bacterium
CGTGGGTCCGGGAGTCTTGATCAACGTGGTGGTGAAGGCCGATGCCTACGGCCTGGGAGCAGCACGCGTGGCGCGCCGATTGGTGCAGGCCGGCGCCGCGATGCTCACCGTCTACAGCCCCTCGCAGGCAGAGGCACTCGAGGGAGTTTCCGTTCCCGTGCTGGTGCTGCAGCCGGTGCGTCACCTCGACCGCGGCGGCGCACTGCACTCGATGCTCGTCGCCGGAAAGCTGCACCTGGTGGTGCATGACATCCACCACGTGGCCGAACTCATCGTGCTGGCGCACGAGCATGGCGTGACGCTCCCGGTGCACCTGGAAGTGGACACCGGCCTGGCGCGCGGTGGATGCAGCCCCGACGACGCGGCGCGGATCCTGCAGGCGGTGGCCGCCAATCCGGCGCTCTCGCTCGCCGGGATCATGACGCACTTCTCGCACGCCAAGACCAGCGCCGAGCGCTGCAGTGCGCAGATGCGCGCGTTCGACCTGTTCGTCGATTCGCATCGTGCGCTCATTCCGCCGGAGTGCGTGATCCATGCGGCCAGCACGTACGCATCGCTGCGTGGTGCGGCCATGCATGCGGGCATGGTGCGCGTGGGAATCGCCTGGACCGGCTTCGCTGCCGATGGCCCGGAGGATGGCGACCGGCTCGAGGAATGCGACGAGTTCCGCGCCGTGGTGCGATGGACCAGCTCGCTGATCCATGTGCGGCGCGTGGCGCGCGGCACGAGCGTCGGCTACGGATGGAGCTGGACCGCGCGGCGCGATTCCACCATCGGCCTGGTGCCGGTGGGATACGCCGACGGATACCCGACGCTCTCCGCGCATTCGTCACGCGCGGCGAACGACCAGGCCGAGCCGGCACGCTGGGTGCGCATCTCGGTGGGTGACTGGAGCGCGGAAGCGCCGGTGATCGGCGCGGTGAACATGGACCAGGTGTGCGTGGACCTGACGGGCCTCGAGCAGATGCTCGCCGACCTCCCCGGTGGTGGTCTCGGTGCCGAGGTCGAGCTCTACGGCACCGATCGCGCGGCGCGCAACTACCTGCCGGGCGTCGCGGAGCGCGTGGGAATGCGCCCGTACGAACTGCTCTGCCGCCTCAATCCGCGCATCCCGCGCATGGTGGTCGAGGCGGCGGCGCCCCTCGGTCGCGTCGAGCAGGCGGCGTTCCGGCTGGCCGTGCGGGCTGCGCCGGACGTGCCCTGACGGCGCTGACGTGCCCCGACGGCACTGACGTGCCCCGACGGCACTGACGCCGGAATCCGTCCGCCGAACATCGAATCCTGCTTCCTGGGGTTGGCCGCAGAAGCGCTTGCCTGAATACGCTTTCCGGATGGCCGTTCTGTTGCCCGAGACCGATGCCCGCACCGCACCGCCCGCAGCGCGCGCTTCCATGCGCCTGGGCGTGGTGCGTTACCTGAACACGCTGCCGCTCATCGACGGGCTCGGCGGCCTGCAGGGCTGCACGCTGGTGCCCGATGTCCCGGCGCGCCTCATCGATCGCCTGATGGCGCGCGAGGTGGACGTGGCGCTCTGCTCGGTGATCGACGCGGTGCGCGCGCCGGAGCCGGTGCTCATCGTGCCGGTGGGCATACTCGGCTGCTGCGGCCACACGATGACCGTGCGCCTCTACGCGCGCACGCCGTGGGCCGAGGTGCGCACGGTGGCCGCCGACACCGACAGCCATACGTCGCGCGCGCTGGCCGAGCTGATCCTCCGCAACCGCAAGGGCGCACAACCGACGTTCGTCGATTTCGACCACGCGTCCGGTGCGCTCGACCCGGGCACTGACGCCATGCTCCTCATCGGCGACAAGGTGATCAATGACGCACCTGCGGTGGCGGCGTGGCCTCACCAGCTTGACCTTGGCGAGGAGTGGCATGCCTGGACCGGGCTGCCGTTCGTCTTTGCCACCTGGTTGGTGCGCGCGGACGCGGACGAGGCGACGCGTGCCCGCGTGCGCACCGCGGCGCGCGTGCTGGACCACCAGCGCCGGCACAATGCGGGCCGCATCGAGGGGATCGTCGCGCGCGAGGCCGCGCCCCACCGCTGGCCGGCGGACCTGGCCACGGAGTACCTGCGCGACCTTCTTCGCTTCGACCTGAATGACCAGGCGCGCGCGGGATTGGCGCGTTACCTGCAGGAATGCCACGCCCATGGCCTGGCGCCTGCGCCTGCTGCGCCTGCCGATTTCCAGTGGTGATCCCGCCGCGCCGCGCGGCCAGAGGAACCAACCGTGCCCATTGCCGCGAAGTTCCGCACCGCCTGCATCGCGCGCCTCTGGGAGGGCACGCGTTTCGCCGACGCACGTGCACGTGCGCGCATGCTGGCCGATGCGGAGCTCTTCGTGCGAGACGTCGATGCGGGCGCGGAGTATCCGGAGGAGCTCGTCGTCGACCGCGTGACGCGATACCGGCCGGAGGAAGTGGACGTCGGCTCCGTGGTGAAGGGCCATGACCTGCTCCATGACCTGACTGCATTCATCCTGCGGTTGAGTCGTCGCGAACCGCCGGATGCCGCATTGCGCGGCGGTGCCATGGAAGCGAACGACGCAGCGGTTTCGCTCGGTGTCTCGGCACGCACGCTTGCGCGGTTCCGCGAATCGGGCCTCGTGATGCACCACGTGCGCGCTGGCGATGGCCGCGTGCGAGTGGCGTGCTTCCCCGATGCGCTGGAGTCGTTCCGCGCGCGGAGCACCCGACGCGTCGAGCGGGCGGGGCGGACGGTGCGCATGGGCCTGGCGGAGCGCGAGGCGATGATCCGGCGTGCGGTGGACGTGTGCGGCGGTGCCGAGTCGGAGATCGCCGAAGGAAGCGTGCGTGGTTCGGCGCGCGTGCTGTCGCTCCATGCACTTGCCACGCGACTGGCGCCGGCGTTCGGGTGCAGCGTGCGCACGGCGCGCACGCTGCTCGAGGGTGACCGCCGCGTGGCGGACGCGTTGCGTGCGGCGGGGCGGGGCACAGTGGCGGCATCACCGCGCGGCGCGGCATGGCCCCGTGCGTTCGCGGCGCGGGCCGCGGGGCTGGGGTTCACCTCCACGGAGGTCGCCGGGCACCTGGAAATCGGCGAGGGCGCGGCAGCCCGCGCGGCACTGCGTGGACGGGCGGAAGGGTTGGCAGCGGCACTGGCGGGCCTGCGCGTCGCGCCGCTCCCGGTGTTCATGCTGCCGGGGGCGGAGGAATCGATCCTGGCGCCGCCGGTGGTCCGCGCCGGTCTTCCTGTCGGTCCGGCGCGCATGCCCGAGCCGGCCGTCGCGCGCGCGGACCGGGCGCGGACGCGCGAGGATGCCGCGCTGGCGGTCGCGTTCCGCTTCCTGTCCTGGCGCGCGCAGGAGGCGTTGGCGCGGCTTCCGAAATCTCCGGCTGCGCATGCACTGGACGCGTTGGAGCGCGACCTCCGCTGGGCGCAGCGCCTCAGGCGCGCACTGGTCGAACATGCGTTGCCGGCGGCGCTGGTGCCGTGCGTGCAGCGGCTCGGTCGTTCATGGGGCGACGTGCCGCTGCCGCTCCGCATGCGGTGGACGGCGTTTGCGGCGATCGAGTGCGCGCATGCGCTGGACTTCGGCGGCCAATCCTCGGTGGCCATCGAGGACCTGCGGCCCGCGCAGCTGGCCGCGCATGCCGTTGAGCGCGCGATCGCGCGTGGTGGGCCGGAGTTTGCGCCAGCCAACGGCGACGGGCCGCACGCGCTGGATGACGCGCTGCGTCGATGCGTGCCGTGGTGGCATGCGGTGTGCGCAGGGGACGGGTGGCAGGCGATTGCGGCGCATCGTTCCCCCGAGTCGGCGCGCGTCCTCACGCTGCGCTTCGGGCTCGACGGCTCGGCGCCGCGCACCCTCGAGGAGATCGCGCGCGAGCTGCGGACGTCGGCATCGCTCGCCGCGGCGGCGTGGTACGCGGCGATGCGCGGGCGTTGAGGACCGTGTGACGCAGAGACCCATGCGGCGCAAAAGCACAGGAACCCGCGCATCGCGCGGGTTCCTGGGAGTTTCCTGCTTCGGGCAGTCCTGCCTCGGGCGCGTCAGCGCTTCGAGAACTGGTAGCGGCGACGGGCGCCGGACTGGCCGTACTTCTTGCGCTCGACCTTGCGGGCGTCACGGGTGAGGAACCCGTGCTCGCGCAGGATCGGCTCGAGCGAGCTGTCGTATGCCATGACGGCACGGGCGAGGCCCATGACCACGGCGCCGGCCTGGCCGGTGATGCCGCCGCCGACGAGGCCGGCAGTGACATCGACCTTGCCCTTGACGCCGGTCTTCTCGAGCACCGCGAGGATGGCCTTGCGGTCCTTGTCCTCGGTGAGGTAGTCCTCGAGGGTCTTCTCGTTCAGCTTGATGTCGCCGTTGCCCGGACGAACGCGGACGCGCGCGATGGCGGTCTTGCGGCGGCCGGTGCCCCAGAA
Source organism: Phycisphaerales bacterium (assembly GCA_044233905.1). Lineage (GTDB taxonomy): Bacteria > Planctomycetota > Phycisphaerae > Phycisphaerales > SM1A02 > UBA966. Next base: position 4,397 of record JBIIJH010000058.1, read on the forward strand.
CCAGCCCTTCGAATCGGGGCCCTTGGCGGCGGTGGCGGTGACGGTGGTCGTTGCGGTGCTCATGTGTCTCTTTCAGTTCCTTCCGCGATCAGCGGCGTGCGTTCGGGAAGTCGAGCGTCGTGGGCTGCTGCGCGGACTGGCCGTGCTCGGTGCCCTTCATGACGCGGAGGTTGCGACGGATGCGGCGGCCGAGGCGCCCGCGGGGGAGCATGCGGCAGATGGCTTCCTCGACGACGATCTCGGGCTTGGAGGCGAGGATCGACTCGTAGGTGCGCACGCGGAGGCCACCCGGGTAGCCGCTCCACTTGCGGAGGGTCTTGGCGGCGGCCTTGTTGCCGGTGAGCTTGATCTTGTCGGCGTTGGTGATGATCACGCAATCGCCGCTCGAGACGTTGGGCGTGTAGTCAGGGCGGTGCTTGCCCATGAGGACGAGCGCGACTTCGGTGGCAAGGCGGCCGAGGATCATTCCATCGGCGTTGACGACGTGCCAGTTCGGCTTGACGTCGGCGGCCTTCATGTGGGTGGTCTGGCGGGGCATGTCTCTGGTTCCTTCGTGTCCGCCCGTACTGGGTGGAGAATCGCGAAAGATAGGCGTTTCGGCCAAGATGTCAAGGGGAGGGGGTATCGGGCCTTCGGTACGCTTCGCCCCCGATGACACACACTGCCCGTCTGCGGCTTGCAAACGTCCTCGCCTGGTGCGCCATCGTCGTGGTGGCGGTGCTGTTCGCCTACGAGGCCCAGGAGCCAAGTTCCGAGAAGCTTCGGGCCCGGGCGTCTGTGTCGGCCCAGCAAGCCATCATGACGTCCATGGTGAACGGAATGTACGCGCCGATGTGGTCGGCGCAGTTCGCCACGCAGTTATCTGTCATGAAGGACCAGGTCGAGCCGCTGGCCGACCCGGAGGAGCCGGGGTCGGAGCTGGCGACTGCGGCGATTCTGTGTCGCCTGGGTGAGCGCGATCGAGCGCTCGAGATGCTGGCAGGGCTCCGCAATCGAATCGCGGACGGCACGGTGGAGTCGGACGAGGAGTTCGACACGACGCTCGCCGCCGTCACGTCGCTGGTGGACGGCGCGGCTACCCCGGGTGCGCGTTCGGAGACCGACGATGTTCGCAGCGACGCAATCGATGCACTCGGTCCAACCGGGCGCATGCTGGTCGCGCAGTCCACGGGTGATACGGCGGAACTCGATCGCCTCTCGGCAGCCGGCGCGGTTGCGCTCGGCGCACTGGTCGCCGTGGTCCTTGGCGGTGGACTCGTCGGCCTCTGCGGCCTTGCCGCGCTGGTGGTGTTCGTGGTGATGGCGTGCCTCGGCAAGACTGCGGGCATCGGTCGCGCGCGTCCGGACTGGGCGCATCTCTATGCGGAGATCTTTGCGGTGTGGCTGCTCGGTTACATGCTCTTCACGCGCGTGCCGCGCATGCTGGCGCAGTGGTGGGTGGACGCCGGACATGAGCGCCCATCGATGGACGTGCTGCTCCTGGCGTCCGTGGTCGCCACGGTGGTCGCCGCCGTCGTCGCGCTCTGGTGGGGAACGCGCCGCGGCCTGCCACTGCGCGCCATCCTGGAGGACATGGGCCTGCGGGCGTTCCGCTTCACCGACATCCTCTGGGGCGTGGTCTGCTGGGCGATGGCGCTGCCGCTCCTGGCCCTGGGCCTCCTCCTGGCTGCACTTCTCTCCACGATCTTCGGCAACGGGAAGATCCAGGCCTCGCACCCGGTCCAGCAGATGGTGGAATCCTCGGGCACGCTGGGCCTGTTCCTCACCTACGTGCTGGCCTGCGTGAGTGCGCCCGTCTTCGAGGAGCTCTTCTTCCGTGGCGCGCTCTACCGCAACCTGCGCCAGACGTTCGGCCGCTGGGGCGTGCTGGGAAGCGTGGTCATCGCGGTGCTGGTGAACAGCGTGATCTTCGCGGCGATCCACCCGCAGGGGCTGATCTTCATCCCCGTGCTCGGCTCGCTGGCGGTGGCGTTCACGCTGATGCGCGAGTGGCGCGGCACCATCAATGCGCCCATCGTGGCGCATGCCATCAACAACTTCGTGGTGCTCTCGCTGAACGTGCTGATGCTCAGGCACTGACGCGCGCGATCGTGCGCTGCCGCTAGTCCTGCAGCTCCACCGTCCAGTAGGCCTCGTCCAGGAACGCCTTCCAGCTCTGGTACTTGGGGCTTCCGAGACGCAGCGTGATGGCGGGGTTCCTGCGCGGCTTGACCGGCTCGCGGATCAGCTTCATGCGCGCCTGCGCCGGCGTGCGGCCGCCCTTGCGCGCGTTGCAGCGCACGCAGGCGCACACCAGGTTGGTCCAGCTGTTCTCGCCGCCCTGCACGCGGGGCACCACGTGGTCGAGCGTCAGCTCCTTGGTGCTGAAGTTGCGGCCGCAGTACTGGCACTGGCTGTGGTCGCGCGCGTAGATGTTGCGGCGGTTGAGCTTGACCGGCTCGCGCGGCAGGCGCTCGTAGCCGAGCAGGCGGATGATCTTGGGGACGGCCACCACGATGCTCGGCGTGGTGACCCAGTCGTGCTCCTCGTGCTCGAAGGTCCGCTGGAATTCCGCGGCCTCGGCCCAGTTGTGGAGCGAGTAGCTGACGTAGCTGCCGGATTCGACGCTGATGACCTCCGCGGAACCCTTGCAGAGCAGAGTGAAAGCCCGGCGCGCATCCACGACACGGACAGCGCTGTACAGCTTGTTGAGTACGAGGACGCGAGCATCGAGTGCGCACGCGGCGGTCATCCATGTCCTCCTTGCGCGTCGGATCCTCCGACGTGCCCTCAAGTCTAGCGTTCGTGGGCGGGGAGTCCAGTGTTCCCGTTGCGTTCGCGTTCAGCCGGAGCGTCCGAGCCACGCCAGCGCGCGGCCGAGGCCGGCACCGGGAACGAGGATTGGAGTCGATTCCGGCACGTGGAGGCCGATCAGCTGCTGCAGGCGCTCCCGGGGAAGGATGCCATCGCCCAGGGTGCACGGCTCCAGCCGCTCCGGGTCCGCGGGGTCGACGGCCGCGTCGCGGAGGATCAGTGCGTCGACGCGCGGCCCGAACGAGGAGAGGAGCGACTGCATATGGTCCTCGATGTCCTCCAGCATGGATGGCTCGAGCATCGCCGCCGGGTCAAGCGCCAGGCCGAAGGGGCGCGCGCCCGTGGGCGAGCTGCGCACCACGTTCGGGTCCTGCCCGGGAATGACGCGCTCGCACCACCACGTGAGCGCGCTGCGCGCATCGCTCAGGACATGGCGCGCGTGCGGCACCAGCACCAGCCGCTTGCCGTGGCGCGCGAGCTGCGGGGCCAGTTCGTCGCAGAGTGCGTCGAGTGCCGCGGGGCCGCGCATCCAGTTGGCGGGGACTCCTTCGAAGAGCGAATCGCCGAGCGTGCCGCTCCAGGCGAAGGCCCACGGGCCGGGCAGCTCGGCATCGAACATCCATGAGCCGTCGAGCGGGTTCCCGCCCACGAACGCGGCCTGCGGCGTGCCCGGCGAGCCGAGCGGTGCGGCGATCCATTCGCAGGCCGGCGCGGAAGTGCCGACGAGTGCGGCAAGTGCGCGGGCGTCGTGGATGGCGAGGATCGGGTGCGCGGTCACGCGGCCATCGTACGGAGGCGGCACCGCTAGCATCCGCGCCATGCGGAACACCACCTCATGCGCGTCGCTCCTCCTCGCCTCGCTCGCCCTGGTGGCGGGCTGCCAGTCTGCGCAGCAGGTAGGCGGCGGCACGTCGGCCGCGGCCGCGGCCGCGCCCGTGCAGGAGCAGTGCGGCCCCGGCTGCTACCGGATCTTCAACGGCAAGGACCTCACCGGGTGGACCAGCGTCAACTGCTTCGCCGACACGTTCGTGGCGAAGGACGGCATGCTCTTCTGCAACGGCAACCCCACCGGGTTCCTGCGCACCGACCGCATGTACGAGAACTACGTGCTCGAATTCGACTGGAAGCACGAGGCCAAGGAGGGCAACGCTGGCCTGTTCGTGTGGTCCGATCCGGTGCCGAGCCAGGTGCAGAACATGTTCCCGCGCTCGGTGGAGGTGCAGATCATGCTCACGCCCGACGTGAAGGACAAGGAGGGCCGCCTCCTCTACACCGGGCAGGGCGACGTCTTCAGCATCTGGGGCGCCAAGATGACGCCGCTGCGCCCGCACCCGGCCGGCTGGGAGCGCACGCTCCCGAGCGAGCGCGTCACCAAGGGCGCGGGCGAGTGGAACCACTACAAGGTCACCTGTGACCGCGGCGACATCACGGTCGAGATCAACGGCCGCGAGGTGAGCGGCGCCAAGGACGTGACGCCGCGCAAGGGCTACATCTGCCTCGAGAGCGAGGGAAGCCCGATCTGGTTCAAGGACATCTGCGTGAAGGAGCTGCCCGCCGCGGTGCCGGCGCTCGATTCCACGGACGTGGCGATGGACGGCACCGGCATGGTGCGCCTCTTCGACGGCCAGACGCTCGCGGGCTGGCACGAGGAGAAGGGCAAGGAAGGACACTGGAAGTACGAGGGCGGCGCCGCCAAGTTCGACGGCAAGGGCGATTCGCTCTGGACCGACGCGGACTACAGCGACTTCGAGATGGTGGTCGACTGGCGCTGGACCAAGGAGCACCAGGGCAAGATGATGCGCCCGTACATCGATGCCGACGGCAACGAGGCGCGCAATACGGACGGCTCGGTGAAGCAGGTCGAGATCGAGGAGCGCGACAGCGGCATCTACGTGCGCGGCAGCAGCAAGAGCCAGATCAACATCTGGACCTGGCCAGTTGGTTCCGGCGAGGTATGGGGCTATCGCAACGACCGCAACATGTCGCCCGCGGTGCGCGCGGCGTGCACGCCGAAGGTGAACGCCGACAAGCCGGTGGGGCAGTGGAACCGCTTCGTGATCCGCATGGTGTCCGACCGCCTCACGGTGGACCTCAACGGCAAGCGCGTGATCGACAATGCACAGCTCCCCGGCGTGCCGGCGAGCGGCCAGATCGCGCTGCAGAGCCACGGCTGCCCGGTGGAGTTCCAGAACGTGTTCATCCGGCAGCTGAAGTGACGGTCACCCCACGTACTCGCACCGGCTCGTGCACGTCTCGTGCACGACCACCTCTGCCAGCGCGGGAAGCTGCGGCTTCAGCCGGTCCCACACCCACTTGGCGATCATCTCGCTGGTGGGGTTCTCGAGGCCCGGGATCTCGTTGAGGCAGTAGTGGTCGAGCTGCTGCTCGATGGGGCCGGTGAGCGCCTTGATGTCGCCGTAGTCCACCAGGTAGCCTTTTTCCGGGTCCAGCGGGCCGGCCACCACCACGTCCACCTTGAAGCTGTGGCCGTGCATCCGGCGGCACTTGTGGCCCTCCGGGAAGCAGGGGAGCCAGTGGGCGGCCTCGAACGTGAAGCTCTTGATCAGGCGGACGTGCATCGAGTGCGAGTGTAGGGGCAAAGGAAAGGCCCGCGGCGAGTTGCCGCGGGCCGTTGTGTTGCCGATTGGCTCCCGGCGCCGATCACTCCGCCGCGGGGGCGGCGGTCTCGGTGTGCTTCAGGCCGCGGCGCTGGTCGCGCAGGCGGCGTGCCTTGCCGAAGCGCTCGCGGAGGAAGTAGAGCTTCGCACGACGCGAGTCGCCGCGGCGGATGATCTCCAGCTTGGCGATGCGCGGGGAGTGCAGGGGGAACTGGCGCTCCACGCCCTCGTTGGCCACGATGCGGCGCACCGTGATCATGGTGTGGATGCCGCGGCCGGTCTTGGCCAGGAGCACGCCCTGGAAGACCTGGATGCGCTCCTTGTCGCCTTCGATGATCTTGTAGTGCACGTCGATGGTGTCGCCGATGCGGAGGTTCGGGACCTCGGCGGCGGGCTTGAGCTGGTCGGCGACGACGCTCTCGATGATCTTGGTGCGGTCCATCTTGGTCTTTGCCATGTGTCTCTCGGCCCAGTGGGCCGTTCCTTTCTGTCGGGCTTCCGCCCGCTGTTCCGTCTTCAGCCCTGCGCATCCTGCGCCAGGCCACCGTCGACGGGCTGCGACATGGGACGGGGAATTCCGCCCAGGGGTCGCTCCATCAGGTCGGGCCGGCGCTCGCGCGTCCGCTCGACCATCCGGCCGTGCCTCCAGCGCTCGATGGCGGCATGGTCGCCGCCCAGGAGCACCTCGGGCACCTCGCGCCCGCGCCATTCGCGCGGTCGCGTGTAGTGAGGGCAGTCGAGGAGGGAACGTCCCGCCTCGTCAAGCCGGCTGAAGGAATCTTCAGCCGCCGACTGCTCGTGTCCGAGCGCTCCGGGAAGGAGCCTCGTCACCGCGTCGACCAGCATCATGGCGGGGATCTCTCCACCGCTCAGGACGAAGTCGCCGACGCTCACCTCGAGCGGGGCCATTTCCTGCACGGCCCGCTCATCAATCCCTTCGTAATGCCCCGCGATCAACAGCAGGCGGGGTTGCCTAGCGAACCATTCGACGCGGGGCTGAGCCAGGCGCTCGCCCTGCGGCGTGAGCAGCACGCGGACGGCTGCTCGCTGATCCATCTTCTCGACCGCCTCGACCGCGTCGACGAGGGGTTGGCACATCATGACCATGCCGGGTCCGCCCCCGAAGGGGCGATCGTCCACCTTGCGGTGCTTGTCGGTGCTCCAGGCACGGATGTCGTGCGCGTGGAACTCGAGCAGGCCCGCGGTGGCTGCCCTCCCGGGAATGCTCGCGCCGATGACCGGCGGGAACATGTCCGGGAAGAGGGTGAGGACGTCGATTCTCACGCGACCTCACCCGAAGGCGTCAGGCCTTCTTCTCGGCGACGGGCTTCGGACCGCGCAGGGGCTGGAGGCCCTTCTTGGCGCGGCACGCGTCGGCCTTGGTGCGGCCCTTGGCATGCTTGACGGACAGGACCTTGTCGCTGATTGCGCCACCGGCCTTGCGGATCAGGCTCACGGCGGTGTCGGACGGCTGTGCGCCGACGGACAGCCAGTGCTGGATCCGGTCCATCTTCAGGTTCATCTGCTTGCCTTCCTTGCCCTGGGGCTCGTACCAGCCGAGCTCCTCGATGACGACGCCATCGCGCGGGGCGCGCTTGTCCATGGCAGAGAGGCGGAAGAACGGGTGATGGGCGCGGCCCATCTTCTTGAGACGAAGGACGACCATGGTCGTGTCCTTTCGGGAAGCGCTTGCGTCGGTCGCGCGCCGGCACTGTGCCGGTCGTGCGCCGGGCGCATCGTTGGGCGGACCGTCTCGGCCCGATGTGCGATGCGCCTTCGGCAGGCGGTTGCGAGAACGGAGAAGGATACGGGAAAGGGCGCGTTCGCTCAATCCTTCGATGGCGCAGCGTCCGGCGGAGTGTTATCCGCATCCGCAGTGCCGATCGTTGGCCCGTCGATCTGGGCGGTGCCTTCGGGAAGCGGGCCGGAAAGGCGGGCCTCGACCCACACCATGTAGTTGGTGGCCGCCTGGCCCATGGCGCGCTGGAGCGGCACATCGAGCGACTGGAAGAAGACCAGGAGCATCACCAGCATGCCGTACATGCGCACCTGCGGCAGGTTGAAGAAGCGGTCAAGCGTGCGGCTGGCGCCCGCGAGCACGGCGCTGCCATCGAGCGGAGGCACCGGCAGCATGTTGAACACGCCGAGGATCAGGTTGATGAAGCCGCCGATGAAGAGGAACTCCGCCACGTTGGCGGCGGTGTGCTCGGCGGGCGCGATCCTGCCGGTGCGGATTGCCGACGCCCACGCGCCGGCCGCCGTCAGCGCGAGCAACGCGAGCAGCACATTCATGGCCGGGCCTGCAAGCGCCACCAGGACGCGGCCGCGTCGTTCATGGCGATAGCGGTGGGGCATGGTCGGCATCTGCCCCCATGCGAAGCCGGCGACTACGAAGAAGATCACCGACATCCATCCCATGTGCACGACCGGGTTGATCGTCATGTGCCCAAGCTCGCGTGGGGTGTTGTCGCCGTTGGCGATGGCGGCCCAGCCGTGCGAGAGCTCGTGCAGGACGATCGAGAAGATCACCCAGAACGCCCAGCTGAAGAGAAGGACGATGCCGCCGCTCTCGTACGCAGAATGAACCCACCATTGCATGGGGATGAGGCTACACGGTGTGCGGGCGAGGAACGCGGCGCTGCGTCGGTGGCCTCGGGTTCAGCGAGCGCTGCCGTGCACCACGCGGCCGGCCATCACGGTGGCCCCGATGCGCGGGAGCGTGCGGGTCCAGTCGCAGGCGAACGGATCGTCGGCGAAGACGCAGAGATCGGCGTGCGCACCGGGGGCGAGGCGGCCGATCTCCGGCGCGCGCAGGCAGTCGGCGGCGCCCGCGGTGTAGGCGTGGAGCGTCTCCTCGACCGTGAGGTTCTGGCCGGTGCAGCACGGGGCGCTGTCGAGATCGAGCCCGGTCACCGCCGCGCGGACGCCAAGCCGCGGATCGCAGCTGACGATCGGCCAGTCGCTGCCGAAGGCGAGGCGTGCACCGGCGCCGGCGAGGTCGCGGAACCGGAAGAAGGCCTTCATGCGTCCCTGGCCGAGGCGAGCCGGCGCGATGCGCGCATCGTCCGCCTTGTGGAGCGGCTGCATGCTGGCGAAGCGGCCCCGCATGCGCACCAGCTCCGCGTCGTCCATCGTCTGGCAGTGCTCGTAGCGCGCGATGCGCTCGCGGTCCTCCGGCGCGATGGCGTCAAGTGCTGCGCGGAGCGCTTCGTCGCCGATGGCGTGGACGCTCGGCGAGAAGCCGAGCGCGAGCACGTCGTGGGCCCACTGGCGCAGGCGCGCGCCGTGGCCGGCGGCGTCGTGCTCGGCGAATTCCACGAACATTCCGCGGTTCGCTGCGTCGTCGGCATAGGGTGCGAGCATGCGCGCGGTGCGGCTGCCGAGCGTGCCGTCGATGAAGCTCTTCCAGCCGACGATGGCCAGGAGATCGTCGCCTGCAAACGCGCGGCCCCAGGCGAAGTCGACGGGCCAGTCGCGGTCGAGGATGGTGGCGCGGACGCGCAGCGTGCATGCGGCGCGCTCGTGCGCGCGCAGGTGGGCGTGCACCTCGCGCAGGTCGCGCTCGTACTCCATGCTTCCCACGGTGGTGATACCGAATGCGTTGCAGTGCGCGAACGCCGCGCGCAGCGCTGCACGGCGATCCTCCGCGGGGGGGACGGGCAGGCGCGGGTTGACGAGCTGCCACGCGGCCTGTTCAAGCAGGAGTCCGGTGGGCGCGCCGGCACCGTCGCGCACGATCTCGCCTCCCGCGGGGCAGGGAAGGCCTTCGATGAGCTCCAGCACCGGTCGGTTGACGACGCACGCGTGCTGGTCCATCCGGTACGCCACGCACGGGATGTCGCCGGCGGCGTGGAGCCACGCGTGCGTCGGTCGCTCGCCGCCCCAGTTGGCTTCGTGCCAGCCGAAGGCGCGCAGCCAGCGCCCGGGTGCGAGCGCGCGTGCGGCGCGGCCGATGGCGTCCTCGAAATCCGCGCGCGAGCGCATCGAGGCGAGATCGAGCTGCGCGAGCGTGTGTGCGCCGAGCGAGAGGTGGAGGTGCGCGTCGATGAGCCCGGGCGTCACCACGCTGCCCGCGGGGAGCGTGACGGAAGGGACGCCTGCCGGCGCGGGGGTGTCGAGGGCAGTGATGCGGCCGGCATCCAGGAGCAGCGAATCTGCCCAGGGGCGCGCCGGATCCGCGGTCCAGAAGCGCGCGCCGGCCACGCGGACGCGCGGGGGGAGTTGGTCGTGCGTGGTGTTCATCGGATGTGCTTCGGAGCGCGCCTATCCTATGAACCATGAAGCACAGTTGCAGCAGCGGTTCATGTGGATGCGGTTCCAGCGTTCCGGTCGGCACCTTCACCAAGGTCGTGGGAGGCGCGCTGGTGTTCGTGGCGCTCGCCGCGGTGGTGATGGCAGTGGTGGCCGGCTGCAGCGAGGCGCCTGCATCGAAGGGGCCGACGCCCGTGAACGCCGCTGCGGCGCCGAAGGCTGCACCGCCGAAGACCGCCTCGCAGGCTGCTGCCGAGGCCACCGCGAAGGCTGCTGCACCCGCGCAGGCGGGCGGCTACCCCGTGAGCGGTCCGGAAGGCGACCAGACCACGATCGAGGTCGGTGGACTCACCATGCCGAAGCCGGTGACGTGGGTCTGGACTGCACCCAGCATGCAGTTCCGCGCGCTCCAGTACGCGGTGCCTGCGGAAGGCGTGAATTCGCCCGCGGCCGAGCTCGTGTTCAGCGTCTTCCCCGCGGGCGACGGTGGACCGGTGGATGCCAACCTCGACCGCTGGGCGAGCCAGTTCCGCGAGGGCACGAACGCCGCGGTCTCCAAGCGCAGCGAGTCCACGGTGAACGGCATGAAGGTCTCCCGCATCGAGAGCGTCGGCGACTACATGGGAATGGGCGCCGCCGCGCCGCGACCGGGGTGCATGCAGCTCGGCGCGATCGTGCAGGCCCCGGGGCGGAACGTCTTCATCAAGGTGGTCGGCCCGCAGGCGACGGTGGAGTCGAACCGCAAGGCGTTCGAGGCGATGATCGCCGGGATGCGGTGAATCGGTAAATCGGTGCCGGGTGCAATATGCACCAATTTCGGCAGGGGAGCGTTCGTGCGCGTGAGTGCGCGTACGAAATTGGTGCATATTGCACCCGGCACCTTTTGGAATCCGCGACGCTCACTGACAACACCGCCCCGGCGCGGGGCCGGGGCGGTGGGGATTCCGTCGATCATCCTGCGGCGCGCTGCGCTCAGGCCTTGCTGATCTCGTTCCAGTTCACCACTTCCCAGAACGCCTTCAGGTAGTCGGCGCGGCGGTTCTGGTAGTTGAGGTAGTAGGCGTGCTCCCAGACGTCGACGCCGAAGAGCG
>JBIIJH010000059.1:0-14972 GCA_044233905.1 Phycisphaerales bacterium
CCGCACGCTGCTCGCAGCGTGACCTACAAAGCCCTTTTCCCTCCCTCCGCCCCCAGGTCCTCACAGACTTGGGGGTATTTCTTTGGGGGTATTTCTTTGGGGGTATTTCTTTGGGGGTATTTCTTTCGAGGTATCTCTATTTCGACTGTTTTTCAGCCACTCGCGCGCGTCGTGCGCTGCCCGCTGCCCCCTGCCCGCCTCGCCTGAGGCCCTCCCAGGCCCCAGGCCCCTTGTTCCCAGCCGCCGCCCCTTGCTGAACACCGGTGGTACGGCCCCCTGGAATGGCCGGTTCACGAAGATCCGGAGCGTCCGGGTGCATTTCCCGCGATATCGCGCCCCGGATGGCGGCGTGGACCCTCCCGGCCGGGATCGGGCGCCTCGCTATCCTCCTTCCTCCCCCTCCAAAGGAGCACTCCGCGTGAAGTCGACCGACCTGCGTTCCAACATGGGCATCAAGCTTGACAACAAGCTGTACCTGATCACCAAGCTCGAGCACCGGACCCCCGGCAACCTTCGCGCGTTCATCCAGGTGACGATCCGTGACCTGAACAACGGCACGATCATCGAGAAGCGCCTCCGCTCCGGTGAAGAAGTCGAGCAGGTCGACCTCGACCGCCGGCCCATGGAGTACCTATTCGAGCAGGGCGGCAAGCACACGTTCATGGACCTCGAGTCCTACGAGCAGGTCGAGCTGTCGAAGGAATTCGTCGGCGAGCTGCCCCTCTACATCCTCCCGAACAACCAGGTGGTTGTCCTCTGGTGCGATGGCAAGCCGATCTCCGTGGAAATGCCGCTGACGGTCGCGCTGACCATCACCGACACGCCCCCGGGCATCAAGGGCGCCACCGCCACCAACCAGCTGAAGGAAGCCACGTGCGAGACCGGCCTCAAGACCCGCGTCCCGCCCTTCATCACCACCGGTGAGAAGATCATCGTGAGCACCGAAGACGGCGCATACCGCGAGCGCGCGTAAGCGAGCGAACGACATCATTCCACGGCGTCACCGCAGCATCACTGCTGGGTTACGGCCGCATTAATGACGCGTTACTACCACGTCTCGCGAGCGCCCCGCAGCGAGCACGGGATCCCTGCACAGCGGCCTCGAATACGGCGAGGCACGCGCAGATGGTCATCCACGCCCGGGTCGCCCCACGTGCCGAGCCCGTTTTCGCGGAGTCCGAGCGCAACCTGGTGGAGCGAGGACGTCCGCTACGCAGGGGTCCCGCGCACAGCGAAGGGGCGCGGCCGACCGACGAGGAACCAACGCACCACGCCGGGGTACCGCGCACAGCGAAGGGGCGCGGTCGACCGACGAGGAACCAACGCATCTCGGCCAGACTCCGACGCGACAGCGCTGAAGTCAGGATCCCCTGACGCTCAACGCCGAACCGCGACTGCCGCCTCGACCACCGCATCGACCGTAAAGCCAAAGTGCGCGATGATCTTCGGAGCCGGGCCGCTCTCGCCGAAGCTGCGCATGGCGATCACGCGGCCGTCGAGGCCCACGTAGTCGCCCCAGCCGAGGGCGCTGCCCATCTCGACGGCCACGCGCGCGCGGACCGAGAGCGGAAGCACGGACTCGCGGTACGCCTGCGGCTGCCGGTCGAAGACCAGCGTGCACGGCATGCTCACCACGCGCGCCGGGATGCCGCGCTCGGCAAGCTTCGCGTGGGCTTCCACGCAGAGCGAGACCTCGCTGCCGGTACCGATGAGGATCACCTCGGGCGTCTTGCCGTCGGCCGGGTCGAGGAGCACGTAGCCGCCATGCTGCGCGCCCGCGGACGGGGCGCAGCGCGTGCGATCGAACGTGGGCACGTTCTGGCGGGTGAGCGCCACGATGCTCGGCGTGTGGCGCGACTCCATGGCCCAGCGGTAGGCCTCGTTGACCTCGTTGGCATCGCAGGGGCGCCACACCGCCAGGTTCGGCACCGCACGGAGGCCCGCAAGCTGCTCGATCGGCTGGTGCGTGGGGCCGTCCTCGCCGACGCCGATGGAGTCGTGCGTGAACACCCAGAGCGACGGGATGCGCATCAGCGCCGCCAGGCGCATCGGCGTGCGCATGTAGTCGGCGAAGATCAGGAAGCCCGCGCCGAAGGCACGAATGCCCGAGAGCACCATGCCGTTGACGATGGCCCCCATGGCGTGCTCGCGGATGCCGAAGTGCATGTTGCGGCCGTCGTAGCTTCCGCCGAACTCCGGAGGATTGAACGTGCCCGCCCCCTTGAGGAGCGTCTTGTTGCTCGGCGAGAGGTCGGCGCTGCCGCCCATCATCCACGGCACGCGCTCCATGATGGCGTTGAGCGCCTTGCCGCCCGAGGAGCGGGTGGCATCGCCCTTGGGATCGGCGGGATACGCCTTCAGGCCGGCATCCCAGCCCGCCGGCAGGTCGCCGCGCCAGAGCGTCTCGAGTTCCGTGGCAAGTTCCGGGTGCGCGGTGCGGTACGCCGCCCACTTCGCATCCCATGCCGCGCGCGCCGTGGCGCCGCGCGCACCCATCTTCTCGGCGAAGCGCTCGTGCACGCCGGCGGGCACCAGGAACCGGGGTTCCGTGGGCCAGCGATAGACGCCCTTGGTGCGGTCGAGCTCTTCCGCACCGAGCGGTTCGCCGTGCGCCTTGGACTTGTCCTGGACCTCGGGCGAACCCCAGCCGATGTTGCCGTCCACGATGATGATCGTCGGCCGACCGGTGGTGGCGCGAGCATTCGCATAGGCCGCGTCGAGCGCGTGCACGTCGTTGCAGTCCTTCACGTGCTGCACGTTCCAGCCGTAGCCATGGAAACGCGCGGTGACGTAGTCCGAGCACGCCAGGTCGGTGCTGCCGTCGATGGTGATCCGGTTGTTGTCGAAGATCCAGCAGAGGTTGCCCAGGCGCATGTGGCCCGCGGCGCTCGCGGCCTCGTGGGAGATGCCTTCCATCAGGCAGCCGTCGCCGCAGATGGCCCACGTGTGGTAGTCGAAGAGCTCGAAGCCCGGCGTGTTGTAGCGCGCCGCCAGGAACTTGCCGGCGATCGCCATGCCCACCGAGTTGGCGAGCCCCTGCCCCAGCGGGCCGGTGGTGGTCTCGATGCCGGGGGTCACGCCGAATTCCGGATGGCCCGGCGTGCGCGAATTCACCTGACGGAACGCGCGGATGTCATCGAGCGTGACGGCGGCACGGCCGGTCGGCTTCCCGGCGGCATCGGTCTCGGCGACACCCGCCAGGTGCAGCAGCGAATAGAGCAGCATGCACGCGTGGCCGTTGGAGAGGACGAAGCGGTCCCGGTTGGCCCACCGCGGCGCCGTGGGGTCGTAGACGAGTGCGTCCTGCCAGAGCGAGTAGCCGACGGTGGCCAGGCCCATCGGCGCGCCCGGATGGCCGCTGTTGGCCTGCTGCACGGCATCCATGGCAAGCCCACGGATGGTGGTGATGGCGATGCGGTCGATCAGCGGCACGTCCGAAGGAGTGCCTGCGTTCGGGTCAAGGACGGCGTTGGCTGCGGGCACGGCGGTCATCCCCGCAGGGTACTGGCGTCAGGACAGTCCGGCGGCCTGCAACGCACGCTTCCCGACATGCTGCAGGACGGCAAGCGCGGCGATGAGGGACGCCGTGCCGATGACGACCGCGGCGATGCCCTGCTTGTCCATGAGTTCAGAAAGATCCTTCGCACCGGTGGCTGCACCCTGTGCGCCAATCCACACGGCCAGCACGGTGCGCGGAAGCATCCCGACGATGCTGCCCACCAGCATGTGCAGGAAGCGGACGCCCGAGGCCGCCAGTACCAGGTTCGTGAACGCGAACGGGGAGGTGGGCGGGAAACGGAGCAGCGCCACGATGCCCATGGTGCGCCACGGCTTGGCATCCACGAGCGCCTCCCGGACGATGCGCCAGCGCGGGTGCGCGTCGATCCGCTGCGTGGCTGCGTCGCGAAGCACGGCCGAGCACAGGAGGTAGCCGATCACCGCGGCGCCCACGTAGCCGCTGACCGCCACCATGGTTCCGGTGGCGGTGCCGAAGACCCAGCCGGCGAAGACGGCCTGCGCGTAGGTGGGCAGGAGACCGAGGCCGGCGCACGCGGCGAACAGGCCTGCCGCGATCCATGGGGCGGAATCGCCCTGCCCCTGCAGCCACTCGGTCAGCGGCCCGAGTCGCGCGAACAGGACGATGCTGCAGACGAGGGGAAGCGTGAACCACGCCACCGAGAGCACCGCGCCCATGACGAGGCGTGGATCGCGCATGGCGTGCTTGACGTCGATGGCGTCCTTCGTGGCGGCACCCTGCTCGTGTTGCGGCGATTCGTTCACGGCGTCGCCAGCTGCCCCTGCGTGGGCTTCTCCGAGACGTGGCCCGGGGCCTTCGGATCGAGCGAGCCGGGCTTCGCCGCGGTTCCCATCGGATCGCCGGGCGCGGGCGTCACGGGGCCCATCTCGCCGAGGCGCATGCGGACCTGTCCGAAGAAGTGGTCGGCCTGACGCCAGAAGTGGCTCGGCACCGCCCAGTCGGGCGTGGAGAAGGTGATCGCCACCGGTGAATCGCTGGAGACCTGCGCGGTGAAGCGCCACTGCTCTTCCTCGCGGCGCGGGTCGAGGCCCGGCTCCACCAGGTCGCGGCGAAGGTCGCGATAGACCGTCACCCGATGCGATGCCTCGTCGACCTTCACTTCGTTCTGGACCACGATCCAGTCCGAATAGCGCGGCGCGCGTGCGGTCTGCACCACGGCGGCCCAGACGTCGTCGCGCGGACGATCGTCGAAGTCGCACTTCTGCGAGTGCCCGCAGCCGGCAAGGAACACGAGCGCGCATGCCAGCGCAGCGGCGAGGGCGAAGGAGGAAGCGGAAGTGGCTCGGGAATCAGGCATCATGGATCTCGGCGCTCACGTGCACCTTCTGGACGTCGTCGTGCTCCTCGAGGAGCGCAACCAGCTTGGCCACGCGTGCCCGGGTGGCATCGTCCACCTCGGTGGTGGAGGTGGGAATGTACGAGACCTCGGCACCCTCGAACGGGATTCCGGCGGATTCCAGTGCGTCGCGGACCTTCCCGAGGTCGGCCGGGGCGCAGCTGACCTGCCAGCCCTCCTCGCCGCCCACCACGTCCTCGGCGCCCGCGCCGAGGACCACGTCGAAGAGCCTTTCCTCGGTGGTGGAGCCGGCCTGCACCAGCACCACGCCCTTGTGGAGGAAGCTGAAGGTGACGCTGCCGGGCACGCCCATGTTGCCGCCATTCTTGTCGAACAGCGTCCGGATCTCGGGCGCCGTCTTGTTGACGTTGGCCACCAGGCACTCGCAGATGATCGCCACGCCGCCCGGGCCATAGCCCTCGTAGCGGACCGCCTCGAAGGTTTCCGAATCGTCACCGCCGGCACCCTTCTTGACGGCCTTCTCGATGGTGTCGCGGGGCATGTTCGCCGCCTTCGCGTCATCGATCGCCAGTCGGAGCGACGAGTTGAACTTGGGATCGCCGCCACCCGTGCGCGCGGCCACGATGATGGCGCGCGAGCACTTGGACCAGATCTTCCCGCGCTTGGCGTCGACGGCGGCCTTGCGATGCTTGATGTTCTTCCAAGCGCTATGTCCTGCCATGGTCTCGTGCTTCCTTCAGACGTCCGTCACCGCGCGGAGGCGGGCGGGTTGGGTGCGGGAACTGCCGACTGGCGCGCCACGGGCGGCTCCACGCCGCGCGCGGACGCGTCGAGCTTGGCCTTGGCGCGTGCCGCCAGCGAGCCGTCGTGGGCATCGTGATACCGCGCGGCGTCGATCGCCGCCAGTCCCAGCTGCTGGCGGAAGAAGCGGCGCAGCACCTCGATGTTCTGCTCGCGGGGCATTCCTGCCTCGGCGATGCGCACGGCCTCGGTCCATTCGCGCCGCGCACCCTCGTGGTCGCCGACGCGCCAGCGGGCGTCGCCCAGGTGGTCACGCTGGGCGGCACTGACAGCGCCGCGGGTCTTGGAAACGGCCCGCTCCAGGAGCGTCACGGCACCGGGACCGGCATCGGAATCGACCAGCCTGCCCTGCGCGTAGCGCAGCCAGCCGAGCGAATCGAGGGATTCCGAGTCCTCGGCGCGGGCGCGCACCGCCTGCTCCAGGAGCTGCTCCGTGCGTGCATCGATGGCCCCGCGCTCGAGCCGGGTGAAGCCCAGGTTGTTGAGGAGTGCCGGGTCGGAGGGGTCGACCGCGAGGCCGGCCTCCATCACCACCTCGGCGCCGGCGTCGTCACCGAGCATGGTGTAGATGCCGCTGACGACCTGGTACTCGGCTGCCGGCCGGGAGGCGCCGCCGAAGGGATCGATGCCCATGCCGCGCAGTCGACCGACCAGGGCGAGCGAAGCAGCGGCGCGCCCGCCGACGGCGGCGTCGCAGGCGATGGCCGCGCGCATCAGGAGCGTCACGTCGGCATCGGACAGGCCGGCCGGATCCTCGAGCCGCGCGCGCAGGAATTCCGCCGCGGCGCGCGGGAGACGCTGGGAGAGCAGGAAGTCGGCGGAACTCCGCCACGGCTCGGACTGCTCACGGAGCGCGGCCACCCCCGCGGCCTCGGAGGCGATCATGGCCACGCCGTCGGCCGCGGCGTCCGCGTCGATGCCAGGGTCGGACGCCGCTCCGAGCGCCTCGAAGGCATAGAACTCGAGGGGCGCGGCGGGATTCGCCATGATGGCGTCGCGCGCAATGCGGCGGATCAGTTCCGCGCGGCCGGGCGCGGTCGCGGGCACGCGCCGGGCGATGTCGAGCGCGGCGGCGCGCATGGAGGAAGGTGGCGCGAACACGCTCTCCTGGAAGCGACCGAGCGCGTCGATCGCGGCGGCGGGAGTGCCGAACTGGACCTCGGTCTCCGCTTCCTCGAGCGAACGCCGCGGACCCAGGGGAAGCGACGCCACGCGTCCGCGTGCCGCGGCGGCGGCCTCGGCGGACTTGCCGGCCGAACGCAGGAGCGATTCGCGCCACGGCAGGCAGAGGGTGTCGTCGGGGTCGGCGGCCAGCCGGGACTCCACGCGGGCCATGCACTCCGCGGAGCGCAGCGGCCCCAGTGCGGAGAGCACCGAGACCTGCCACAGGATCGGGTCGTTGGGCGTCCGACGGAATTCCCCGTCGATCCACTCGGCGGCGGCGCGCGGACCGTCGGTGCGCGGCAGCAGGCCGAGCAGCATGCCGAGCGTTGCCGCATCGTCCGGATCAAGGGCGCGCGCAAAGAGCAGCTCCGAGGCGGCGAGCACCGCGTCGCCGCGCGAGAGCGCCGACTCGGCGCGCGCGCGGGCAGAACCCTGCGGCGCGCGTCCATCCACCAGCGCATGCGCCTCCGCGAGCGAGCGCGCAAGGGCCGGGCCGACGGGCACCGACGATTCCGACATCAATTCGGCGCGGGCGAGCGATTCCTCGGCGGCGACGGAGGCACCGGTCTCCGCAAACGCGCGGGCGAGCGATGCATGCCACTGCGGCTCCGAATCGAGCTGGAGCGGCGCCTCGGCCGCGGCACGCGTCACCAGGGCAGGATCGGCGGCCGCCACCGCCGCAAGCAGCATGGCCTCGAGCGGCGCACGCGATGGATCTGCCTCCACCGCGGCCTCCGCACGACGCCACGCGTCGCCGGACGCACGCAGCGTCGCGAGCACTCCGGCGGCAAGCGCCTCGCGGAGGGCTGACGGGGGCAGCTGCTCGATTCCGCCGCGCAGCGCACGAAGATCCCGCGACGACCGCACGAGTGCACGGCAGCAATCACGGAGCGATTCCGGGTACGCACGGACCACGGCGAGCGCAGCTGCCGGCGACGCGTCATCGCCCGCATGCGCAAACGCGGCAACCAGCGATGCCGGATCGACGGCGCCGTCGGCCACCGCTGCTTCGAGCTCGGTACCGCCGGCGGCGGCATCGCCCGCAGCGATCAGGAGGCGCGCCACCCGGGCGCGCACGGCGGGCGTGGCGGCGGATGCCCCGCGGGCCATCGGCACGGCGGACATCGCTTCAATGGCCAGCGTCTCGCGCGCGGTGCCGTCGCCACCGAGCGCACGCAGCAGCCACTCGGCAAGGACGGTGCGTTCCGCCTCGCGCCACGGCGAATCGTCCATCAGGATCGAGAGCGTCACACGCGCGCCTGCCGCGTCCCCGTCCACCAGCTGCGCGTAGGCGGCGAGCGCCACGGTGCGCGCATCGGGCACCAGCGTGATGCTGCGCGCGAACATCACGAAGGCCACGTCGGCCCGGCCGCAGCGGAGCGATGCTTCGCCGGCCTCGAGCGCCAGCTGCGCCTCCGAACGCGCCGCGGCATCGATGCCGCGACCGGGGGCGGGTGCAGCGTCGTTGCCGAGCGCGCCCATCGAGACCTCGACGCCCGCTTCGTCGAAACCGAGCCGGAAGAGGCTGCGGGCGAGCGCGCCGCCGATGGCGATTCGCCCCGCATCCGAGATGGCCGCGAAGCCGTCTGCCGAGAGGGCGGGCCACGCTCGACCGAGGAGCGCCGCCGCACGCTGCGCCTGACGGGCCTCGAATGCATCGATCCCCAGCGAGACGAGCGCCTGCATGTTGTCGGGGTCGAGCGCCAGCACTGCCTCCCAGTCGGCACGCGCGCGAGCCGGATCGCCCGCGGCACCGGCGATCTCCGCGCGCGCGGCACGCAGTTCCGGCGCTCCGGGGTCGAGCCGCAGCGCTGCGTCGATGTCGTCGATGGCCCGGTTGAGCTGCCCGTCGAGCAGGCGCTGCTTGCCGCGCACGTAGCGACGCAGGGCTTCGGATTCGGTGGCGCTGCCGGCAAGCGGCGCGGGGATCGGTGGTGGCGCGATCCGCGCCGGCGGGCTCACCTCGCGAACCGCGGCGGCGAGCGGGATGGGCGGGCGACGCACGGGCGCGACGCGAGCGGCGGAGACGCCGGGCGGCGGGACGATTGCGGCTACTGGTGACGGTGCCGGTTCCGGTGCAGCGGTCGCTGCCTGCGGCGCTCCAGCTGCGGCGGTCACCTGCGCATCGCGCGCCGACGCGCGTGCAGGCGCCGCAGCGCACGCGAGGACGCATGCCAACGACACCACCGCCGCAATCCGGCGCCGTCGCGTTCCGTCGGCGGCGGGCGGCGCGCGCATGGCGCTACCGCTTCTTGGCGCCGACCTTCGCGGCAGTCTTCGCGACGGGCTTGGCGGAAGGCTTCGGGGCGGGCTTCTTCGGCATCGGCTTCGCGGGGGCCTTCGCTGCCGGCTTGGCCGCAGGCTTCGAAGGCTTCGCGACCACCTTGACGATGGGCTTCGCCGGCGACTTGGCGCCGGGCTTCAGAGCGCCCTTGCCTGCCTCGCGTGCTTCCTTCGCCTTGAGGGCCAGCTTCTCGCGGCGCATCTCCTCACGGCGCGCGGCGCGTTCGGCCATCAGCGCGGCGCGCTCGGCAGCGAGCTGCGCCTCGACCAGCGCCTTGGCGGCGGCACGCGCCTCCTCGACGGGCTTCGGGGGCGCGAGTTCGGAGGGCTTGCTGGCGGTCTTCGGGAGCTTCGGCGGGTTGTTGGCCCACATGTGGTCGACTGCGGCGACCAGCGCGCGGTGCGCGTCGCGGGCCTCCTCGGCCTTCACGTGGCGCGTGACCCAGTTGGCCGCATCGGCCAGGCCCATGCCCGGGGAGAACACGCCGGCCTGCACCAGGAGCTGCAGCCCGAACTCCTCGACCGGCACGGAATGGAAGTCCACGCCCACCAGCAGCACGCGGTTGGCCACGAACGGCACCATGCCCGGCAGCGTGTCCATGTAGCTGACGGCATCCTTCTTCATGAGCGCGCGCAGGCGGTCGAGGGACACCTTGTGCTCGCGGCGGAAGATGCCGTTCATGGCGTCGCGCATGCGGTTCACGCGGTCGGCGGCGCGCCAGTGCTTGTGGCCGATGACGTCGACGATGTCGCTCGTGAGGCTGACGCGCAGGTCGTTCCAGTCGATGAACGCCGCCTTGAGCCGCTTGAGCGCGGCGGTGGCGTCCGCGGACGGAGCCTGCCACAGCAGGTACGAGTGGACGAACAGGTCGACGAGGTCGATGCCCTCGGGCTCGCACGACGCCTTCAGCGCGTGGCCTGCGGGGGCGTGCTTCTTCAGGAAGGACGCAAGCTTGGCTGCGTTCGGTGCTTCGGTCTTCACGGTCATGTGTTCCTCACTCACCCGCCTCGGCGGGGGTGTCTGTGTGTTCGTCTTCGCCGTCGGCCTGCTCGCCTTCGACCTGATCACCCTCGACGTTGCCGGCGGCAGCGCGCATGGCGGCTTCGAGCTCCGCGGCGCGCTTCAGGGAATCGTCGAGCACGAAGCGCAGTCGCGGCGACTGGCGGATCCTCGACTCCTTCAGCACCACCCGCCGCAGGTGCGCGGCGGCGTGGTTGAGTGCCTGCACCACGAGCGGCCCGAACTCGCCGGGGAGCACGGAGACACGCACGGATGCGTCCTCCAGGTCACCGGCGACGTCCACGCCCAGCACGGTCACCAGGCCGCGCATGCGCGGGTCGGCGATCCCGCGCTGGATCTCCATCTGGACGATCCGCTGCACCAGGCTCGCGAGCTGCGCGCCCTTGTGGCCTGGGGCGCGCGGGGCGCCGCCGTGATGTGAGTGGCCGTCACGCTGCATCGCGATGCATCACTCCTTGCGTCCGCCCACCGCGGCCAGCCCACGCTGCACCTTGATGGTCCTGTAGCACTCGAGGACGTCGCCGGCCTTGATGTCGTCGTAGCCGTCGATCTTCATGCCGCACTCGTTGCCCGAGCGCACTTCCTTCGCGTCGTCCTTGAAGCGCTTGAGCTGCTCCAGGCGACGGTCCTTCTCGACGACGATGCCGCCACGGGTGACGCGGATCTGCGCATTGCGCTCCACCACGCCGTCGGTGACGTAGCAGCCCGCGATCGCGCCGACCTTGGAGATCTTGAAGACCTCGCGCACCTCGGCATGGCCCAGGACCTCGAGCTTGAGCTCGGGCTCCAGGAGGCCGGACGCCGCCTTGGCGACGTCGTCGGTCAGGTCGTAGATCACTTCGTAGAGGCGCATCTCGACGCCCTTCGCCTCGGCCAGCGCACGCGCCTTGGAGTTGGAAGTGACGTTGAAGCCCACGATGATGGCCTTGGTGGCCTCGGCGAGGGCGACATCGCTCTCGTTGATGCCGCCCACGGCGCAGTGCTTGACGCTGACCGCGACCTCCTCGGTCTTGATCTTGCCGAGCACCACGCGCAGCGTCTCCGCGGAGCCCTGCACGTCGGCCTTGACGACGAGCGGCAGCTCCTTGACGCCGCCCTTGCCCATGTGCTCGAAGATGTTGTCGAGCGTGATCTTGGGCGCCGCGAGCTCGCGCTCGCGTTCGATGCGACGGCGCTCGAGCGCCGCCTCCTCGGCCTCCTTGAGGCTCTTGACGCAGTAGAACTTGTCGCCCGCGTCAGGCAGCACGTCGGGGCCGGAGATCGCCACCGGGGTGGACGGGCCGGCCGTGTCGATGCGCTGGCCGCGGTCGTTGACGATGTCGCGGATGCGCCCGAAGGCGCGGCCGACGACGATGAAGTCGCCCTTCTTGAGCTGGCCTTCCTGGACGATGATGCGGGCCACGGTGCCGCGGCCCTCTTCCATCTGCGCTTCGAGGCAGGTGCCCTGGGCGAGGCCCTTGGCGTCGGCCTTGAGGTCGCGCAGGTCGGCGATGTAGTCGAGCATCTCCAGGAGTTCCTGGATGCCGGTGCCCTTGGTGGCGCTCACCTTGAGGACTTCGGTCTCGCCGCCCCACTCCACCGGGTTCAGGCCGTGCTCCGCGAGCTGGCCGAAGATGCGCTGGATGTTGTTGGCGGTGGCCTCGGGCTTGTCGATCTTGTTCAGCGCGACGACGATCGGCACGCCGGCCGCCTTCGCGTGGTTGATGCTCTCGATGGTCTGCGGCATGACGCCGTCGTCGGCCGCCACCACCAGCACGGCGATGTCCGTCACGCGGGCGCCGCGGGCGCGCATCTGCGTGAAGGCCTCGTGGCCGGGGGTGTCGATGAACGTGACCACGCGCTCCTTCTCGCCCGCCGTCACCGGCACCTGGAAGGCGCTGGTGGCCTGGGTGATGCCGCCGGCCTCGCCGGATGCCACGTTGGTGTTGCGGATGCGGTCGAGCAGGCTGGTCTTGCCGTGGTCGACGTGGCCGAGGATGGTGACAACCGGCGGACGCGACTTCTCGTCGACGCGCGTGCGCGCGGAGAAGCGCTCCTCGATGATCTCGGCGGCGGACTTCGCCTCCTCGACCACGAGCTCGATGTCGTACTCCATCATGATCTCGACGGCACGCTCGGTCTCGATGGTGCTGTTGATGGTGGCCATCTGGCCGGCAAGCATGAGCTTCTTGAGGATCTCGCCCGCCTTGACGCCGCTCTTCTCGGAGAGCTCCTTGATGCTGATGGGCTCGGTGATGTGCACCTCGCTCGGTGCGCCCGGCTCGACGCGCGAGCCGCCACCACCGCCGCCGCCACCGCCGACACCCGGCTTGCCGCGACGGGACTTCATCCAGCCCGAGGACTGCGCCAGGCGCTTCTCGCGCTCGACCTGGTCGGTCGAGGAATCGCTGCGACCACTGCCGTAGTCCCGGCCACGGCCATCGCCTGCACGGCCGGTACGGCTCGTGGGCGTGGGACGGAAGCCACCGCGCGTGCCCGCGCCGCCGCCGCCGAAGCGGCCGCCGCCGGGCCCGCCGCCGAACCCGCCCGGCGCACCGAGCGGACGCGGACGCGGCGTCGGAAGCACTTCAGGCTGCTCGACGCGGATGACCTTCGGGCCCGAAAGCGCGGTCTTGGTCGGCGTGAGCGTCGTGCCGATGGCGCGCACCACCTCGGGGCGCTTGGGGACATTCATCGTCGGCGGAGCGGACGCCGGCTGGATCGTGTGTCGCACCGGCGGCTTGGTAACGACGGCAGGCGCGGGCTCCACGGGCTTCGTGGAGCGGTGTGCCTTGCCGATCACCGTGGGGCTGATGGGCGCATCGACCACCGCATGCGGTGCGACGCTCTCGGGCGACGTGACGACCGAGACGTCTTCGGTGGGAAGCCGGGGCGCCAGGTCGAGGCCGGGCGCATCGGGGATGACCACCGCAGCGGTCGACTCGACCACCTCGGGAGCAGCGGGAGCAACGGTCTTGACGGGAGCGGCAGGTGCGGCAGGCGCAGCAGCAACCACCGGCGCCGGTGCCTCGGGCGCAGGTGCCACCGCTTCCGCCACCGCCTCGGGCTCGGCAGCGTCGGT
Organism: Phycisphaerales bacterium; assembly: GCA_044233905.1. GTDB lineage: Bacteria > Planctomycetota > Phycisphaerae > Phycisphaerales > SM1A02 > UBA966. Next base: position 13,166 of record JBIIJH010000059.1, read on the forward strand.
GGTCGCGGCGGACTTCTTCGTGGAGCGCTTCGGAGCCTTCTTGGCGGCAGCGCCGCCCTCGGCGTCGGCCAGGCGAGCCTCCACCTTGGCAGCGGTCTCCACGGCGGTCACGGCACCGCCGCTTGAGCCGAACCACTCACGGATCGTGGCGGCGAGGCCGATCGAGACGGTGCTCGACGCGGTCTTCGCCTGGTCGATGCCCTCGCTCTCGCACTTGGTCTTGATGTCCTTCCAGTCGACACCAAGGTCCTTGGCGAGCTGAGAGATTCGGACTTTCTGGATCTGCTTGGACAATCGTGGTTCCTCAATTCGATTCACTGCACCAACCAATTCGATTCACTTCACCAGCAAGGCCGCACGATCAACGATCCGTGCGCCGCGGCGGCAGATGCCGCCGGAAATGTTTGTCACCCGACCGGCCACGCCGGACAGGCCTCAGCTGCCGCCGCCACCCAGGATCGAGTCCGCCGCGCTCTCCGCGCTGGCATCGGTCTCGACCGGGGCGGCCATACCGCCACCCAGTCCGCCACCCAGCAGGTGGTCGGTCGCCGCAGCGTCCTCGGCCTTGCGAGCCGCATCCTGCTCGGCAGCGATGCGCTGCTCCTCGGCGACGATCTTGCCCTTCTCGTGGCAGGCGATGACGACCGATTCCGCGAGCTCGTCGGACATGCCGATTTCCTGCGTCAGGACCGGCACGCCGACTTCCTCGATGTCGAACACGCTGATGAGGCCGAGGGCACCCATCTTGTCGAGCATGCCGTCCTCGAAGCCCGGGAGGCCGTTGAGCGTCTCCTGGATGGTGAGGAGGTTCTTCTCGAACTCCGGCGGCGTCAGGATGTCGATGTCCCAGCCGGTGAGGCGCGCCGCGAGGCGCACGTTCTGGCCACGGCGGCCGATGGCGAGCGAGAGCTGGTCCTCGCGCACGATGATCGTGCCGCGACCGAGCTCGAAGCACAGGCTGACTTCCTCGACCTCGGCCGGCTTCAGCGCGTTGGCGATGAGCACCTGGCTCGACTCGTTCCAGCGGACGATGTCGATCTTCTCGCCGCCGAGCTCATCGACGATGTTGCGGATGCGGCTGCCGCGCACGCCGACGCACGCGCCCACCGGGTCGACCTTGGTGTCGACGCTGGAGACGGCAAGCTTGGTGCGGAAGCCGGGCTCGCGGCTCATGGCCTTGATCTCGATGACGCGCTCGGCCACCTCGGGCACCTCGGCCTCGAAGAGCTTGCGGATGAAGTCCGGGTGCGCGCGGGACAGCACGACCTTGACCTGGCTGGTGGCATCGCGGACGTCGAGGATCAGGCAGCGCACGCGGTCGCCGGGCTGGAACTGCTCACCGGGGATCTGCTCGCTGCGGGGCATGAAGCCCTCGATGCGGTCCACCTGGACCATGAGGGCGCCGCCCTCGTAGCGCGCGGCGGTGCCGGTGACCAGCTCGCCCTGGCGCTTGCCGAACTCCTCGAGGAGGCTGTTGCGCTCGTCCTCGCGGAACTTCTGGATCATGACCTGCTTGGCGGTCTGCGCCGGGATGCGGCCGAGCGTCTTCAGGTCGATGGCCTCGCGGCCGCCTTCCTCGAGCTCGCGCCACAGCGTGATGCCGCCCGACAGCCGGTCGATCTCGCAGCCGAACTCCTCGGTGTCGAGGGAGTTGAAGTGCTTGCGCGCAGCGCTGACCATGGCCTGCTCCAGGTCGTGGAGGAGGAGTTCACGGTCGATGTTGCGGTCGCGGGCGATCGAGTCGAGGATGGCGAGGGTTTCACGGTTCATGGCGCTGTGCTCCGGTGGATGTGGTGTTGGATGTCGA
>JBIIJH010000060.1:0-14863 GCA_044233905.1 Phycisphaerales bacterium
TCTTGCTGATCTGGTAGTTGACGCCGCCGGCGAGCAGCGAGTCGGAGATGTACACGTCGTCCGGCGAGAAGTTGTTGATGCCGCGGTACTCGATGAACGTGGCCACGTCCGGCGAGTGCTGCATGCTGGCGCCGATCATGCCGCGTCCGGCGCTCGCGAGGCCGAAGGCGCCGTCGCCGTAGTTCGGGAGATTCTCGTCGAGCAGGTAGGTGAGGCTGCCCATGAAGGTGAGCGAGCTGCTGGCCGCCATCTGGAAGCTGGTGTAGGCGTTGCGGCCCCACTGGCTGAGTTCCGGCCGCCACGAGAAGTACTGCGGGAACGGGCTCTGCTTGTACTTGGCGCCGTCGGTGTAGTTGCGCGCCAGGTCGTCGCCGCTCTCGTTCCACATGATGCCGGCGTCGAACACGATCCAGTCCACGGACTGCCAGTTGCCGGCGCCGCCGCGCATGGTCTGGAAGCGCTGCTTGACGCCCGCCTGCACGACCGCGCCGCCGGTGGCTCCTTCCATCTCCTGGTCATAGATGGCGTAGGAGAGGTTCTCCGCGGTGTTCCAGCCGGCCCACGTGTTGACGTAGGGCGTCACCACGTGGCGCATGCGGTGGAGGTCCAGCGTGGAGGCCTCGAACCTGTCGTAGTTGGAGACGAATTCAGCGTTGGAGCGGAAGCCGGTGGCGACGATCGCGCGGAAGGCGTCGGCGTTCCGGCTGTACGACTCCTGGTCGCCGCCGACGTAGCCGTACACGTTGGCCGAGGTGAACGGCGTGACCTTCCAGCCGCTCTCGCCGAAGGTGCTCGAGAGCTCCTGGCGCGTGAAGATGCGGCTGAGGGTGTCCTGGTTGTAGCCCTCGGAGCCGTAGAGGTCGGTGAGCGTGGTGGAGCCGTCGAAGGTCTTCCCGGGGGCGAACGCCTGCCCGTTCAGGTTGAAAGTGTTGGCCTGCACGCCGGTGGAGCGCGTGGAGCCGCGGCCGAACTCGAGCGACATCAGGTTGGCGCTGTATTCCTGCTGCCAGGTGATGCTGTCGCCGAACAGCCCGTCGCCCCAGCGCTTGTACGCCACTTCCGGGTACTTGCGCACCTGGTACGGGCGCGATGCCAGCTGCGAGCTGTTGGTGATGACGTCGTTGGTGGGCGCGGAAATCAGCATCGAGGCCTCGGAACGGTCCCCGCCGTCCACGAGGTACGCGCTGGTCTCGCGCTGCGGCATGGTGGTGAACTGCTGCTGGCGGTAGACCTGCAGGAAGCTCTCGTCGGACACGTAGGACGTGCGGATCTCGGCCCTGGCGGTGTCGGAGAGGGTGAACGTCCGCTCGACGTCGATCACGCCGCGCAACTCCTCCTTGGACCGCACGTCGCGGCCGGCGGAGGTCTGCTCCCTGTTGCCGAAGTCGTACATGCCGAGCATGTCGATCTTGGTCTGGCCGATGTTTCCCCTCAGGCCGCCGCCCGTGCCGTAGTTGGTGAGCGCCTCCTGCACGAGGTTGATGTCGGTGTCCTTGGGCTTGGCAAGTCCCATGAGGCCGAAGAGGTCCCACTCGGAATTGATCTGCGCGCCCGTTCGCTCGCTGTAGTTGGCGCCGATGCGCCGGATCGGCGGCATCACGTCGCCGCTGGCCTCGAACTCGGGCAGCCAGAAGAACGGCACGGCTCCGGAGCGGAACGTGACGTCGTGGGCGTTGATCTGGTTGATCGTGCCGCCGCCCTCGGTGTCCACCTCGGTGATGGTGGCGCGGTCGGCGCCGATCGAGAGGTGCGGCTCGAAGAACTCGCTCATCGAGATGCGCACTTCCTCGCCCTCGAACTGCCGCTGCGAGTACTGGCGCAGCTCCTTGGCGCGGGCGCTGAGCGGCACGCCGCGGCGGTCCTTGGTGCGCAGCACGCCGTCCACCATGCTGGCGCGGTTGGTGGCGAAGTCGTAGTAGGCGCGCCGGGCGCGGATGGTGTAGGTGAAGTCCGTGGCGAAGACGTCGCCCTCGAGGTAGACGCCCACGATGGCATCGGCCTGAGACTCGGTGCCGCCCGACTTCAGGTTGGCGAGCGTGCCCTTCTTGAGGAACACCACCCCGCGGTCGGCGCGCAGCTGGAGCGCGCGCGTGTTGCCGCCCGCGAAGCGCGGCAGCACGTCCACGGTGGCGCCCTTCGTGAGCGTGATCTCGTCGGTGGCGGCATCGGCATCGAGCTGCTCGGCGGACCACGAGACCATGCTGTCGGGGGCCACGATGGGCCGGGGAGCGTTGGGGTCGAACTCCTCGCCGGCAACCTTGGCGCGCACCGGGGCGGGCGGCAGTTCCGCGGCGATTCGCACCGCGGAAGGCTGCGAAGCGGCCTCGATCCTGGCGGCAACGCTCGGGTCGATGGGCGCGATGCCGCCCACCACGATGGGTTCGGGCGGCGGCGGCTTGGGAGGGCGGATCACTTCCGGCAGGATCCGCAGCGGCGGCGGCGATGCCTGGAGGTCGGAGAGGTACGCGGCCAGCCGCTGCTGCGCGCGCGCGAGGTCCTCGTTGGGGGCGGGCGCGGTGGGCTCGAAGAGCACGGCGGAGAGCGAGACGTCGCCGTAGGTGCTGGCCGTCACGAAGAGGTTGGTGCCGCCCGCGCCCAGGCCCGCGGCCTTGGTGGGCTCGATGGTCTCGGGGTACCAGATGGCCAGCTGCGTGATGAGTCCCTTGGCGCTCGGGATGCGTTCGATCCAGAGCACCGCGCGCTCGGCGGTGAAGTCGTATGTGCCCATGATCACGCGCACCTTGCCGGTGAGGTAGACGCGCTGCGTGCTGTCGACCTTCCAGACGTGTGCCGACGTGGACGAGAGCTGCACCGACCACGTGCCCGGCTCGGTGGGGATCACGAACCCGCCGAGGCGGTCGCCGGTGACGGGGACGCGCTCGGATTGCGCAAGCGCCGGCGCGGTGCACGCGAGCGTCGCCGCGCCCACCAGGGCTCGGAGCGTTCGCATGGTCTTCCGGGTGTCGCTCGGCACGGCGCGGAGGCTACTTGCGCCGCTCCCGGCGTGGGGTTCGCGCGCGTGGTTGCCGGTCGTTCAGCGCCAGCTGATCGGGCGTCCGCTGAGGCCGTTGATCTCCTTGAGGAGCGTCATGGCCACCAGCCCGGCAACGGCCAGCACCGCCATGCCGAGCGCCTCGGCACGCAGCCCGGAGGCCATCAGCCATGCCGCCGCGTAGACCGCCTGCCACATGGCACCGTAGCGGCGCAGCTTCTCGCTTCCCACGGGCCCGCGCGAGCCCGCCACCTTGGCGCGCACCAGGAGGAGGAACGCCACCAAGGCAAGCACCGGCCAGATGATGCCGATCGGCCCGGCGCCGATCACCTCGTCGCCGTGCGCCACCTGCGGCCAGTAGCCGCCGGCGGAGTCGCGCGCCATCATGACGCCGCCGCCGAGGAGCACGATGGACCAGAAGAGCCACGCGGCCACCAGCGACAGGATGCGCTTGGTGCCGAAGTAGGGACGCTTGTCCTCGTAGCGGTGCACGCTGGCGGCGATGGCCACCGCGTGCGACATGGACCACCACACCGGCAGCGTGAACGCGAGCGACCAGTTCGGGATGAACATGTTGGCCGCATGCGCCAGGCCGATGGTGACGATGCCGAGGGACGGGATGTGCTTGCCGACCACGTCGTAGAACATCACGGCCGCAGCCACGCCCACCGTGAGCACCAGGGCCGGCTCGCCGAGCGCGCTTGCGCAGATCACCGCCGCCATCAGCGCGCCGAAGGAGAGGAGCGCCGCGCTCGAGGTGCGGATGCGCCCCGCGGCCAGCGGTCGGTCGGGGCTGAAGCGCTTGTCGTGGCGGATGTCGAGCAGGTCGTTCAGGCTGGCCGCGAAGGCGAAGAGCCCCACCGAAACGACGCCGGTGCAGATGAGCGCCTTCCAGAGCGGCATGTGGTAGACGGGCAGGTGCACGTAGCGCGGGTCCGCCCGCGTCAGGAGCGTCACCAGCCACAGTTCGCAGACCGCGCCGAACGCGAGCGACAGCCTCGTCAGCTGGAACGCGTCGAGGATGCGCTCGGCCACGGGTCGCATGCGGCCATCGTATCGGGGCCGCTGCTAGGATCCTCCGTCCGCGACTGGCCTCGAGGCCGGGCGCGGAAACCGACCATGAAGGCAGACACGAACATCTCCGCCGATGCCCGCGGCCTGCGCGTGGCGATCGTCACCAGCGCGTACCACGCCGAGGTGACGCACGCCATGGAGCGCGACGCGGTGGCCGAGTTCGTCCGTGCCGGCGGCGAGGCATCGCACGTGATGCGCATCGAGGCGCCCGGCGCGTTCGAGGTGCCGCTCCTGGTGGACGCGGCGCTTGCGCGCGCCGACGTGCACGCGGCGGTCGCCATCGGCTGCATCGTGCGCGGCGAGACCACGCACGACCGTCACCTTGGCATGGCCGTCACCTGCGAGCTCTCGCGCATCTCCGTGGCGCGCGGCAAGCCGGTTGGCCTGGCCGTGCTGACGGTGGAGAACATGGCCCAGGCGCGCGCCCGCGCCGGCGGCGAGGTCGGGAACAAGGGCACCGATGCGATGCGCGCCGCGCTCGCCTGCGTCCGACGTTGCGAGGAGATCCGCCGATGAGTACCGACGAGCGGCTTCCCGAAGGCGCCGCCACCCTGGCCATGCGACGCTGCGCGCTGCAGGCGCTCTACCAGCTGGACGCCGGCCAGAGCGACGATGTCGCGCTGGTGGGCACGCTGCGCGACGACGGCGAGCACGAGGAGACGCCCGCGAACGACATCGAGCGCGGCATGGCGCTCGCTGCGCTGGTCTGGGAGTTCCGCAACGAGGCGGACCGCGAGATCGCCACGCTGGCACGCGAATGGCCCCCGCACCGGCAGCCGCTGGTCGACCGGAACCTGCTCCGCATGGGCTGGTACGAGCTTCGCCAGTCCGGCGAGCCGCCGCGCAAGGTGCTCCACGATGCCGTGGAACTGGCCAAGGAATTCGGCACCGCCGACAGCGGCAAGTTCGTGAACGGCGTGCTCGACAAGGTCCTGAACGGCCCGACGGCTGCCGACGCAGGCGCGGCCGGGGCCGCGGAGGCCGGCTGACATGTTCTTCCGCGCGGCCGTCGAAGCCATCAAGCGCGGGCTGCAGAAGACCGCCGAGGTGTTCGGCGCGGGCTTCCGTTCCATCCTGCACGGGCGCACCCTCAGCGAGGAGCTGATCGACGAGGTCGAGCGCACGCTCGTCTCGGCGGACGTCGGCGTGCGCGCGGCGCGCGAGATCGCCGCGGAGCTGCGCGCGGAGTTCCGCTCCGGGCGCGTGCCGCGCGGCGAGGACGCGGTGGAGTTCCTGAAGGCGCGCCTCAAGCAGCGCCTCGGCGGCGGCGAGCGCGGCATCGCGGTGGCGGCGCAGAAGCCCACCGTGGTGCTGGTGGTGGGGATCAACGGCGCCGGCAAGACGACGAGCGTCGCCAAGATCGCCAAGAGCCTGCGCGACGACGGCCGCACCGTGCTCCTCGGCGCGGCGGACACGTTCCGCGCGGGTGCCGTGGCGCAGCTCGAGACGTGGTCGAGGCGCCTCGGCGTCGACATCGTGAAGGGCGCGCAGGGCGCCGACCCGGCGGCGGTGGCGTTCGATGCCGCGGAAGCGGCGCTCGCGCGCGGCGTGGACGTGCTGCTCGTGGACACCGCGGGCCGGCTCCACACGCAGGACAACCTGATGCGGCAGCTCACCAAGATCAGGAACGTGATCGCCAAGAAGATTCCGGGCGCGCCGCACGAGATCCTCCTGGTGCTCGATGCCACCAGCGGCCAGAACGCGGTGCAGCAGGCCACGGCGTTCAAGGCCGCGTGCGACGTGAGCGGCATCTTCCTGGCCAAGCTCGACGGCACCGCCAAGGGCGGCATCGTGGTGGCCATCCGGGATGCGCTGGACGTGCCCGTGAAGCTGGTGGGCGTGGGCGAGACCCCCGACGACGTCCAGTCGTTCGACCCGGATCGCTTCGTCGAGGCCATGTTCGCGGAGTGAGCGTGCGGGCCTAGAATGTCCGCATGTCCCGCGCGCCACGGAGAGCATTCACGCTTGTCGAGCTGATGGTGGTGGTTGCCATCGTCGCGCTCCTCATCGGCCTGATCGTGCCCAGTGCGCGCGCCATCCAGCGCGAGAGCCAGAACGCCGGCTGCATGTCGAACCTCCGCCAGGACTTCATCGCCATCGACTCGTACCGCCAGCAGAACTCCGGCAAGCTGCCCATGTGCGAGTTCCTGCCGGTGGTCACCGAGGCAGGCGTGGAGGGCGGGCTGCCGAACTTCCTGAAGGGCTTCATCCCCGCCGACTCGGTGACGTGGAAGTGCCCCGCCGACATCGACGAGGAGTCGCTCGCCACCGGCACCAGCTACACGTACGTGCCGGGGCTCCTCCGCTACGCGCCCGCGGTGCAGGTGGACGTGACCGGGCTCCTCATGAGCTTCCAGCCCGGATCCATGACGCTGCAGCGCCTCAACGAGATCCGCCTGGATGCCGAGTCGCGCGCCATGACCGAGTTCTACGAACGCGCGGGCGACGACTACCCGCTGCTCACCGACAGCCAGGACCGCCACCGCCGCGTGGGCGTGGAGCGCAACGGCGTCTACCTGGATGGCGGCGCCCGCATTGCCAAGCCGATGGACGAAGCCGTCACCGGAGGAAACCCATGAACCTGATGGACTCGATCCGCTCCCGCGACATGGACCTGGGCGAACTCTGGCAGGAGCACCAGGGCCGCATCCTGGCGTCGCTCGCCGCCGCATTGGTGGCACTGGCGCTTGCGAGCGGGGCATGGTGGTGGTTTGCCGTGCGCTGGAAGGCGCCGCCGTCGATCTTCGATGCGCCGGTCAACAACGTGCTGGGCTACTTCACCACCGACGACTTCAACCGCCTGCCGGTGCAGGAGCGCGTCAAGTACGTGCGCGACTTCATCGGCCGCTTCCGCGGCATGAACCAGCAGGACAGCGTGGTGGCCGCGGCGTTCCTCTCCGGCGTCACCGGCAAGGTGCGCGAGCAGATGACGCAGAACGTGCGCATCCTGGCGAAGGACATCCTCATCGAGGGCGCCGGCACGTTCGTGAACCTGCCCGCCGCCGAGCGCGACGCGTTCATCGACAAGTGGGTGGCCGAGTGGTTCCGCATGGCGGAGGAGACCGCCACCGGCAAGGAGTCGACGCGCAGCGACCAGGAGATCCTGAAGGGCGCGCGCGCCGAGGCGCGGCGCGGCGAGCAGCGCACCCAGGAGCGCATGAAGGGGAAGACCCTCGGCGAGAAGGGCGCGGACCGCTTCCTGGGCTTCTGGCAGTCCGAGGTGGAGCCGGCTTCGAGCCCGAAGGAACAGGCGCAGATCTCGCGCTTCATGGATGCGGTGCGCACCCGCATGCTGACCGCGCAGTGACCCGCGAGCGGACGAGCGAGGCCGGCGAGCCGCTCCCGGTGCTCCGTGCCGCGGAGGAGATCGTGCGCTGCATGCAGGGTTCGCGCGGCATGGTGCTCACTGCGGCCACCGGCAGCGGCAAGACCACGCAGGTGCCGCAGATATTGTCGCGCGCGGGGTGCGTGCAGGGGCAGATCGTGGTGCTCGAGCCGCGACGCCTGGCCGCGCGCATGACCGCGCGCCGCGTGGCCGAGGAGATGGGCTGCGCGCTCGGCGAGGACGTGGGCTTCCAGACGCGCTTCGAGCGCGTGGTGAGTGCGCGCACGCGCATCCGCTTCGTGACCGAGGGCGTGTTCCTGCGCCAGGCGCAGCGCGATCCGTCGCTCAAGGGGATCGGCTGCGTGCTGCTCGATGAATTCCACGAGCGCAGCGTGTTTGCGGATCTCGCGCTCGGCGTGGTGCGCGCCGCGCGCGAGCGCCGCGCCGACCTGATGGTGGCCGCCATGAGCGCGACGATGGACGCCGCGCAGGCGGCTGCCTACCTGGCCGCACCGGTGGTCACCGCCGAGGGCCGTGCGTACCCGGTGGCCGTGCGCAACGACGCCGGTGAGCAGGGTGTTCCCGTCTGGGATCGCGCGGCGCGCGCGGTGCGGCGATTGGTGGAAGAAGGCCACGAGGGCGATGCGCTCGTCTTCATGCCCGGCGCGTTCGAGATCGACCGCACGGTGGACGCGGTGCGCGCCGAGCTGCGCGGCGTGGCCGGCGGAGCGTCGTTCGACGTGGTGCCGCTCCACGGCAGCATGCCGCCCGACCGCCAGGATGCCGCGGTGGCACCGGCCGCGCGCGGCCGGCGCAAGGTGATCGTGGCCACCAACGTGGCGGAGACGTCGATCACCATCCCCGGCGTTCGCATGGTGGTCGACAGTGGCCTGGCGCGCATCTTCCGCGTGGATCCGCGGCGCGGGCTCAACGCGCTGCGCACCGAGGCCATCAGCCGCGCCAGCGCCGACCAGCGCGCGGGCCGCGCCGGACGCACCGCCCCCGGCGTGTGCGTGCGCCTCTGGACCGACTGGGAACACGCGCAGCGGCCCGCCGTGGAGACGCCCGAGGTGCGGCGCATCGACCTGGCGGAATCGATGCTCATGGTGCTCTCGATGGGCTTCGGGCCGTTCGAGCGCTTTCCGTGGCTCGACCCGCCGGAAGCGGACGCGGTGGAGCGTGCGCGCGGAACGCTGGTGGCGATCGGCGCGGTGGATGCCGGCGGCGCACTCACGGCGCTCGGGCGGCGGCTGGCGCGCATTCCGGCGCATCCGCGCTTGGGCCGCGTGCTGCTCGAGGCATCATCGCTCGGCGTGCTCGAGCGTGCGGCGCGCTGGTGCGCGATCGTCGCCGAGCGCGACGTGGTGCACGTGGGCGGGCCGGCGCAGCTGGTGCGCCTGACGCCGGATGGCGAGCCGCCGAGCGACCTGGGCGTGCGCGAGGAATTGCTGCGACGCGTGGAGTCGGGCGGGTTCCGCAACGCGCGCCACGAAGGCGTGGACGCCTCGCTCGGTGCGTGCCGCGAGGTGGCCGCGGCGGCGCGCGAACTCATGCGCGCGGCGCAGGGTGGGGATGAGGGCGAGGGGTTGGGTGCAGCAACCGATGCCGGGCCTGCGTTCAAAGGCGATTCGTTTGCGCGCGTTTCCCGGGCGTTGCTCGCCGGTTTCGGCGCCCACGTCGGCTGGCGGATGGACGCGCAGCGGCCGCACGTGGCCATGCCCGGACGCCGCAAGGTGAGCATCGACCCCACCAGCGTGCAGCGCGGCGCGGGCTTCGTGCTGGCGCTGGAAGTCCGCGAAGGCGGGCGCGGCGACCAGGTGCACCAGTCGCTCGGCATGGTGACGCCGCTCGAGGCGGAATGGGTGGAGCACGCCATGCCGGAGCGCGTGTCGACCGTCACGGAGGTGCGCTTCAGCGAGGCGCTCGGCGCGCCGGCCGAGTTCGAGGAGCGGGTGTTCGACGGCATCGTGTTCGCGCAGGTGGTGCGCCCGCTGCGTGGTCGCGAGGCAAAGGCGGCGGCGCACGAGGAACTCGCCGCACGCGTGGCGAGCGGTGAGCTGAAGCCCGCGTCGTGGGACGAGTCCGTCGACCAGTGGATCGCGCGTGTGCGTTGCGTGGCGGCGTGGTTCCCGGATCGCAAGCTGATCACGTATGACGCGGACGACATTGGCGTGCTTGCTGGCGAGATTGCGCATGGTTGCGCGCGCGCGTCGGACCTGGATACGCGACCGGTCCTCGACATCCTGCGTGGCGCGCTCTCGTGGGACGAGCAGCAGTTCGTCGAGAAGATGGCGCCGTCGGGGATCGTGCTTCCGTACCGCGGCTGGCGGATGAAGGTGGAGTACGCCGAGGGCAAGCCGCCGCGCGGCATGGCGAAGATCCAGGACTTCTATGACTTTGCGGGGCATCCTTCGGTGGCGGGCGGGCGCGTGAAGCTGGTGCTTGAACTCCTTGGTCCCAACTACCGGCCGGTGCAGGTGACCGAAGACCTGCCTGGCTTCTGGGAGCGCCTCTATCCGGAGGTGAAGAAGGAACTCAAGAGGCGCTATCCGCGCCACGAGTGGCGATGACGCAAGTGCCTGCGGGGGCCTGACTAACGTCGGAGAATTCGCGTTTTTTGCATGGTTTCAGTAGAATCGGTGCGCTATGCCAAAGGTGACCTCCGCCAGCGCCAAGCGCGCCGGCTCCAAGACGGTTTCCCGACTCGCACCCGTCAAGAGCGCCACCGCAAGGACCAGTGGCAACGGCACGACGAAGACAGCCTCCAAGCCGGCAACGACTTCGAAGCCCGCCGCGACAACCAAGACCACGATCGTCACTGCCTCGGCCCCCAAGGCCGGCGTGAAGGTCTCCTCGAAGGCACCGGTGGTCGCGAAGTCCGCGCCGAAGGCGGCACCTGCGGCGGTTGCTGCGAAGGGCACGCCCACCAAGGCGGCTGCCACCAAGACCATCGCGACAACCGCGGCCACGATGAGCGGCCCCGCCGCCAAGGCCGCGCCGGCCAAGGCCCCGGCTCCCAAGGCTGCCGCGACGGTGGAGCCGAAGCCCGCTGCGCCGCTCGAGTGCCCGAAGCCCAACGACATCACCACCATCACGCTGGCCACGCGCTACCTGATGGCGCGCCCGGACTTCGAGCGCCTGCGTTCCCCGAAGTACGGCGAGCAGACCTTCAAGCTCGACCGCATGCGCAAGCTGCTTGAGCTCCTCGGCAACCCGCACCAGAAGATCAAGACCGTGCACGTCGCCGGCACCAACGGCAAGGGCAGCACGGTGGCGATGATCTCGTCGATGCTGCGCAGCGCCGGCTACGCGGTGGGCACCTACACCAGCCCGCACCTCATCGACATCCGCGAGCGCGTCACCATCGACGGCAACCAGATCGGCAAGACCGACTTCGTCGAGATGACCCGCACCGTGGCCAAGGCCGCGGAGAAGCTCGGCGAGCAGGCGACGTTCTTCGAGCTGATGACCGCGATGGCGTTCGCGCACTTCGCGGAGCAGGCCGTGGACATCGCGGTGGTGGAGGTGGGCCTGGGCGGCCGCCTCGACTCGACGAACGTGATCACGCCGCTCGTGAGCATCGTCACCGCCATCGACCTCGACCACACCAAGCTGCTCGGCACCACCAAGGCGCAGATCGCCCGCGAGAAGGCCGGGATCTTCAAGAAGGGCGTGCCCGCGCTGTTCTTCGAGCAGGACCCCGAGGTGGATGCCGTGATGCGCGAGGTGGCCACCCAGGTGGGCGCCGACCTGCGCATCGTGAACAAGGACATCGAGTTCTCCAGCCGCTTCTGCGTGACACCGGACCTCGGGCCGCACACGCGCGTCTGCCTCTACACCAAGACCAGCCGCCTCGAGCACGTGCCGGTGCCAATGCCGGGCGAGCACCAGGCCATCAACTGCGGCCTTGCGCTCGCCGCCGCCGACGTCCTGAAGGGCTTCGGCTTCGAGCTGCCCGAGGACAAGCTCACCGCCGGCCTGGCCGCCACCAAGGTGCCCGGCCGGATGGAAGTGGTCTCGCATCGCCCGCGGATCCTCTGCGACGGCGCACACAACCCCGCTGCCATGAACGCGCTGATGCGCTGCGTGGGCGCGCACGTGCCGTACGACAGCATGGTCTGCGTCTTCGGCTGCTGCTCGGACAAGGACATCGGCGAGATGATCGACAAGGTCAACCTCGGCGCCGACAAGGTGATCTTCACGCGCGCCGCCACCACGCCGCGCGCGGCGAGCCCGGAGGACCTGCAGAAGCTCTTCCAGGAGCGTTCCGGCAAGATGAGCCAGATCGCCCGCAGCGTGCCCGAGGCCATCGAGATGGCGATCCGCGGCGTCAGCCGCGAGGATCTCATCTGCGTGACCGGCAGCTTCTACGTTGTCGGCGAGGCGCTGAAGTACCTGTCCGAACGCAAGTAAATAGGTGCCGTATGCATCTGGCACCTATTTCGGTGCCAGTGAGCCTTGCTTGCGACCGCGCTCCTTCGGCAGTAATTCAACGCCATGGAGCAGTTCCATGGCTTTCGTCCATTCTTCCCCGGCCAGCGCCGTGCGGCGCAGGGAGCACTCCCGGAGTTTCGCGCGGAATTCCTCGCTCGACGGCTGGCGCAGCGCATCTCTCCATTCACTTGCCGTGGTCCCCGCGGGCCGCAGGTCGACGTTGATTATCTCGGGCTTCGGGCCAAGTCCGCAGTGGTAGGCGGCGCTTGACCAGTGCCATTCCCAGGGCAGGTGCACCATCCGCGCGGCGACGGGATTTTGCTCGACATACCGAAGGGCATTCACGGTGTGCCCATCGTCCATCAGGACGGAGAAGAACCGCCCTTCCCAGTTGTGGCCTGTGGTCCCGCGCCGGATATTGAGCCATGTCGAGAAATCTCGGTGGCCATGCTTGATCCACGTGCTGAGGCTGGCCTTATCGGGCGATTGGCAGATGCCATGTACGTGATTTGGCATCAGCGTGATCGCGCCGACTTCCACGCCGGTCTTGAGCTGCCACCGGCGCATGATGGACATGTACATCGCGCGGCTCTCGTCGTCACTGAGAATCGCCTCTCGGTGATTGCCGCGGTGGGTGATGTGGTATCGCTCGCCAGGAATGATGCATCTGCGTCTTCGTCCCATGTGCACATGGTCGGGATGTGACAGGCGGGACCGCGGAGATGCCGCCCTTTTTCGAGCAGAAGAGTTAAATTGGTGTCGTATGCATCTGGCACGTATTTCGATGGAAACAGGTGCCAGATGCATACGGCACCAATTTAGAGGACGACGTTGACCATCCGCCCCGGGACCACGATCACCTTCTTGGGTGACTGGCCGCCGAGGTGCGGCACGACCTGCGGGTGCGCCAGCGCGATGGCCTCGATCTCTGCCGGCGCGGCCTTCGCCGGGACCGTGATCCGCGCGCGGACCTTGCCCTGGACCTGCACCGCGATCTCCACCTCGCTGTCGGTGAGCATCGCCGGGTCGAACGCGGGCCACGGCTCGCCGGCCATGCCGCCGGCCACGCCGAGCCGCTCGCCGAGCTCGTCGGCCAGGTGCGGCGCGAACGGCCACAGGATGCACGCGAATCGCCGCAGTTGGTCGCGCGTCATGCCGCCCTTCGTGGGGTCCGCCATGTCGCTCGGCCGCGTGGCCGCATTCACGAGCTCGATCATCGCCGCGATGGCGGTGTTGAAGCTGAGCCGCTCGATGTCGTCGCCCACCTTTGCGATGGTGCGGTGGAGCTGCTTCTCCACCTTCTCGTCCGCCGCGGCCGCGCAGAGCAGCGCACCCGTGCGCTCGTCCACCGCCAGGCGCCATGCGCGCTGCAGGAAACGGAACACGCCCACGATGTCGCGGGTGTTCCACGGCTTCGACGCTTCCAGCGGCCCCATGTACATCTCGTAGAGGCGGAACGTGTCCGCGCCGTACTCGGCGATGACGTCGTCCGGGTTCACCACGTTTCGCAGGCTCTTGGACATCTTGGCCACGATCTGCGAGACCTTGGCGCCGGTGGCCTTCTCGAAGAACTGCCCCTCGCCGCGCTCCTCCACCTCGTCCACGGGCACCAGGGTCTTGTCGGTGCGCTGGTACGCGTAGCTGGTGATGAGCCCCTGGTGGAACAGCTTGCCCATGGGCTCCGGCGTGCTCACGTGCCCGAGGTCGAAGAGCACCTTGTGCCAGAACCGCGCGTAGAGGAGGTGCAGCACCGCGTGCTCGCTGCCGCCCACGTAGAGGTCGACGCCCCCCGCGTGGCAGGTGGCCGGGTCGTACTTCTCCGGCGTGGGCGCGGCACCCGCGCCCGCCGCCGCCTGCGCGGACTTCTTCCGCGAGAGCATCCAGTACTGCTCGGCCTTCGGGTCCACGAACGCCTGCGCGTCGTGCGGCGAGCAGTAGCGCAGGTAGTACCAGCAGCTTCCTGCCCAGCCGGGCATGGTGTTCGTCTCGCGCGTCACGGGCGTCGCGGCCGGAAGCAGCGCCGGGTCAACGCCCGCCGTGCCCGCGGTGGTCTGCACCCATTCGCGCGCCTTCGCCAAGGGCGGTTGCGGCGTGTCGCTCTCCACCGGCCGGTAGTCGGCGAGCGGCGGCAGCGTCACCGGGAGCGCCGCGTTGCCGACGGGATAGTGGTTGCCCTCGGCGTCGTAGACCACCGGGAACGGCTCGCCCCAGTAGCGCTGACGGCTGAAGAGCCAGTCGCGCAGGCGGTAGTTGATGCGCAGCGCGCCGATGCCCTTCTTCTCGAGCCACGCGATCACCGCGCGCTTGGCCTCCGCCGTCTGCATTCCGTCGATGACCAGCCCCGCGCCGGCGTTCGCGCTGTTCACCGCGCGGCCCTCGCCGCCGGTGGCCGCCTCGCCGGTCCACGGCGTGCCCTCGATGTCCACCACCTGCACCACGGGCAGCGCGAATTCCTTCGCGAACTCGAAGTCGCGCTCGTCATGCGCTGGCACCGCCATGATGGCGCCGGTGCCGTAGCCCATGAGCACGTAGTCCGCGGTCCACACCGGGATGCGCGCGCCGGTGGCCGGGTTCACGGCAAAGAGCCCCGTGGCCACGCCGGTCTTCTTCTTCGACTCCTGGCGATCGACGTCCGAGCGGTTCTTCGCCCACGCCGCGTACTCGGCCAGCGTCGCGTTGCCGCGCGCGGCGGCCCGTGCCACCATCGGGTGCTCGGGCGCCACCACCATGTACGTGGCGCCGAACAGCGTGTCCGGGCGCGTGGTGAACACGGTGAGCGGCTCGGCCTCGCCTTCCACTGCAAAGTGGATCTCCGCGCCTTCGCTGCGTCCGATCCACTCGGTCTGCATGGTGCGCGTCGAATCCGGCCAGTCAACGAGCGCCAGGTCCGCCAGCAGCCGGTCCGCGTACGACGTGATGCGGAACATCCACTGCTTGAGCGGCATGCGCACCACGGGATGCCCGCCGCGCTCGCTGCGCCCGTCGATGATCTCCTCGTTGGCGAGCACCGTGCCGAGCTTCGCGCACCAGTTCACGGT
>JBIIJH010000061.1:0-14637 GCA_044233905.1 Phycisphaerales bacterium
GGCGGTGTGGCCATTGCCGAACCGACGCCACTGGCGCACACGGTGCCTGGCCCCCTCGCCGGAGGGGCAGTGGCGGCGCCATGCCGCCCGCCCCGCAAGGCGACGGGGCCAGTACGCGGGCGCGACTGGAACGTCGCACAACGCCTCAACACCCGACCCACCGGACGACGTCTGCAATTCACCCTGCTCCGCGACTCACGCGCCGAACGCGCGCTCGGCAAGGTCGACCGCGCGACCGAGGGCCGCGCTCTTGGCGATGGTCTCCTCGAATTCCGCGCTCGGCACGCTGTCGAGCACCACGCCGGCACCGGCCTGCAGGCCGACGATCCACGGCTGCCCCGCATGATGATTCGCCGTGGGGATGACCATGGTGCGCAGCGCCAGCGCGATGTCCATGTCGCCGTTCCATCCCACCGCGCCGATGCCACCGGAGTACGGCCCGCGCCGGACGGGCTCGAGCTCGTCGATGATCTGGATGGCGCGCACCTTTGGCGCGCCGCTCACGGTGCCAACCGGCAGGGTGGCGCGCAGCGCATCCCAGCAGTCGAGGCCGGGGCGCAGTTCGCCGGTGACCGTGGAGCTGATGTGCATGACGTGGCTGTAGCGCTCCACTTCCATGCAGCGCTCCACCTTCACTGAGCCCTGCTCCGCGACGCGGCCGACGTCGTTGCGACCGAGGTCCACGAGCATCACGTGCTCCGCGCGCTCCTTCTCGTCGGCCAGCAGCTCGGCCTCGAGCGCCTGGTCCTCGCTCTCGGAGCGGCCGCGGCGGCGCGTGCCGGCGAGCGGGCGGTTCACCACGGTGCGATCGCGCACGCGGCAGAGGATCTCCGGGCTGGAAGCGACCAGAATGCACCCCTCCGCCTGCAGGTAGATCTGGTAGGGGCTTGGGTTCACCACGCGCAGCGCGCGGTAGATGTCGAATGGATCGGCGTGCGTCTCGCGGTCCTGCCGACGGCTGAGCACCACCTGGAACGCATCGCCTGCGCGGATGTACTCCTGCGCGCGCTCCACCGCGCGCTCGAACTCGGCACGGGTCATCGAGCCGGCTTCCGGGGGCTGCGGACGCTGTCCGAGGTCGAGGTCCACCGCGCCCGGCGCGAGAGGCGGCGCGCCCGCGGTGAGCCGCGCACAGAACGCGTCGAGCGCGCGGCGGCCGTGGGCGATGGCAGCGGCCTCGTCGGGATGCTCGTCGGAAGGCACGGAGATCACCGCATGCACCACCTTGGCGACGTGGTCGAACACGGCCACCTCGCGGTACATCCCGAAATGCATGTCGGGCAGTCCACGGTCGTCGCGCGGGGCCGCGGAGAACGGCAGCTTGCCCGGTTCCAGCCAACGCACCGCGTCGAATGCGCAGAAACCGACCCATCCGCCGTGGAACGCCTCGGGCATGCGGTCGACCGCGTACGGGACGTACCGGGCACCGAGCGCACGCACCGTCTCGAGCGGATTGGCGGCCCGGGTGTGCTCCACCGTGGCGGAGCGACGGTCGCGGATCTCCACCTCGTGCCCGCGCGCCAGCACCTCGAGCACCGGCTGCGCGCCGAGCATGGACCAGCGGCCGAGCGTGGCGCCGTTCTCGACGCTCTCGAAGAGGAAGCTCGGCGCGGCACGGTCGTCGGCCGCCACCAGGCGCCGGTACGCGAGCACCGGCGTGAGCTGGTCGCTCATCAGGCGGCGCGAGAGAAGATGCATGCGCACGGTGCCGGGCATGAGGGAAAGGCTATCGGCGGGCGCGACGCGTGGCTGCAGCGGACTTCGACTGCTTTCCCGCAGGAAGTACCCGGGGCGACATCGAGAGATCGTCGCCGTGGCGTCGCGCGCAGCAGGCGGCGATGGCGATGGCGTCCGCCACGTCCGGCGGCTCCGGCAGCTTCCGCAAGGAGAACTGGTGCATGACCGCGCGCTGGATCTGTTCCTTGGACGCCTGGCCGCGCCCGGTGACGGCCTTCTTGATCTCGGCCGGCGCGAACTCGTCCACCGGCAGGTCGCGCAGCGCCGCAGAGAGCAGCACCACGCCGCGCCCGTGTCCCATCACGATGGCGGTGCGCACGTGCTTGACGTGCGCGAAGACCTCTTCCACCGCCACCCTGCCCGGCTGCAGTTCATCGAGGAGCGCGCCGAGCTCCTCGTGCAGCGCACGCAGGCGCGCGATCACGGAATCGGTCGGCTTGAGGCGCACGACGCCCGCTTCGATGAGCGAAGGCTCCGTGCTTCCCGGGCGGAGTTCCACGCAGGCATAGCCGGTGATCCGCAGGCCGGGATCGATGCCGACGATCCTCATCGCGAAGCACCCATGGCACGCGGCCGGATGACGAGCTGCACGCGCGTGCCGGGCGCGGGCATCACGGCGGTGTTGGCCTGCCACTCCGGCGCGTCCACGTCCACCTTGTCGGAGAGCACCTCGTCGTAGGCAATCACCTCGTCACCGAAGGTGACGAGGCCCACGATGCTGCCGGTGCGGTCGGCCACGTAATGTTCGCCGGGTCCCATGCTCTTGGTGTTCGATCGTATGCGTGAACCGGCGAAGACCCATGGCTGCGCCGGGAAGGCGCGGCCCTTGAAGGGGTCCGTGATCCACGACGAGAGCGGCACCTCGCCGGAGGCGGTGCGCACCGCGAGCGCAAGCGGCGCGCCGGAAGGCGCGACGCGGACCACGGCATCGGAGCCGTCGGCAGCAGGCTTCCACTCGCCGGGATGGCCGGGCTCGACGCCAAGGAGCAGGATGGCGGCGTGGATGCGGCTCGGCGTGACCGCGATCGCCAGGAGCGATTCGTGCTCGCGGGTACCCGCCTTGCAGGCAGCTTGCTCGAGCCAACCGCGATCGCACGCAACCTCGGCCTCGACGCGGACCTCGCGCGCGATGCGGTCGACGACCAGGCCGGGACCGAGCACGATGGTCGAAGGCGACGCCGCGGGTTCCGGCGACGAAGCCGGCGCGAGCGGTGCAGCACAACCTGGCACGGCCGACGCGACAACCGCAAGCATGATTGCGACGCAGACGATGATGACCCTGGACACCGGAACCATCGGACTGCAACGTTCATCGGCACGTCGACGCCATACACCGGACCGAATTCCCGCTCCGGACGACGGCGGGCTCATGTGCATGCGCGCCGGCCCACCGAATGCATCCACCGAATGCATCCACCAAATGAAAAAGGCCCGGCGGAGGCAAGCTCACGCCGAGCCCTTCCGGGGGCTCGTGGACGACATACTGTAGGATAAACAACCGCCCTGCACCCTCCTTCGTTGCGCTGGAAATGCACACTTTGCGCAGAATTCCCACTCGAGAATCGATCGTGCTCCAACGGGCTGTCCGGGTGGGGATCCCGTTCCCAAGACCGAGCGCCATGAAAGAAAACGAGGCCGTGCCGACGCGACGCAACGGCTTCGCCGGGATTCCGCCATCCGATGGCTTCACCGCTCATCATGAAGTCACGATCGAGTGCGTGGGCCAGCCGAATCGAGGCACGGGATACCTGGTGGGGATCCAGGAACTCGATGCCGTCGTGCGAACGCACGTCCTTCCCCTGCTGCAGGCGTTCTGCGCGGGTTCCGAGCCGATCACGCCCGCGGATGCCGTGCGTCGCATGGCCGAGGCCGCCGCGCCCGCAATGCCCCCGCAGGCGACTCTTCGCTCCCTAATGTGGTCTCCGGGACCCTTTGTCACATATTCGTGGAGAACTGAGATGCCTACCTTCGCCATCGTGAGCGAGTCCTTCGAATTCAGCGCCGCGCACCGCCTGCACTGCCCGGAACTGTCCGATGAGGAAAATCGCCGCACGTTCGGAAAGTGCAACCACCCGAGCGGGCATGGGCACAACTACCGCATCGCGGTGGCCGCCCGGGTGCCCACCGGAGCAGGCTCCGGGGCATTCGGAATCGGTTCGATGGAGGCGATCGTGATGCGCACGGTGATCGACCGCTTCGACCACAAGCACCTGAACCTGGACTGCGCGGAGTTCGCCACGCTCAATCCGTCGGTCGAGAACATCGCCATGGTCTGCCACGGGCTGCTCGCGCCGGAACTGGCAACCGCGGGCGTGGAGATCGACCACGTCACCGTCTGGGAGACGGAGAAGACGTCGGCGACCTATCCAGTTCGCTGAGCGCGATCCGAATGCAGGAATGAATGCAGGAGTGGGTGCCGACCGGGGGCACCGCGCAAGCGCACGGACGCCGCGCTCAGGCGCAGGTGTTGCCCTTGAACTCGTCGGGGCCGTCGCCGTTCGGCTGGCGATCCTCGCCGTACGTGTAGAGCTTGCCGGCTTCCTCGTTGCGTGCCGGCTTGTGGGAGCCGTCGCAAAGCGGGAAGTTCTTCGTCAGGCCGCAGGCGCAGACGAAGACGGGCTTGTCGGAAGGCTCGATCTTGACGGGGGCAGCGGCGACGTGACGAACGATGCGGGCCATGGTGTGTCCTTGGGAACGGGGTGGTTCGGTGAGCGCCGGCAGGTGAATGCGGTCAGGGCGCGAGGTCCTCTTCCGCCAGCAGGCGGAAGCGCTTGCGGAGCAGGATCTGCCCAGCGAGGTGATTGTCATCGACGCAGATGGCGACGGCCGGATGCTCGCCGCGCAGCATGATGGGATACGCGAAGCGGATGTTGAGTTCCGCACCGAGGAGGAACTGGCACGCGCTGCTCAGGCACTGCTGCTCGCCGAGTTCCACGATGATCAGGTCCGTCTCCGCGAACGTGTACTGGCTGCGGCGCAGGATGTGGCGCGCGGCGTCGGCGTTCGTGAAGATCATGCGGACCACGGCGTAGTCGCTCGAGTCCACGATGCTGAAGGCGGCCAGGCGCGTCGAGGGCGCCTCGTCGAAGGTGCGCAGCAGCTCGAGGAGCTTGCCGACCTTGTTGTTGAGGAACACGCTGAACTGGCGCACCGTGGGCGGCGCGTATCCGAGTTCGGTGTCAGCCATGGGTGGAAGCGAGGAGCTCATCGCGGGGAGCGGGGAGGATATCGGCGCGGCTCAGCGCGCGCCGCCCGCCACGAATTCAGGTGCTTCGACACGGGGAAGAAGTCCCGCGTCCGCCGCACGATCGAGGAGCGTCCGCACTGCCAGGCGGCCGGTGGGGCCGTAGTCGAGCGTCCACGCGTTGACGTACATCCCGATGAAGCGGTCGGCGAGCTCCTCGGACATGCCGTCCGCGAAGGCCAGCGCGTAACGGACGCTCTCGGCGCGGTGGTCGAGCGCGTAGCGCACGCTCTGCTCGAGGAGGAGCGCCACCTCCTGCATGGTGCCGGGGCCGTGACGATCGTCAAGGGCACGCAGGACGCCATTGGCGCCGAGCGGAAGCGGCAGGCCGGTCTGCGAGTGCCACCAGCGGCCAAGGTCCTCGACGAGGACGAGCCCCTCCTCGGCGAAGGTGAGCTGGCCTTCGTGGATCACGACGCCTGCATCGAACTCACCGGCCGCCACGCGCGCGGGAATCTCCTTGAAGGGAACCACCGTGGCGCGGAACGAGCCCGGACCGAGGAGCATGCTGGTGACCATGAACGCGGTGGTGCCCTGCCCCGGGATGGCCACGTGCGCGCCGCGCAGCGACTCCACGCTGCGCGCCTCGCGCGCCACCACCTTCGGGCCGTAGCCATCGCCCACCGAACTGCCGCAGGCGGTGAGCGCGTAACGGGAAGCGATGCGCGCGTAGGTGGCACAGCTGAAGGCGGAGATGTCGAGAAGGTCCTCGCCGCGCACGGCACGCTGGTTGAGCGCCTCGATGTCGGCAGGCACGGCCTGGAACCGGAACCGCGCCGATGCGACGCGCGGGGCGGCGCCATCGAGCTCGAGGAGCGGCCACCACATGAATGCATCGTCCGGGTCGGGCGAATGGCCAAGGCGAAGGACGGGACGCGTATCCATGGGGAGGGAAGCGTATGCCAACCCCGCGAAATCCGTCCCGGAGGGCGGATGCGGATTCGCAGGATCGGCACGTGCGAACCGGGCGGATTTCGTACCTTTCCCACCATGCTCCGCACCCTCCTCGCCGTCGTGCTGACACTCTCGAGCGCCGCCCACGCGCAGGCGCCTCGCACCGCGTCCGATCCCGAGGCCCGCACCCGCTGGCTGGCCACGGTCGACGAGATCCAGCGCTGGCGCGACACCGAGTGGCCCGAGGACGCCATCGCCAACGGCCGCTTCACGCCCTGCCCGGACCGCATCACGGATCCCTCGATCCGCGGCATCGAGAAGCGGACCGCACAGGAAGCGATCTTCCTGACCGACCTCCTGGAGATCGACCCAGCGCAACTGTCGGGCGACGACCTCCTTGGCTGGCAGCTCCTGACGCGGCAGATGCGCGAGTCGCAGGCAGGCCACCGGTTCCGCTCGTTCCTGATGCCGGTGGGCGGACGCGGCGGGCCGCAGCAGGACATCCCGCAGATGGCCGACCGCGTGCCGTTCCGCACCGAGGAGGACTGCAGCAACTACCTCAAGCGCCTGAGCGCGGTGCCGCAGATGGTGAAGGACACGCAGGAATTGATGCAGATGGGCATGGCCGAGGGCCGCATGCCTCCCAAGGCCACCATGAAGGACCTGCCCGCGCAGTTCGACGCGGTGCTGAAGGGCAACCTCGAATCGCTGCGCACGCCCTTCGCCAAGCTGCCGGCCTCCATCCCCGCCGACCGCCAGGCGGCCATGCGGAAGGAGCTCGACGAGACGCTGCAGCCGATCCTCCTCGAGATCGGTCTGCTGCGGAACTGGCTCGTTTCCACCTACCTGCCGGCCTGCCGCGACACCGTCGGCGCCTCCGTACTGCCGGACGGCAAGGCCTGGTACGACCACGCGCTCCGCGTGCACACCACCACGTCCATGGACGCCAAGGCGATCCACGAGACCGGCCTCGCGGAGGTGGCTCGCATCCGCGCGGAGATGCTGGCCATCATCCGGCACACCGACTGGTTCACCGACGACGCAGCACGCGCCTCGTCTGGGGACGACGCGCTCTTCGCGGCGTTCGTCCAGTACCTCCGCACCGACCCGCGCTTCTACGCGAAGTCCGAGGACGAGCTGCTGGGCAAGTACCGCGAGACCTGCAAGCGGATCGACGCCAAGCTGCCCGCCCTCTTCGGCACCCTGCCCCGCAACCCGTACGGCGTGCACGCCATTCCCAAGTTCATGGCGCCCACGCAGACCACCGCGTACTACCAGCCCGGATCGCTCCGCGCCGGCAACCCGGGGTGGTTCTGCGCCAACACCTACGCGCTCGAGCAGCGCCCGCTCTACGAGATGGTGCCGCTCAGCCTGCACGAGGCGGTGCCGGGCCACCACCTGCAGATCTCGATCGCGCAGGAGCTTCCCGACCAGCCGGAGTTCCGCCGCGACATGCACTTCACCGCGTTCGTCGAGGGCTGGGGCCTGTACTCCGAGCGCCTCGGCATCGAGATGGGCTTCTTCGAGAACGACCCGTACTCCGACTTCGGCCGCCTCACCTACGAGATGTGGCGCTCCACCCGCCTGGTGGTGGATACCGGCATCCATGCCTTCGGCTGGAGCAAGGAGAAGGCCATGGACTTCATGAAGCGCAACACCGCGCTCAGCGAGCTCAACATCGAGCGAGAGGTGGACCGCTACATCGACTGGCCGGGCCAGGCATGCGGCTACAAGATCGGCGAACTGCGCATCCGCGCGCTCCGCGCCAAGGCGGAGAAGGAACTCGGCGCGGCGTTCGACGTGCGCGCGTTCCACGATGCGGTGCTCGGCGCGGGTGCCATCCCGCTCGACGTGCTCGCGACGCGGATCGATGCATGGATCGCGGCGTGCAAGTCGAAGCCCGCGGGCAAGCCTTCCTGACGCCGCCCGCCGCGGGTCACTCGTCCTCGGCCCAGCCGTCGCCCTGCAGCCACGGGTTCGAACGCCGTTCCGCGCCGATGGTGGTGGACGGCCCATGGCCCGGATGGACGCGCACGGGGTCGGGGAGCGTCATGAGCACCTCGTGCAGCGAGCGATGCATGTGCGAAGGGTTGCTCGTCGGGAAGTCGACGCGCCCGATCGACCCGGCAAAGAGCGTGTCGCCCACCAGTGCCTCGCCGGCGGCGTCGCAGACCAGGGTCACGCTGCCCGGGCTGTGCCCCGGGGTGTGGAGGACGCGCCACTCGGTGCTGCCGAGGCGGAGCCGATCGCCGTCGGCAAGCGCGCCGTCTGCCCCGCGCACGGAGATGGGCATGCCGATGAACGCGCTCAGGTTGAGCTGCGGATCCTCCAGGAACGCGTGCTCGGCGGAATGGAGGAGCACCTTCGCCTGCGGGAACGCGGCGCTCACGGCATCGAGGCCGGCAATGTGGTCGGCATGCGCGTGCGTCAGCAGGATGTGCGAGGGCTGCAGGCCCGCCGAACGCAGTTGCTCGATCACCCGCCGCGGATCCTCGCCGGGGTCGATCACCCAGCATGGCTCGCCGGCGGCACCGACCTCGCCCGGAATGCGCACCACGTAGCAGTTGGTCTGGAACCCGCCCAGCGGGAATTGCTCGATGACAGGCTTCGACATGGCGTGAGGGTACGCAGGTATCGTGCCCGCGTGGCACACGGACGGACCCGGAACACCACCAGCTTCCCGCGCATCGGCTTCCTTCCAGTGGCCGCGCTCTGCGTGGGCTGCATGCTGCCTGCCGCATGCGACCAGGCCACCAGCGACTTCGGCGATGCCTCCAACTCGCTCTTCCCGCCCTCGCCCGCCGAGGCGGGCCGCTGGGCCGTGGACGACAGCGACCCGGAGAACCAGCGCCGCGGCGTGCTCCTCCTGGGCAACGCGAGCTTCGGCGGCGAAGCGGTCTACGTCAACCTGTACCGGCTGTACATCGAGGAGAACACCGATCCGGTGGTGAAGGCCACGGCGATCCAGGCCCTCGCGCGCCACGCGCGTGCCGAGGACGCGGCGCTGGTGGCCAAGCAGCTCGACAGCAAGATCGAGCAGATCCGGGTGGCCGCCGCGAAGGCGCTCCAGCGAATCCACAACCCGGCCATCGCCGACCTCATCTGGAAGAAGCTCATCAACGAGGACGAGCCGGCGGCAGTGCGCGTCGAGCTCGCCATTGCGCTCGGCCAGTATCCAAGCCGCGACGTCTTCGAGGCGCTCTGCAGCGCGCTCGACGATCGCGAGCTGGCGGTGAACCTGGCCGCGGCCGACAGCCTGCGCCTGCTCACGGGCGCGGACTTCGGCCTGGAACCCGGCCTCTGGCGCAGCTGGGCCGATGCCAACCCGGACGCGCTGCGGAAGGACGTCCCCTACTACTACCCCACGTTCGAGCGACAGCTCGGCTTCGGCGACTACATCATGTTCTGGGCGATTCCCACCTTCGAGCAGCCCGGCGTCCCGGCCGGCATGCAGGAGACCGCGCCCGCAGACGGCGCGCCGCAGAATGAATTCGGCAACCTCGGCGAGAAGGGCTGACGGCCCTTGACCGCCGACCCCACGCGCGAGGAGATGGAAGACCTGAAGCGGCTCGCCGCCGAGGGCGATGTCGATTCGTTCGGCGATCCCGCCATGTCGATCGCCGCCGCGGAGGCTGCCGCGGACGACGAGCGCATCATCAAGAGCGGCAAGCTCGCCGGAAAGAGCCTCTGGCAATCCATCTGGATCCTGTCGGTGCCGGTCCTCGTGCAGCAGATGATGGCTGCGCTCGTCGGCACCACCGACACGCTGCTCGCCGGCAACCTGCCGCCCGGTACCGCGGGCGCGGCGCTCGACGGCGTCGGCTTCGGTGCAAGCTTCATGTGGGTGGCGTCGATCGTCCTCATGGGCCTCGGCATCGGCGCGCAGGCCATCATCGCCCGCGCCATGGGCAGCGGGGACCTGCGCGAGGCGCGCGTCGCAGGCGGCACGGCCGTCACCGCGAGCCTCTTCGCGGGCACGCTGGCCGGCGTGGTGACGTGGTTCTCCGGACCGATCGCCGCGGAGTGGATGGGGCTTTCCGACGAGGCGCTCCGCTACGGCACCGAGTTCGTCCGCATCATCTCGCTGAGCATGCCCTTCCTGGCCGTGATGACCGTGGGCGGCATGACCCTGCACGGCGCCGGAGAGACCACCAAGCCGAGCACCATCGCGGTGGCCACGAACGTCATCAACGTGCTGTGCTCGTGGGCGCTCTCGGGCGTGGTGGTGTCGATCGGTTCGCTGGTGATCCCGAACCCCTCGCCCGTGGATCCGATGCGCTTCGGCGTCATCGGAATCGCCGCCGGCACCGCCATCTGCTACCTGTCAGGCGGCATCTGGACGCTCGTGGTCCTGATGCGCGGCGTCAAGGACTACCGCGTGGGCCGCGCGGAACTGCGGCCGGAACCGCTGATGCTCCGCCGCATCGTCTCGCTCGGCATCCCGAACATGCTCGAGGGCGCCACCATGTGGCTGACCACGAGCATCGGCGTCACCAAGTTCATCGGCATCATCGCCGAGGCCCAGGGCGGCGCCGCGGGACCCGTGAAGGGACTGTTCGGCGCGCACATGGTGACCGTGCGATGGGAGTCGTTCAGCTTCCTGCCGGGCTTTGCCATGGGCACCGCGGCGGGCGCGCTCGCCGGGCAGTACCTCGGCGCGGGTTCGGTGGTCATGGCGCGCCGCGCCATCTGGGCGTGCCTGTGGATCGCCGTGGCAATGATGGGCACGCTCGGCATCGCGTTCATGGTGGAGGGCGACGCCCTGGCGCACCTCATGAGCCGCGACCCGGTGATCCTGCAGGAAGTGCCGAAGACCCTCTTCATCTGCGGCATCGTCCAGGTCTTCTTCGCCATGGCGCTCGTCATCCGCCAGGGCCTCAAGGGCTGCGGCGACGCCAAGGGCACGTTCCGCATCACGCTCGTCTCCACCGTCCTGGTGCGCGTGCCGCTTGCCTACGTGGTGGGCGTGCAGATGGGCTACGGACTCGCCGGCATCTGGGTGGGGCTCTGCTTCGAGCTCGGCGTGCGGGGCCTCCTCTTCCTCGGCCGCTTCATGGGGACCGGGTGGGAGAAGGTCAAGATCTAGGCGGCCGTCCGCGGGTTGCCACGCACCGAACTTCCGAACGCGCCGACCCTCCTACAATCCGCGATCCATGCCCGTGCGCCCCGCCCCGCCGCTCCACCCCGCCGTCGACCCGCTCGCCGATGCCTCCTTCATGGAGGCTGTCGTGGCCGGCGCCGCGCGCCTGACGCCGGAACAGGGGCTGCGCCTCCTGCGCGACATGCCGCTCGCCGACCTCGGCATGTGGGCGGATCGCCGCTGCCGCGAGATCCACGGCGACCACGTCCGCACCTACGTCATCGACCGCAACATCAACTACACGAACGTCTGCACCGCCAAGTGCACGTTCTGCGCGTTCCGGCGCGATGCGGGCGACAGCGACGCGTACACGCTCTCCTACGACACCCTCCTGAATAAGATCGAGGAGCTCGTCGCCATCGGCGGCACGCAGATCCTCATGCAGGGCGGCATGAACCCCGAGCTACCGCTCGGCTGGTACCTCGACCTCCTCCGCGAGATCAAGCGCCGCTTCCCGCAGGTGCACGTGCACGCCTTCAGCCCGCCGGAGTTCGTGGAGTTCGTCAACTTCTTCGACCCGCCGGGCGCCACCTACGAGGAGAAGGTGCGCGGCATCATGACGCAGCTCAAGGAGGCCGGCCTCGCCAGCGTCCCGGGAGGCGGCGGCGAGATCTTCGCCCCCGCAGTGCGTTCGAAGATCGGCCTGGGCAAGTGCACCGCGGAGGCATGGCTCACCACCATGTACGTGGCGCACGAACTGGGGATGAACACCTCGAGCACCATGATGTTCGGCCACATCGAGGGCCATGCGGACCGCGTGCACCACATGGACATGACGCGCCGCTGGCAGGACCGCGCCATCGCGGACTTCTCCGCGCAGGGCGGCGGCCGCTACAAGGCGTTCATCTCCTGGCCGTTCCAGCGGGAAAACACGCCCCTTGGCCGCGCCAAGGAGTGGGGCCAGGGCCCGGGCGACGACCTGTCGCAGCCCTTCCCCGGAGATGCCGTGGCCAACCTCGACGGCAGCGGCACCAAGGACACGCACCCGGAATTCGGCCGCCGCGTCCGCATGGCCGGTGCCACCGAGTACCTGCGCACGCAGGCCACCAGCCGCCTATACCTCGACAACGTCCATTCGATCGGCTCCAGCTGGGTCACCATGGGCCCGCACGTCGGCCAGGTGGCCCTGCGCTTCGGCGCCAACGACATGGGCAGCGTGATGATGGAGGAGAACGTGGTCTCGAGCGCAGGCACCGTGCACTGCCTGAACGAGCCGCTCCTCTGCCGACTGATCCGCGACGCCGGGTTCCTCCCCGCGCAGCGCGACAACGCCTACGACCTCCTCAAGGTGCACGACGGCCCGGACTCGCCCGACATCCGCGTGAAGGACTGGAGCGAGTTCCGCTCCAAGCCCATGCACCAAGAAGCCCCGCGCGGCCAGAAGCCCGCGGATGCCGTGCCGCTCACGGTGACGGCGGCGTCGATGCCTGCGAAGGCGTGAGCGCGGCCGCGCGCCAGCGAAGCGCCTCGGGAATCATCGCGCCGCATTCCGGGCACGCCGGCGAATCCAGCCCATAGAGCAGGAACCCGCAGCTGCAGCGTGGTTCGTCCACTTCCACGCGGATGGAGAGCTTGCACGCCGGGCACGCGCCGTCGATGTTGGTCTCGAGCGCGCATGCGGACCCGCACCGCGGGCAGCCGAGGGAGACGCGGGCGCGGTGGCCGCGGATGGCGCCCTCGCCCTCCTTTGAGGCCGCCAGCCGAAGCATGACCGGCTGCGCCAGGGAGCCCGCGCCCACCAGCACAGCGGACGCCGCGATGATCCGCCCGGACCACTGCTCACCGATGAGGGTGTCGAGGATCCACTCCGCCACACCCGGCTGGGCGAGCGCAAACTCCCCGAAGGCTGCCCAGAAGGTGGACAGCCCGACGACCGTCCACCGAACGGCCACCACGGCGGCCACGTGCGTCCGCGGCGCGAGGGTCACGCCGCTGAAGATGCCCCACACCGCGCAGAGCGTGAATGCTCCGGCGATGCGCGCAATGACCTCCCGATCACGCCAATCAAACGCACTTTCGAACCAGATCATGAAGAGCCACACGGCCACGCCAAGCCAGCCGACCACGGTGGACGCCCGCATCTCGCGGGAGAAGCGGCCGTAGTCAGCCAACAACGCCGCCACCAGCGTCGCAAGGCATCCCGCGGCAAGTGTCACCGCACTGGCGATCAGGCGGGTGTCCCGCACCACATCCAGAATGAAAAGCAGCCCGAGCACCGCTGATCCCGCCACCAGCACCAGGAACGCTCGGAGTGCCATGCGGCTCGAGACGATCGAATCGCGCCCCGTGCGGATGATGGGATCGGTCATGGCGACTGCTCCGGGGTCGTGGGCTCGGGATCACGCGCAGCATCGGGCTCCGCGGAGGACGCGGGCGCAGCCGATGGCGTCGGCGCTTCCTCGTCGCCTCCTTGCCCGGCAGGCGAAGCAGTCACGGTCACGGGCGCGACCACGGGCGTCGGCGCCATCGCCACCAGCGCCGTGATCCCGCCCATCGCCAGCAGCATCAGGAGCACGACCGGCGCAATCACTGCCACGCAGACCTTCCATCCAGGAATGGCGGCAGCATGCACCAGCACGATGATCCATGCCACGATGAACCAGACGAACATCGGAAAGCCGCCGCAGTACGGCCCAAGGCACGGAATTGCCAGGAAGACGAACGGACCGACGGAGTAGGCCGCCGAGCACCATACGGTCCGCCACGTGACTCGTTCGCCGAGCAACCGAAGCGACAGGCGCGCCACCAGTGCCAGCAACGCCAACGATGCGAGCATTCCAAGCGTGAAGCCCACCAAGAACTCCAAGCCAGTGAGAACACCCTGCCAGAACTCCGCACCGAGCACAGATGCTCCCGTCCGGGTGGTTCCGGCGGTCCAGAGCGGCTGGAACAACGCGAATCCGAGAACGAGCAGCGCCGTCGGCAGCAGCGTTCCGAAGAGCATCGCCGACGCAAACCAGGTTGCCCGCCGTGCATCGGCACCCGCACGGATCGCCATGCCCAGCCGTGTCGGCCGTCGCAGCGACTCGCCGATGGTCCGCCAGAAACGCCGGAATCGACCGCCCTGCGATTCCTGCTCCCATGGCACGCGGTGCAGTTCCACTGCGTCCTCGCGCACCCCTGGGGCCACGCGCAGGATCATCGAATCCAGTTCGCACGCGGCGCCGCACTTCACGCAGTCAAAGGCGCGAGGCACGGGAAGCCCGTGCTCGTCGGTCCCGTAGTACTGCTGCATGCACCCCGGGCAGCAGAACTCCACGGCATTGGCCTGGAACTCGAACTCGCTCGGTGCGAACCCGCGGCCGCACTCCGGGCAGGTGCGCCCGGGCACGTTCCACAACGAGTATCCGCAGCCCTTGCATCGCATGGCGGGTGTCGCTCCTGGTCATGCGCGCCTGGCGCACGACGCCCTCCCCGATCAGTCCTCCGGCGCGCCCTCGGCGATGCGACGGCGGAACTCCGATTCGAGCTTCCCGGTGAGCGGGCCCATGCGTCCCGCGCCGATCACGCGGTCGCCGATGGCGCTCACGCCGATGATCTCGGCCGCGGTGCCGGTCAGGAACACCTCGTCGGCGCGGTACAGGTCCTCGAGCACCATGCGGCGCTCCTCGACCGGAATGCC
>JBIIJH010000180.1:0-4554 GCA_044233905.1 Phycisphaerales bacterium
GCAGTCGATGCCGATCTCGCGCTGGTTGATGGTGGCCTTGTCGTCCTTGAAGATGTACTCGATCGGGTCCTCGATCGTGACGATGTGCACCTTCTTGCGCTCGTTGACGTACTGCAGCATCGCCGCGATGGACGTGCTCTTGCCGCTGCCGGTGACGCCGGCGAAGAGGATCAGCCCCTGCGACTGCAGCGCCACGTCTCCGAGGGCCTGCGGCAGGTAGAGGTCCTCGAACTTCTTGATGTTGCTCGTGATGAGACGGGCCGCGATCGACGGGCGGCCGCGCGCCATGAACATGTTGACGCGGAAGCGGTTCTTCTCGTCGTAGTCGTACGCGAAGTCCATCGACCCCTTCTTGCTGAAGGCCTCCTGCTGGCCGGCATCGAGCACGTCCTTGGCGATCTGGAACATCAGGTCCATCGTCACCACGTCGGTCTCGATGTCCTTCAGCACGCCGCGGTGGCGGATGCGGGGCTTCAGGTCGGACTTGACGATGAGATCGCTGCCGCCGAACTTGATGATGGCGCTGAGCCAGAGGGTCCATGCCTTCATTCCCTCGCCGCGCTGGGTGCCGCGGTTCTCGAGGTTGATGGGGCTGGTGAGGGATTGCTTTCCGTCGTGGCCTGACACGGCTGGAGACCTCCGCAGGGGCGGGCCCGAGGGTTGCATTCGGGAGCGGCGACGGGCAGGCCACGGCGGCCAGCCTCGACGGGCGGGCAGGGGGTCTGCCGGCCGGGTCGACCGCCCCGCGGACAACCGGCGGGGAGTCGGGGAGCGTAGCAGGATTTGCAGCTGCGTTCCGAGAACCCGGGGCCCCGCGCTAGACTCCCGAGATGGAGCACAAGATCGTTCAGGACGGGATCACCTTCGATGACGTCCTCCTGATTCCCCGGTACAGCGAGATCACGCCAGACGCCGCGGACACGCGGACGCAGCTGACGCGGCGCATCTCCCTCAACATTCCGCTCGTCTCCGCCCCGATGGACACCGTCACCGAGGCGACGCTCGCCATTGCGCTGGCGCAGGAGGGCGGCATCGGCATCATCCACAAGAACATGTCGCCGGAGCGCCAGGCGCTCGAGGTGCAGAAGGTCAAGCGCACCGAGAACGGCATCATCACGGACCCCGTGACGGTGGCGGGCACGGACACCGTCCAGCGCGCGCAGCAGCTGATGGCCGAACACGGCGTCAGCGGCTTCCCGGTCACCGAGGACGGCACCCGCCGCACCCGCGTCGTGGGGATCCTCACGCGCCGCGACATCCGCTTCGTGGATCACCCCGCCGAGACCAAGGTGGCGGACGTGATGACGAAGGACAAGCTGGTGACGGCTCCTTCCGACACCACGCCTGCCAAGGCCGAGGCGATCCTGAATCGCGGTCGCGTCGAGAAGCTCCTCCTCATCGATGCAGAGGGGCGCCTCACCGGCCTCATCACGATGCGCGACATCGACAACTTCACCCGCCATGCGCATGCCTGCCGCGACGGGCGCGGTCGCCTGCGCGTCGGTGCGGCAGTCGGCGTCATGCAGCTCGATCGCGCGGAACGCCTGGTGGCCGCGGAGGTGGACGTGATCGTGGTCGACACCGCCCATGGCCACAGCCTGAACGTGATGCGCACCGTGAGCGAGATCAAGAAGCGCTTCCAGATCGAGGTCATTGCGGGCAACGTCGGCACGGCCGACGGCGCGCGCGCCCTGATCGACGCCGGCGCCGATGCGGTGAAGGTGGGCATCGGCCCCGGCTCCATCTGCACGACGCGCGTGGTGACCGGCGTGGGCATGCCGCAGATCACGGCCATCATGAATGCCGTGGAAGGTGCGAACGGGCAGGTGCCCGTGATCGCCGACGGCGGCGTGCGCCTCTCGGGCGACATCGCCAAGGCGATTGCATCCGGCGCCAACTCGGTGATGCTCGGTGGCCTCTTCGCCGGTCTTGACGAGAGCCCGGGCGAGCTGGTGATCCACCGCGGCCGCCGCTTCAAGACCTACCGCGGCATGGGAAGCGCGGGCGCGATGACGCTCGGTTCCTCCGACCGCTACGGCCAGGCGTCCATCAAGGACACCCGCAAGTACGTCCCGGAGGGCGTCGAAGGTCGCGTGCCGTTCCGCGGCAAGCTGTCCGAGTTCGTCTACCAGATGGTCGGCGGGCTGCGCTCCTCCATGGGCTACTGCGGCTGCGGGACGCTCGACGAGTTCCGCGCCAAGGCGCAGTTCGTCCGCGTGAGCGGCGCGACGGTCATCGAGAACCATCCGCACGACATCCAGATCACGAAGGAAAGTCCCAACTACACTGTGGCGGCCGTCGGGGACGAATGACCCCGCGGGCCACACTTGCCGGTGTGGCGGAACTGGCAGACGCAGCGGATTCAAAATCCGCCGGGCTCTAAACCCTTGCAGGTTCGATTCCTGTCACCGGCATTGTCCTGAGGTCCGGGTAACGAGGCGCCTGCGGGCGCCTTGGCCCGGGCCGGGCAGGGGGTGGATTTCAAACCCGGGTTCCGTTACACTTGCCGATTCCCCTCCGCACAGCGAGGTCCCGTCGTGGGATCGCCGCCGAGCGGCATGAGGGCCAGGCAAGGAGCAGACCCGTGTACGCGATCTTCGAGGACAGCGGAACCCAGATCAAGGTCAACGTCGGCGACATCGTCGACCTGGACACCCGCGCGGTGGAGGACGGCGTCACGTCGATCTCCTTCGACAAGGTGCTCGCAGTCGGCGCCGGCGACGGCACCGCGGCGAAGCTCGGCATGCCGTACCTGGCTGGCGCCACCGTGACCGCTGATGTGGTCGGCGAGGCGAAGGGCGACAAGCTCCGCACCGGCAAGTACAAGCGCCGCAAGGGCTACCGCCGCCAGGCCGGCCACCGCGCCGAGTACCTGCGCGTCAAGATCACGGCCATCAAGGCCGCCTGATCGCGCCCGCATGCTCGGTCGCGCAATGCGCGGCAAAGTGCCTGCATTCTCACAGCAATCCGCGCTGCGATCCACCGACACCTTGGATCGCGGCGCTGCTTTTGGTGGATCGCGGCGCCGCTTTTGGCGGATCGCGGCATTGCTCGTGAACGCGCACCGCTACGATGCTTCCGTGGACATGCAGCCGCTGCGGAACCCTTGGGTACCGCAGAGGAAAGTCCGGACACGATTGGACTCGATGGTGGCTAACGGCCACCCGTGCGCGTGGGCGCGCACGCGGGACAGTGCAACAGAAAGCAAACCGCCGAACGGCGCCCTCGGGCGTGCGTGGTAAGGGTGAAACGGTGCGGTAAGAGCGCACCGCCTCCTCGGTGACGAGGAGGGCACGGCAAACCCCATCGCGTGCAAGCGCAAGCAGCTCCTGTCGGCGGTCTCCGCCGGCGCCCGTGTCCACGGGTCCTGGAGCGGGTCGCGCGCTTGAGGCGGTCGGCAACGACCGTCCCAGAGAAATGGTTGCACGTGGCTTCGGCCACCGACAGAATCCGGCTTACCGTCCATGCCGCCCACACTGAATGCCCGGACCCCGCGAAATCGGGGTCCGGGCGCCTTTTTGCCTGCATTTCCCGCACTGGCGCACCGCTAGATGTAGGGGCTTGTGCCTGGGCGGCCACAATTGATGCCAATATCCGCATTTTGGGGATTGAGTTCCTGCGCAAACCCGGGACAATCACTCGATCTGGCCCGATTTCCCGGCCGGATAGGCCCCAAACCACCATGCACGACCCCCTCGACACCAACGTCAGCCCCGCCAAGTCCTCCAGCCCGCATGCCTACGCCATGCTGCTGTACCGGCGTGCCGTGCACCCGGAGTTCTTCGGCATCGAGGCCCGGCGCAAGGTGCAGCACGGCGACTACGAGTTCGAGGGCTGGATCTTCAAGGGCGGCCACTGCGTGCGCTTCCAGCACGGCCAGACCACCTTCTGCGAGGTCGTGGTGGACAACCCGACCAACCTCCCGGATCGCGGCCTCGCCGGCACGCTTCCGTGCGCCGGGGAGCACGACCACGAGGAGAAGATCAGCGAGACCATCGGCTACCTGACCACCATCCAGTCGGAGGCGCTGAGCGACCACCTGTACCTGGGCACCTACAAGGAGATGCTCCAGCACGGGCGCGACAGCGACTCGCTGATGACCGCGTGGACAGATCCCAACGGCAAGCCCAACCTCTCCCTCATCGACCTGCAGCGGTTCCGCAACGAGCTGCACGTGCAGGGCTACCACCTTCGCGCGGGCTCGGGCCTCGTCCTGCGCACGCAGTCGATGGTGCAGCTGCCGGAGCCGGCGGCGAAGGAGACTCCGGACAACCGCGGTCGCCGTCGGTGAGCGACCGGCTGACGGTTGCAGAGGTACTGTCGCGGTTCGATCGCGAGGTCGGGCTCGAGGAAACGGTGCGCGCGGCGGGTGGATCGTCCGCGACGGCGGCTGCCGTCGACGCCGCCTCGGCGCCGGCCGTGCGAGGCGCGCCGGCTCGCGCCTCGGTGGCGCCCACTTCGTCCGCTGAACCGTCGCCTCAGCGGATCCACGCACCCGCGCCCGCGGCGGCTCGTCCCGTTCCGGAGGGCCGCCCCATTCCCGCAGCAAGCCTG
>JBIIJH010000004.1:0-45863 GCA_044233905.1 Phycisphaerales bacterium
CATCGAACGCGCGCGGCCGAGGGCGACGCGGATGGCAAGCTTGTCCGACCCGGAGAACT
Source organism: Phycisphaerales bacterium (assembly GCA_044233905.1). GTDB lineage: Bacteria > Planctomycetota > Phycisphaerae > Phycisphaerales > SM1A02 > UBA966. The sequence goes on from JBIIJH010000004.1 coordinate 60, forward strand.
CCGAGTCCTCGAGCGACGCCTCCATGCGATCGAGCGCACGGCCGAACTGCGCGGGATCGGCCATGGAGGAGAATACGGTGCGGAAGCCGACCTCGTGCACCTTGCCGACGAGCATGGAGCCCTCGGCGCGCCGCGAAGGGTCCACCACCAGGCCAAGGTGCGGGCCGGCGCCCGTGAGCATGCCGTCGACGCCCGACGCATAGGAAGCGGGCACCACCACCAGCGCCGCCGCGGTGCCGCTGCGCACGCGGCGCTCGCCGTCCTCGCGCGAATCGACGCGGTTGAGGACGAAGGCGCCGTCCTCGGAAAGCGCGCGGACCAGCGCATCGGATGCGGGCGATGCGGACTCCACGAACGCGGCCACGCGCATCGGCTCCGCGGTGGTGCCGCTGAAGACGTAGCCGAAGAAGAGCGCAATGGCGAGCGGGAAGACGAACGTGAAGAACGCCGCCGCCCGGTCGCGCGAGAGAAGGCGCAGGTCCTTGAGTGCCAGCACGAGGGAGGCGCGCATCAGTCGCGGAGCCTCCGTCCGGTGAGGGCAAGGAAGACGGTCTCCAGGTCGGGCTGGTCGATGCGCACCGCGGTGGCGCCGCCCTCGGCAAGGGCGCGCTCGATCTCGCGCAGCGGCTCGCGCGTGCGCGTGCTGCGTGCGCCGGCGGGCGTGTCCACCGTGACCACGCTCTCGCCGCCATGCGACGCGATGAGCTCGGGCACGCTGCCGGTGGCGAGGACGTGCCCATGATCGACGATGGCTACCCGCGAGCAGAGCCGCTGCGCCTCTTCCATGTAGTGCGTCGTGTAGATGACGGCGCGGCCCTCGGCGGCCAGGCGCTGCACCAGCTCCAGGATGCCGGAGCGGCTCTGTGGGTCCACGCCGGCGGTGGGTTCATCGAGCAGGATCACCGGCGGGTCATGCACGATGGCCGCCGCCAGGTTCAGGCGTCGCTGCATGCCGCCCGAGTAGGTGCGCACACGGTCGCGCGCGCGTGGAAGGAGCCCCACCATGTCGAGCAGCTCGTCGGCGCGCCGCACGGGGTCGTGCACGCCGTGGATCTTGGCGAGGAACACCAGGTTCTCGCGGGCGGTGAGGTCTTCGTAGAGCGCGATCTGCTGCGGTGCCAGGCCAATGAGCCGGCGCGCCGCCGGACTGCGCGGCGATCCGGCATCGCCGAGCTCGACGCTGCCCGAATCCGGCACCAGCAATCCCGTGCAGATGGCGAGCGCCGTGCTCTTGCCGGCGCCGTTCGGGCCGAGCAGCCCAAGCACCTCGCCGCGGGCAGCGTGGAAGCTCACGCCATCGAGGGCGCGCACGCTGCCGAAGGACTTGCGGAGTTCGTTGACGCGGAGCACGGAATGACCACTCTACGCGGTACGGGAAAGCTTCAACGCGCGATCGACGGCCGGACCTTCATGCACACGTCGATGATGCTCATGACGCGATCGCGCTGCTCGCGCTCGAGCGGCAGGCGCGGGAGGCGCAGGCGCTCGTTGCCCCAGCCGGCCCGAGCCTGCGCCAATTTCACCAGGTGAACGAATTGTGGGCCCGCATCCAGGCGCAGGAGCGGCAGGAACCATCGGTAGAGCTCCGCGGCCTCCTCCAGGCGGCCGGAGGCGGCCAGGTCGAAGAGCCGCACGCTCTCGGCGGGGAAGCCGTTCACGAGGCCGGCGATCCAGCCGTCGGCGCCCGCGGCCACGCCCTCGAGCACCATGTCGTCGATTCCCACGTAGACGGCCAGGCGATCGCCCAGGCGCGCGCGGATGGCGGTCATGCGGCGGATGTCGCCGCTCGACTCCTTGACGGCGTGCAGGTTGGCGTGCGCGGTGGCCAGCTCTTCCACCTGCCCCGGCAGGACATCGGTGCCGTACGCGGGCGGGTTGTTGTAGAGCATGCATCCAAGCGGCGTGGCCTCGAGGACGTGCGCGAAGTGCGTGCGCGTCTCGCGCCAGTCGCCCGTGTAGGCATACGGCGGGAGCACCATGAGCCCGCGGCAGCCGCACCCATGCGCGGCGCGCGCGATCTCGACGCTCTCGCGCGTGCTGCATGCGCCCACCGCGGCCACCACGGGCACCGCGGCGCCCACGGCCTCCACCGCGCGCGTCCAGAGCGAGCGCTTCTCGTCGAGCGTGAGCAGGCCGCCCTCGCCGAGCGAGCCGGGCGTGACGATGGCGCCGCAGCCATGCTCCACCATCCACGCGGCGTGCGTGCCGAAGAGCTCGAGGTCGATGGAATCGTCCGCGCGCAGCGGCGTGGTGATGGCGGGGAAGACGCCGGACCAGTCGGCGCGCTGCATGGGGGTGTTCGTCATGGTTCGTTGGTTCAGCGGACGGTGGAAGGGACGATGCCGTGGCGATAGGGGTCGGAGGGATCGAGGACAAGCGTGCCCTCGCCCGTGATCCACGCGCGGCCCCGCACGGTGGGAAGGACGCCGCCTTCGGGCGCCGCGGCGTAGGAAGCCTCGAAGACGCTGCCGATCACCGATTCCTGTCGCCAGACGGCTCCCGGCGCGAGCTTCCCGTGCGCTGCCAGGCAGGCCAGCTTGGCGCTGGTGCCGGTGCCGCAGGGCGAACGGTCGTAGGCGCCGCCCGGGCAGAGGACGAAGTTGCGCGCGTGGTTGTGCGCGTCGCGCGGCGGGCCGACGAGTTCCACGTGATCCACCGGCCGGCCGTCGATCGAGGCAAGCCCCGCGCGTTCGAGCGCATGGCGGATCTCCCACGAGCGGCGCGTGAGCGCTTCGATGTTGGAAAGTTCGATGGCCTCGCCGTGGTCTTCGCACAGGAAGAAGCCGTTGCCGCCCCAGGCGATGTCGCCGTGCACGGCGCGCCCGTCCGGTAGGTAAAGCTCCACGCCTGCGCGATGGACGAACGAACGCACGTTGCCCACTTCCACCGCCGGCACGCCATCCGCGCCGGGCACCACGCGCGCCGACACCGTGCCGACCGGCGTCTCGAGCCGAACCGCGCCGGCGAGCGGGCGTCCGAGGTGCATGAGCGTGCGCACCACGCCGATGGTGCCGTGACCGCACATGCCGAGAAGCCCGGCGTTGTTGAAGAAGATCACGCCGGCCGCGCACGCCGGATCCACCGGGCGAACCAGGAGCGCGCCCACCAGCACATCGCTCCCGCGCGGCTCGTTGACCACCGCGCTCCGGAACCAGTCGTGGTTGTCCGCCAGGTCCGCAGCCATGGCGGCCACGGTGGCACCCGCAAGCGCCGGGCCGCCCTCGACCACCACGCGCGTCGGCTCGCCCTCGGTATGGCTGTCGACGAAGCGGATGGGCGCGGCGGAAGACATGGCCGCAGGATAGGCAACGCAGGCACATGCCCCGGTACCCTGCCCCCATGGACAGAAGGACCTTCGTGCAGACCGGACTTGCCGCCTCCGCAGCCATGGCGATGGGCGGCGCCGCCGCCGCAGCGACCGGCAACGCGCCCGCGCCGGCCGCACCCGCGCGCGGTGGACGCGTCAAGCAGAGCGTGTGCGCCTGGTGCTTCGGCGGGATGAAGCTCGAGGACCTGTGCACCATGGCGAAGGGATTCGGCATCGGCTCGGTGGAGCTCCTGGACGTGGAGCAGCTGCGGGTACCTGCGTCACTCGGCATGACCTGCGCAGTGGCGAACGGCCCCGGCGGGATCACCAAGGGCTGGAACCGCATGGAGCACCACGACGACCTGGTGCGCAAGAGCGAGGACCTGCTGCCGCGGATCGCGGCCGCGGGCGTTCCGCAGATGATCGTCTTCAGCGGCAACCGCGCCGGCCTGCCCGACGTGGACGGCATCCGCAACTGCGCCGCGGGCCTCAAGCGGATCATGCCGCTTGCGGAGAAGACCGGTGTCACGGTCATCATGGAGCTCCTCAACTCCAAGGTGGACCACAAGGACTACCAGTGCGACCGCACCGCGTGGGGCGTCGAGCTCTGCAAGGCGGTGGGAAGCGACCGCTTCCGGCTGCTCTACGACATCTACCACATGCAGATCATGGAGGGCGACGTCATCCGCACCATCCGGGAGCACAGCCGGTACATCAACCACTACCACACCGCCGGCAACCCGGGCCGCAGCAACCTCGACGACACGCAGGAACTCAACTACCGCGGCATCTGCGAGGCGATCGTCGCCACCGGGTTCACGGGCTGGATCGGGCAGGAATTCATGCCGCGCGGCGACGCCGCCGAGGCGCTCGGAAAGGCCGTCCGGATCTGCGACGTCTGAACCGCCGCACGTGCCGCGATCATGCGCCCCGCAGGGCGCGGTATCCTCGAAACCTTCACCCGCAACCACTCACGAGCATCACGACCATGTCCACCCCGAGCAACACCGGCTACAACGAAGCAGACCGCCAGTTCCACGAGAAGGACGAGCAGGCCCTCAAGGCCATCCGCGCCAAGCTCGACGCCGATCGCGCCGCCGCACAGGCTGCGCAGCAGAAGGCCGCGCACTGGATGCGCTGCCCGAAGTGCGGCTCGCAGATGAAGGAAGTCGCCTTCCAGGGCGTGATGGTCGACCAGTGCGGCACCTGCGGCGGCGTGTACTTCGATGCAGGCGAGTTCCAGGCCATGTCCGCCGGGCAGCGCCACGGCTCACCGATGCTGGAGAAGCTCTTCAGCTGGATGCCTTCCTGGCGCGTCGGTTCCGACGCCCGCCCCTCCTGACGAGTGCAGGCCGCCGCGCCGACGGACACCGCCAGCGGCGACGTGGCCGACGAGCAGTCCTGAAAAGCACACCGACCCGCGCTGATGCGCGGGCCGGCGGGAGGTTCGTGTGGACCGGAGGCGTCCGGGCGCCGATCAGAAGCGACCGGAGGTGTTCACCGTGTCGTACGGCGAGGCACCCGGGCGTTCCATCAGCCAGAAGCGGCTCCACTCGTCGGCGAGCATGCGCAGGTTCTGGTTGTAGATCATCGAGTCGCCCTGGCGGCGGCGGTCCCAGGACTCGAGCTCGCCGTTCATGTCCGGGGTGGGATTGCTGGCGATGGAGTCGAAGGACACCAGGTAGGCGCCGTTGCAGTACTCGTCGAGGTCGGCGACTTCCTTGTTGGTCTTGGCGGAGAGCGATCCGTCCTTGGCCATCTCAGCCTCGACCATCTGGCGCTGCTGGACGATCGAGCTGCGCAGAGCGGCCGGGAGCACCTCGATGCGGGAGTCGCTGTCCTTCAGCTCGTACCAGTGCTTGTCCGGGAGCTCGTCCGTGCGGTAGAGGGTGGTCGGCTGCGGGGCGTAGCACCCGCCGGCGACGAGCGCAGCGGCGAGCAGGACGGGAGCGGTGATGCTGGACATCTTCATTCTGGTTCCTCTGCAGGCGTTCCACGGCCGGGTTTCCGGGCCGGGTGCGGCAGAATAGCCGAACCCGCCGGGGCGGTGGAGACCGTCAGGAATACGCACCCCGCGGCCCCCGGGATGCAGCCGCCGACCCTGCAAATTGGGCTGGAAATCTCAGAGCTCGATCACTTGGAAGCGCTTCGGCTGGGTGGCCGCCACCCCGAAACGGGAGTCCATCAGGGCCGCCAGCGCTGCCCGCTGCCGCTCCTCGCCGTGGGTCAGCACCACCCGCCCCGCCGCGGCGCGGCCCTGCACCCCGCCGAACCACTCGAGCAACCCGCCCTGCCCGGCGTGCGCGCTCAGGCCGCCCACGGTGCGGACGTCGGCGCGGACCACGATCTCCTCGCGGAAGATCCGGACGGTCTTGGCACCGTCGACCAGCTTGCGACCCATCGAACCCTCGGCCATGAAGCTGGTGAGGAGCACCTGCACGCCGTGGCGCCACAGGTTGTGCTTGAAGTGGTGCTGGATGCGCCCGCCGTCGCACATGCCGCTGCCGGCGATGACCACGGCCGGGCCCCAGCTGTCGTTCAGCTCGCGGCTCTGCTGCGGGGTGACGCACGGATGCACGTTGGCCATGTCGAGGCGCGCCTGGCCGCTGCGTGCCAGCCCGCGCGACTCGTCGTCGAAGTCGTCGGGGTACTTGGCGTAGACCTCGGTGGCGCGGATGGCCATGGGGCTGTCGAGGTAGACGGGCACGTTCGGCGTGGTGTGCTCGCGCGCGATCTCGGCCAGCACGTGGAGGAGGAGCTGCGCGCGCCCGACCGCGAAGCTCGGCACCAGCACCTTGCGCTTCTCCCACGCGCTCTGCTCGAGGATGCCCTTCAGCTCGGCAAGCGTCTCCGCAGCCGGCCGGTGGTCGCGGTCACCGTAGGTGGATTCCAGGAACACGAGGTCCGCGTGCGGGCACGGCACGGGGTCGCGCAGGATGGGCATGCACTTCTGCCCCACGTCGCCGGAGAACACCACCACCTTCGTGGAGCCGCCCTCGGTGATGCGCAGCTCGACGCTCGCGGAGCCGAGGATGTGCCCCGCGTCCTGCAGGCGCGCGGTGATGCCGTCGGCCACCTCGAACGTCTCCTCGTAGGCATGCCCGCGCATTCGCTCGAGGATGGCCTCCACCTCCGGCACGCCGTAGAGCGCCACCGCGTCCGCCGGCGCACCGGTGCGCTCCTTCCACCGGTTCTCGCGGCGCGCATCGCCCTCCTGGATATGCGCGGAGTCGCGCAGGATGAGCTCTGCCAGGTCGCACGTCGCGTGCGTGCCATGCACCGCGCAGGCGAGCCCCTTGAGGAGCGGCAGGCGGCCCACGTGATCGAGGTGCGCGTGCGTCAGCACCACGGCGTCAAGGCGCGCCGGCGACACCGGGTCGATCTCCGCGTTCTTCGAGTCGTTGGAGCCGCGCCCCTGGAACATCCCGAAGTCGACCAGCACGCGTGCACGCGCCGTCTCCACCAGGTATCCGCTTCCAGTGACTTCGCCCGCCGCGCCGAGGACCGTGATGTGCATGCGCGGAGGTTACGCCGCGGGCCACCGCGCCGCGGGGATCACGGACGCGCCGGCTGCCGCCGACATCCGCGACCACTGCACGGGGCGCCGGAAGCGGCGCTCGAAGGCCGCCGCGATGCGCTCGCCGATGCCGGCGCGCGAGGCATCCGCCAGCACGATCACCGACCCGCCGAAGCCGGCGCCCGTGAGCCGCGCCCCGTAGACGCCGCCGGCGGTGCCGATGGCGCGGGCCTCGTCCACCAGCGCGTCGAGCTCCGGCGTGCTCACGGCGAAGTCGTCGCGCAGCGACTGGTGGCTCTGCGCCATGAAGAGCCCGAAGAGCTCGAGGTCCTCGCGGCGCAGCGCATTGGCCGCCATCTGCACCCGCTGGATCTCGCGCACCACGTGGCGCGCGCGGCGCTCGAGGAGCGAGGGCAGCTGCTTGGCCTTGAGCGCGGACTCGTCGATCTCGCGCAAGGACGGCACCGACAACGCACGCGCCGCCTCCTCCACCTCCCGGCGCCGCTCCGCATAGCGGCCATCGCCCAGCGAGCGATGCACGCCGGAATCGAACACCAGGAGCGACGCGCGCGATGCCGGCGGGAACGGCACGAAGCGCACGTCGAGCGAGCGGCAGTCCAGGAGCATGGCGTGCTCGGCGCGGGAGAGCGCGCACGCGATCGGGTCCATCATTCCGCAGGGAACGCCGGCAAAGCGCGCCTCGGCCTCCTGGCACATGCGCGCGAGCGGGATGCCGAAGAGCGGCGCGGAGAGCGCCTCGGCGATGGCGGTGGAGAGCGAGACCGCGAATGCCGCGCTCGAACTGAGGCCCGCGCCGATGGGCACGTCGCTTGCGAAGGCGATCTCGAGCGGCGGGATGCGAACGCCCTCGCGCGCGAATCCGGCGAGCACCCCGGTGGCCAGGTTCGCCCAGGCGGCATCGCCGGTTGCGCGCGGCGCGCTTTCCGCGGAGGCGGGGTCCGGCAGCTCCACCAGCGAACGCAGGTCCTCGCTCCAGGCGCGCCAGCGGTCGTCGCTCGACCGCCGCAGCGCGGTGACGCAGTCGCGGTCGATGGCGACGGGCAGCACGTGGCCGTCGGAGTAGTCGACGTGCTCGCCGATCAGGTTGACGCGACCCGGTGCGCGGGCAAGGACGTCCGGGCGGCCGCCGAAGCGTCGGGCGAAGGCCTGCATTGCACGCAACGCAGCAGTGTTGGACGGGTCGGCGGACACGCACGGAGGATACGCATCGCACGTGCGCCGACTACCATGGCCGCACCATGAAGGATCTGATCGTCGCAAGGGGACTCCGCAAGTCCTTCGGCGCGTTCGAGGCGGTCCGAGGAATCGACCTGGTGGTCCCTGCGGGACAGGTCCTCGGTTTCCTCGGCCCCAACGGCGCCGGCAAGAGCACCACCATGCGCATGCTGACCGGGTTCCTGGAGCCCACCGCGGGCACCGTGGTGCTCGACGGCATCGCGCTCGCCGATGAACCCATTGCCGCCAAGCGCACCTTCGGCTACCTGCCGGAAGGCGCGCCCGCCTACGGCGACATGCGCGTCGAGGAGTTCCTCCTCTTCGTGGCGCGCGCCCGCGGCTACGGGGCTGACGAGGCCCACGCGCGCGTGGACGCGGCCATTGCGCGCCTCCACTTGGGGCCGTATCGCAAGCAGCTGGTCGAGACGCTCTCCAAGGGCTACAAGCGCCGCACCGGCCTGGCGCAGGCCATCCTGCACGACCCGCCGATCCTCGTGCTCGACGAACCCACCGACGGCCTCGACCCGAACCAGAAGCACGAGGTGCGCGAACTGATCCGCCACCTCGGCGGCGACCGCGCGGTGGTGCTCTCCACGCACATCCTCGAAGAGGTGGAAGCCGTGTGCACGCGCGCGGTGATCATCAACGAGGGCCGCGTCGTCTTCGACGGCACGCCGCGCGAGCTCGATGCCAAGGTCCCCGCCGACGTGGCGCGCAACCGGCTCGACCACGTCTTCCGCACGCTGACCACCAGCGATACCTCGAGGGGCGACACCTTGCGCAGCGGCACCCGCGCCGGCTCCGCAGGAGGTGCACGATGAACGCCCCCGCACGCATCCGCGCGATCTTCCGCCGCGAGTTCGGCGCGTACTTCGCCAGCCCGCTCGCCGGGATCTTCCTGGTGATCTACCTCTTCATGTCCGGCATCTTCATGTTCCAGCTCGGCGGCTTCTACGAGCGCGGGCAGGCGGACCTGCGGCCGTTCTTCCAGGGGCAGCCGTGGCTCGACCTCTTCCTGGTGCCGGCCCTCAGCATGCGCCTCTGGGCCGAGGACCGGCGCACCGGCACCGTGGAGCTCCTCCTCACCCTGCCCTTCTCGGTGTGGGACCTGGTGCTCGGGAAGTTCCTCGCCGCGTGGGCGTTCGCCTGCGTGGCGCTTGCGCTGACGGCGCCGCTCTGGATCACCGTCGGCTGGCTCGGCAACCCCGACCACGGCGCCATCTTCGTGGGCTACGTGGCATGCGCGCTGCTCGCCGGGTGCTTCCTGGCGGTGGGCGCGTTCCTCTCGGCATTCACCAAGAACCAGGTGATCGCCTTCGTCCTCTGCGGCGTGGCGAGCTTCCTGCTCCTGGTCACCGGCTTCCCGGTGGTGCTCGACTTCGTCAGCGGCTGGCTGCCGCGCGTGGCCGTGGAGGCCATCTCCTCCATGAGCGCGATGACCCATTTCGAGAGCATGATGCGCGGCGTCCTGGACGCACGCGACGTGCTCTATTTCGCATCCGTGACCGCGGCGTTCCTGTTCCTGAACGGCGTCGTGGTCGAGTGGAAGAAGGCGGAGTGAACCCATGGCTGCACGCACCGAGACCCGACGCAACGCCCTGCTGACCGTCGCCGCCGTGCTGGTGGGCGTGGTGGCGCTCAACACCGTGATCGACGTGCTGGCCCGCAGCGCGCGCATCGACCTCACGCAGGACCGGCTCTACAGCACCAGCAAGGGCGTGGACCGCACGCTCGGCACGCTCGACGAGCCGGTGCGCATCGACTTCTTCTGGACGCAGGAAGGTTCCAAGGACCAGCCGCTGATCCGCGCCCATGCGCAGCGCGTGCGCGAGTACCTGGAGGAGATCCGCAGCCGTTCGAACGGGAACGTCGAGGTGCGCTTCATCGACCCCGAGCCGTTCAGCGAGGCGGAGGACGAGGCGCGCGCGGCCGGCCTGCCGGCGCTCGCCGTCGATGGCAGCGGCCGCACGCTGACGCTCGGCCTGGTGGTGCGCGGACCCACCGACCGCAAGGAGACCATTCCGTACCTCTCGCCGGAGAACGAGCCGCTGCTCGAGTACCAGCTGCTGCGCGCCATCTCCTCGGTGGGCCGGCCCACGAAGCCGAAGGTCGGCCTACTGAGCACCATGCCGCTCGAGGGCGGGATGGACCCGCGCAACCCGATGCAGCAGAAGGGCCCGCCGGTGGTGATCCAGCAGCTGCGCGAGCAGGCGGACGTGGTGACGATCGACCCCGCCGCGGAGAAGCTCCCCGACGGCATCGCCGCGCTCATGCTGGTGCAGCCGCGCAAGCTCTCCGACGGCATGCTGCATGCCATCGACGCATGGGCAGTGGCGGGTAAGCCGATCATCGTGCTGGCGGACCCGTACGCGGAGACGGACACCGGCCCCGACGCGAGCGCCATGGGCGCAAAGCGCGGCGGCACCACGTACGACCTCGGGCCGCTCCTGGCGGCGTGGGGCGTGGACATCCCGAAGGACATGGTGGTGGGCGACCTCGCGCACGCCACGCGCATCCGCGCGCCCGCCAAGAACGGCGGCGTGCGCGAGCTCGACTACCCGGCGTGGCTCTCGCTGACGCCGGACACCTTCACGAAGGACGACCCGCTCGTGGGCGGGCTGCAGTCGCTCAACTTCATGAGCGCAGGTTCCATCGAGCAGGTGGCGGGCGCGAAGTCCACCGTGGCGCCGCTGGTGCGTACGAGCGACCGCTCGCAGCTCATCCAGACGCTCAAGCTCGGCTTCTTCGGCGACCCCGAGCAGCTCATCAAGGACTTCAAGGCCGACGGCAAGCCGAAGACGCTCGCCGCGCGCATCACCGGCGAGATCGCCTCGGCGTATCCCGCGGCCGCGGGCGTCGCCGCCGCCACGGGCAAGGCGAACATCCTCCTCATCGCGGATGCCGACCTCCTGGCGGACGACACCTGGGTGACCGACGACCGCGCAGGCGGCATGAACGTCGGCAAGCGGGCCATCGCCGACAACGGTCCGCTGGTCCTCAACTCCGTGGAGCTGGCGGCCGGCAACCCGGCGCTTGCCGAGATCCGCGCGCGCGGCCAGTTCCGGCGCCCCTTCACCAAGGTGGAGGACATGCGCAAGGAGGCCGAGACCAAGTACATCGCGCGCGAGAAGGAGCTGCAGGACGAGATCCAGCGCACCGAGCTCCAGATCGGCGAGCTGCAGCGCGAGCGCACCTCCGACGGCATGCAGCAGATCGTGCTGACGCCGGAGCAAGCCGCGCGCATCGGCGAACTGCAGAAGAGCATGGTGGCGTCGCGCAAGGAGCTGCGCCAGGTGCAGCATGACCTGCGCCGCGACGTGGAATCGCTCGGTACCAGGCTCCTGGTGCTGGACGCCATCGTGTGGCCGCTGGCCGTGGCTGCGGTGGCGCTTGCGTGGTACATGGTCCGTGGCCGGACGAGCCGGCGGGAGGCATCGACGTGAACCGGAAGATGGCCATCGGAGTGGCGGCGGCCGCGGTGGGGCTCGTGGGCGTGGCGTTCGTCCTGTCCTCGCGGCGCGAGATGACGCCCGAGCGCGTGCGCGGCTCCGCGCTGCTGCCGGGCCTGGAGGCGAAGGCGCCGGAGATCGGCGCCGTGGAGGTGCTCCGCGGCAATGCCACGGTGCGCCTGGAACGCCAACCCGACGACCGCTGGACGCTCGTCACCAACGACGGCTACCCCGCGCGTGCGGAACTCGTCCGCGCGCTCCTCGTGAGCGTGGCCGGCCTCACCGTGGACGACCGCATGACCGCCAAGAAGGAGCGCCACGGCGAGCTCGGCCTCGCGTGGCCGGACGACTCTGGCACGTCGCGCCTGGTGCGTTTCCTCGGCAAGGGGCCGGGCGCAACGCCGGTGGCGGAGGTGGTGCTCGGCGAGGAACGCTTCGCGCCGGATGCCGTGTTCGCGCGGCTGCCCGCGCAGGACCAGACCTGGCGCGCGCTCGGCCGCGTGCAGGTCCCCGCGGACGCGCTGGCGTGGCTCGACCGCACGCTGCTCTCGCTCCCTGCGGGCGAGACGCGCTCGGTCTCCTTCGACGGCATCACCGCCACGCCGCCCGCCAACGATCCGGGGCCGCAGCCCGGGATGCCCCGCATGCCGTGGGACACGGACGTGATCGACGCCGAGCGCGCGCATTGGTCCGACGCGCAGGTGGAGTCGGCGAAGACGGGACTGCCCTCGTTCCTCGAGCGCCTGGAGTTCGACGGCGTCCGCAAGGCGCGCGTCGATGCAGCGAGCGAGCCCGCGTGGTCGCCGTCCTTCGAGCTGAAGTCCGCCACCGTCACCTTCAACGGGCACAAGGAAGCGGACGGCACGTGGTTCACGCTCTCGATCGTGCCCACGGCCGGCGCCCCCGCGCCCGAGCCGGCGAAGCGCGAAGGCGACCCCTTCGTGCCGGACTGGCAGAAGCTTGCAGCCGCCACCGCCGGATGGGAATTCCGCATGCCGGAATGGAAGGCCGACACGCTTCGTCGCATGCGCGCTCCCGCCGATCCGGCGAAGGATCCGCAGGCGCCGACGTTGCTGACGCCATCGGCACCGCCCGAAGAGTGAGCGCATTCCCGGACCAACATCCGGCCCGCGGGCGTTGAATTCCCCGAAGTGGGCCGTCACAGGCCGTATTTACCGTGTTCCCGGGGATGAGCCTTGACTCGCCTCCGCGGATTCCCGATGGTCCCGGTGTAGATCTGCTGGGCATTGCCGACAACCTGTGTTGCGGGAGGGACGCCCGGCCGTCATGAGGAGGAAGGGCCGATGCAATATCGCATTCCAACGAAGTTCCGGCCGATTGCACTCCTCAGCGCGGGCGTGCTCATCGCCGTCGCCGGGCTGGTCTTCGTGATCCACGACCTCCGGCTCGACAATGCCGGTGGTCCTGTGCAGTTGAGCCACTCGGCCATCCGCGGCTCCGATGCCGCCGACAGCGACGCACCGCTCACCCTCATCGCCGTGCGGGACGCTGCGCGCGGCGCCCGCGAGGCACTCGAGGACGCAGTCACTCCGGCATTCCGCCGTACCGATGCCATCTCCCACGAGCCGGACATCGCCTCCGCCGTGGCACGGCGCGACTCCGCGATCCTGGAGCGCATCGCCAACGAGCAGGTCCGCCGCAGCCGCGACGTGGACGCCGTGGCCTTCGTCGATGCCGATGGCCGACTGCTCGCGGTCAACACGGTGGACGTGGACGGCAAGGCGTTCCCGGCACAGCGCATCGAGCGACTGCTCTCGCAGGACATCTCGCGCCGCCCCGTGGTGAGCGAATGCCTGCACTCCGGCGACTCCATGCCGGTGCTCGAGTTCCAGACCAACTGCGAATTCACGCGGATCCTCTGGGATTCCGTGGGACTCTCGGTGGCATGCAGCGCGCCGGTCATCGACCCGGTCACCCAGCGCCGCATCGGCGCCGTGACCACGCGCCTGCGGTTCGAGCGCATCGAGGCCGCCGTCGACCGGGCCGAGACCCCCGGCATCGACCTGATGGTGGTGGGCGACGATGGTCGCGTGTTCGACGAGAACGTCCAGCGCGGCGAGCACGGCCCCGGCCTCCCGCAGTCGACGCTCGCCGGCCTGGTGGGCTCGCTCGGCAGCGCCGGCACGAACCACGCAAGCGTGGCCGCCGCCGGGCACATCGCCTGCGCGTACCCCGTTCCCGGCCTCCGCGCCATCCGCGGCGGCGGGGTGAGCATCGTCGGCATCGCCGAACCCGCGCTGATTGCGGCAGAGACCGGCCAGGGCAGGCTCCTTGCCTCGGTCACCGTGATCACCATCCTCGCGCTCGGCGTGCTGTGCGCGGCGCTCCTGGTGCAGTCGCGCCAGCAGCGCGCGGCGCGGCTCGCGCTGGTGACGGCACGCAACGAGGCCGACGCGGCCAGCCGCTCGAAGACCGAGTTCCTGGCGAACATGAGCCACGAGATCCGCACGCCGATGACCGCCATCCTCGGCTACGTGGACCTCCTCGCCGACCACGGCGACAGCGCACCGAATGCACCCAGCCGCGAGGAGGCGGTAGAGACCATCCGCCGCAACGCGCGACACCTCCTCTCGCTCATCAACGACGTGCTCGACCTCTCCAAGGTGGAGGCCGGGCAGATGCACATGGACCGCCAGCGCGTGCGCACGCTCGACCTGGTGCAGGATGCGCTTCGCCTGATGGACGACCGCGCACGGCAGAAGGGCCTGGCGCTGCGCCTCATCCTGGACGGCGACGTGCCCGACACCATCAGCACCGATCCCACGCGCCTGCGGCAGGTGCTCATCAACCTCCTCGGCAACGCCGTCAAGTTCACCGACCAGGGCGCCGTGACGCTCACCCTCCGCCGCCCCGACCTGCAGTCCGGCATGGTGGCGTTCGAGGTGGCGGACACCGGCATCGGCATGACGCCGGAGCAGCTCTCGCGCCTCTACCAGCCGTTCATGCAGGCGGACATGTCCACCACGCGCCGCTACGGCGGCACCGGGCTGGGCCTGGCCATCACGCGCCGCTGCGTGGACATCCTGGGCGGCACCATCGCGGTGCGCAGCGCGCCGGGGAGCGGAACCTCGTTCACCTTCACCATCGACGCCGGCGACCTGCAGGGCGCGCAGCCCGCGCGCCTGCGCAGCGGCGAGCCGGCCGCGGGCGAAGGCGGCCCGCTGCGCCTTCCTTCGGCCGTGCGACAGCCGCTCTCGGGCGTGCGCGTGCTGCTGGCCGAGGACGGCCTCGACAACCAGCGCCTCATCCGCTTCCACCTGGAACGCGCGGGCGCGCGCGTCGACGTGGTCGACAACGGGGCCAAGGCCGTCGAGCGCGTGCAGGATTCCTCGCGCCTGGAGCGCCACGACGTGGTGCTCATGGACATGCAGATGCCGGTCATGGACGGCTACGAGGCGGTCCGCCGCCTGGTGGCCGCCGGCGAGCGCGTCCCCATCATCGCGCTGACCGCGCACGCCATGCCGGGCGACCGCGAGAAGTGCGTCGAGGCCGGCTGCCACGACTACCTCTGCAAGCCGGTGGATGCGCGCGCGCTGATCGCCGCCATCCGGCACGCCATTGCGCCCGGCGCCACGGAGTGCACGGTGATGCGTCGGCCGGATGCGTTCACCGGAGAGTTCCCCGGTGGGCCGGCACCGCGCGCGGCAGCCGGCTGAGGGACGCCTCCGCATTGACCGCCGCACGCCCGTTTCGCTAGCCTCCGGCGATGGCAACTCCCGGACGCTTCCGTCGCATCGCCGTCATCGCCCTCGTCAGCCTCGTTGCGCTCCTGGCCATCGCCTGGTTCGGGCGCAACATCATCGCCACCACGGTGGCGCGCTCGGTTGCCTCGCGGCTCCTGGGCGTGCAGGTGCAGATCGACTCGGTCAACCTGGACGTCTTCGGGCTGGGGGTGGACGTGAACGGGCTCATCATCGACAACCCCGCCGGCTGGGGCGCGCCGCACATGCTGGAGGCCACGCAGGTCTCGGTGCGCGTCGCGGGCGAGTCCACCACGCAGCGGCTGGTGGTGGACCTGGTGCAGCTCAGCGGCATCAAGGTCTGGTTCATCCGTGACGGGGACCGCAACAACGTCTCGCAGATCGTCGGCAACCTGTCGGGAGGCGATGCGGCCGCAAAGCCGGAGGCCAAGCCGGCCGAGGGACCGAGCACCGAGCTCCTGATCCGCCTCCTGGTGCTGGACGACGTGGAAGTGCACTACACCGAGCGCGCCGCCGTCGTCGGGGACATCCCGGTGGCCGCCAAGCTGAAGCACGTCGAGGTGAAGGACATCAACGCCCGCACCGCGGGCAAGGACCTGGCGGAGAAGCTGGTGGGCCAGGTCTTCGAAGCCACCATGCTGGCCATCGTCTCCGAGTCGGGCGGCAAGCTCCCGGCCGTGTTCGGAAACGCCGTGCAGGGGTCCATCGAGGCGGGCGGGCGCATCGGCACCGCCGCCATCAAGGAGATCCAGGACGCCACGAAGGGCGCAGGCGACGCGGTGGGCGGGCTGCTCAAGGGGATCGGCGATGCCTTCGGCGGCAAGGACAAGGGCAAGGGCAAGTGACCGACGCCCGGGGCCACTGACCGGCCCCTCCGGAACGGCTGCCACAGACTCAAGCACGGCTGACGCCGATGCCGATATTCCCGCGTAACCCCATCCCGGAGAATTACATGCGCACGGACTCGCGCCACCACGTCACCCGCTCGGTCGTTCCCGCCATCGTGCTCACGCTGCCCTGCCTCGCGTTCGTCGCGGGCTGCGGCGAGACCTCGATGCAGGAGCGCATCACCGACAGCATCGGCACGCTCTCCAAGGTGCAGTCGTCCGCGCGTCCGGTGGACGGCCCCTCGTTCCGCGAAGCACGCGGCGTGGCCATCGTCGACGAGACACAGGCCGGCCTCGTGGTCAGCGGCGCGGGCGGCAGCGGCCTCCTGGTGCGCCGCACCTCCACCGGCTGGTCGGCGCCGTGCGTCATCAAGGTGCAGGGCTTCGGCGTGGGACTCACGCTCGGCGGCGAAGGCCGCAGCGTGGTGATCGTCTTCTCATCCGACGATGCCATCGACCGCTTCGTGGCCGACGGCAGCTACTTCCTGGCGCAGGCGCAGGGGACCTTCGGCGATGCCTACGGACGCACCAGCGATCCGGTGCAGCAGAAGGACCAGGTCAGCGTGTGGGCCGTGGCCGGCGGCGTGTACGGCACGTGCGCGCTCGGGAGCATCGGCTTCAAGATGGACCATGCGGCCAACAAGGCCACCTACGGCGACAACGTCACCGAGTGGGACATCCTCGACGGCAAGGTCACCGAGCCTGCCGGGCACTCCGCGCTCGCCTCGCGGCTTGACCGCATTGCGGGCACCACCGCAGGCGGATGGCAGCCGAACCCGCGCACCGAATCCACGCCGCCGGCGGAGTCCGCCGCCGGACAGGTGGACGCGCGGACGCAGGCGCAGGGCGACTGACGCAGGAAATCGTGGGAAACATGGCAACCCGCCCCACGGGCGAAAGCGATGGCACGCTCAGCGTGCAGCGGCCGGACGCCCGCCGCGCGCCTGGCCCGTCCAGTCGAGGAAATCGCACATCGCACGCACGGTGCCCGGGAAGTTGTCGCTGAACGCCACGTGCCCCGCGTCCGGCACCAGCGCGGTGCGCGCCGCCGGGATCTCCGCCACGAAGCACTGCATCATGGACGGGTCCGTCACCGCGTCGAGCGATCCGTAGAGGACGAGCGTCGGTGCGGCCACCGATCCCATGCGGCCGACGAGCCCGTCGACGAGGAACGGCTTCATGGCCTCCACCACCTCGAGCGTCTGCGGCCGGCGCGCACGCGCCGCGTCGACGAACCAGCGGAGGAACGGTGCGGGAACCTTCGGCGGGCGGACGAAGACGTAGTTCATCACGCGGAGGAAGTCTGCCTCCGAGGCGATGTCGAGGGGATTCTCGCCCGCATCCACGTGGCGCATGAACTCGTTGCGGACCTTCGGCACCACGCCTGCGGGCGAGAGCATCAGCAGCGCATCGACGCGTTCCGGGTCCTCGATCGCCAGCTCGCAGGCAAGTGCACCGCCCATCGACGTGCCAACCACCGTGGCGTGCGGTGCGCCGACGGCATCCATGAAGGCACCGACGGCGTGCACGTAGAACGCCGCGTCGTGGACATGGCCTTCGTGGTACGCGTGCTCGCCGAATGCCGGAAGATCGGGCGCGTAGGCGCGCCAGCCGCGGCGGCCGAACTCGGTGGCCAGCTGCATCATGGCATCCTTGCTGGTGCCGAACCCATGCAGGAACACGATCGGCGGGCCGTCCACGGGCCCGGTGGCCAGGTACGGCCAGCGATGGCCGTCGGCCTCGATGGCAAGCGAATCCACGCCGCTCGAGAGGTACGCCACCTGCCGGAGCGGCACCACGATGATCGCCGGTTCGACCCACCATCCGTAGGCGGCGAGCGCGGCGAAGGACACGGAGGCGATGCCCACCGCAGCCGCGGCACGGCGCAGGAATCGACGCCTGCCCGCGGCGCGCGTCACGGTGCCTCGCTGCGCACGGAACCCGCCGCGGCGCGGTCGGGCGTGCGGCGCGCCGGGTCGGTGCGCATCGCACTGACGGACGCCAGCAGCTTCTGGGCAACGGCGCGCTCGGGCTCGCGTGCCACGGCCTGCTCGAACATGGCGAGCGATTCGTCCAGGCGGCCGGCGTTGTGCGCGCTGGCTCCCAGGAACATGTAGCCGTCGGCCATCTCGGGATGGAGCTTGGTGAGCTGCTCGCCGCACTCGCGGACGCGGCCCCAGTCGCCGATCCGCCAGGCAGCGTGGCCCAGGAGCAGCGTGGTGCGGCCGTCACGGTCGTTGTCGTCGCGGATGGCAAGCAGCACGTCGCGCGCATCGGCAGCACGACCCACCAGGATCAGGTCGCGGGCGCGCAGGCGCGCCAGGTCCGGCCGGCTTGCGCGGTTGGAGAGGATCGGGTCATCGAGCACCGCCAGCGAGCCGTTGAAGTCGCCCTTCGAGTAGCGGGCAAAGGCCAGCTCCTCCAGGAGCTCCGGGCTCTTGGTGTCGCGCAGCGAGGCGCGTTCGAGGCGCTGCGCGCAGCCCTCGTGGTCGCCGCGCATCTTGGCGACGTCGGCATGGAGTCGGTCGATCACGGGGCTGAACTCGAACTTGCGCGCAACCGTCGCGAGCCGCGCCTCCGCCTCGTCGTGCTTGCCCATCAGCGTGAGCATCTCGATCTCGGCGGCCACGAAGTGCAGCTTGGACGGCTCGAGCGACGCGGCCTTGGCGTACTCCTCGAGCGCCTTCTCGTTCTCGTGCCAGCGCTGGTGGATGATGCCCATGAAGTAATGCGGCTCGGCCTTCTTCGGGTCGAGCTCCGCCGCGGCGGCGAACGCATCGCGCGCCTCGTCGACGCGGGTCATCTCGTGCAGGATGCGGCCACGCAGCAGCTGGTAGGACGACTCCTTCGGGAACCGCGCGATGGCGCGGTCCACGTGCCCGAGCGCCTGCTCGAACTGGCCGGACTGGAACGCCTGGCGCGCCTGGTCGTAGGCGATCTGCGCACCGGCGCGGTCATAGCGGCCGCGCGCGTCCTTGCGGACCTGCTGCGAATGGGCGGTCTCTCCGCATCCACCCGCCATGAGCGTGGCGGCGGCGACGGTACCTGCGAGGACGCAGCGGATGATCGTTCGGTTCATCGGTTGGGCTCCTTGTTGTTGCCCGGGGTCGGCCCGGAGCGGCGCTCGCCGGGGAGCGGCGGCGCGTCCAGCTCGGGCAGCGGAAGCGGATCGAACGGCGAATAGTCGTCGTCCACGGGAGCAGGGATGTCCTTCTGGAGGTCCTGCGGCTTGGGCGGCGTCACCCATCCCTTGGAGTACTTGAACGTGTCGGAGAGCGGAATACCGTTCTGCGGCTCGCGCTGCAGCGGATCGAGCAGGTCGATGCCGTCGAGCTCGGTACGGAACTGGTCCTTGCGGTCGGTCCGGATGGCCTCGCGGAGCGTGATCATGGACGGCGAGTTCTTCTGCGTACGCAGCGCCTGGTCGGCGTAGTAGAGCGCCGTGGAGCGGTCACCGTTCTTCCACGCCTCGAGCGCCTGCACCTGGTAGTTGCCCGCCAGGTGCGACTCGCTGAAGGGCAGCAGCCCGGCGCGCGCGCCCACGCGGGCGGCCTCGGCCGTCTGCAGCGCCACGTCGCCGGCCTTGTAGTCCTGCGCATCCTCCACCACCGTCGGGGTGATGAGGAAGATGATCTCCTGCTTCTTCATCTGCGCGGACGCACCGCTGAAGGCGCCGGGGACCAGGTCTCCCAGGCCGGGGATCTGGCGGCTGGTGACCTGCGACTGCTCCTTGAAGAGGCCGCCGAGGACGATGGTCTGCCCGCTCTTGACGCGCACGTTGGTGCGCAACTCCTGCGACAGCTCGTCGGGCACGGTGGCCTTGCCGCCGCCGGCGGCGTCGATGTTCTTGGTTCGCGCCGAACTCACCTGCGGCGCAAGCTCCAGGCGGACCATGCCGTCCGGCGAGACGAACGGGCGGAAGATCAGCTTCACGCCGACGTCGAGGTACTTCACCTCCTGCGTGGTGCTGGTCTGCGTCTGCGTCGTGGAGAGGTACGCGATGCGCTCGCCGATGAGTACCTGCGCGCGCTGGCGATTGAGGACGGTGACGGTCGGGCGCGCCAGCACCGTGCTGTCCACCACCTGGTCGAGCATCTGCAGGAACACGGCCACGTCGTTGGTCATCACGCCGACCTTGGCGGTGGGCGCCGGGGCGTCGGTGGCCACGGGGTAGAGCGAGCCGGCGCTCGCCGAGGACGGCGTGGACGGCTTCACGGCACCCGACTTGATGTCGTCGAACGCCAGGAGCGGCGCGGTCACGCTCGCGAAGTCGACGTTGCCGACCACCGAGATGTCCATGCCGAACGCGGTGTCGTCGGTGAGGTCCACCGTGAGGATGGTGGCCTCCACGCGCACCTGCTTGGGCGGCGTGTCGAGCTCCTCGATCAGCTTGGTGACGCGCTCGAGCACCTCGGGGTAGTCGTTGATCATCACCTTCGCGGCGAACGCGAAGCTGTCGGCGCCGCCGTTCTCGAGGGTGGGCTGGTACCCGGGGTCCACCTTGCCCAGCGCCACGGCGCTGCCGCCCTCGGTGAGGACGGGCTTCACGAAGGCGATGGCGTCGTCGGCGGAGAGGAACTGCAGCGTGTAGACGTGCGGCTCGCGCTTGCGCTGCGCGTCCATCTCGCCCTTGGTCCAGACATAGATGAAGTCGCCCTCGCGGCGCCAGGAGAGGCCGTTCACGTTCAGGACCGCGTTGAGCGCATCCTCGAGCGGGACGTCGTAGAGATTGACCGTGACCTGGCCCTTCACCTTGTCGCTGGCAACGATGTTCTGCCGCGCCTTGATGGAGATCAGTTCGAGCAGCTTGGAGACATCGATGGCCTGCGCGCTCAGGGAGAAACGGCCCTCCGTGGTGACGTCCACGCGGGCATCGCCCTTCTCGTTGGCAGGCCTCTGCTCGGCGGGCGCGGTGCCTGCGTCGGGCGCCGGCGGGCGGCCGCCCGGACCGCTGAACGGCGTCGACACCCCGCCCTGCGCGGCGTTGGCGCCGGGCACGCCCCAGACGCCACCCGCGGTGTCCGCGGGGTCCGCGGTGCCGGGATCGGCGGTGGGCTCGGGAGCGGGTACGGCAGCATCGGGCTTTGCCCCGGCGGACGAAGCGCCCGTTGCGGTCGGTGCAGGCGGCGAGGATTGCTTGGGTGCGCTCGGCGCCGGTGCGGCGGACGAAGCGGGCGTCGTCGACTGCGCGTTCACCGACGCCACGAGCGAGAGCGACATGCCGAACGCCGAGCACCACCATCGATGGGCAGGACTGGATCGCGCAATGAATGTGGTGTCGTTCTCTCGCATCGTTTGCTCCGGTTGGCCCGCAGGGGCAGGACATCGCCGACGCCGCGGCACATGGCGTCTCTTTAGATGTCGGCCCCTTTGGGGCCCAACCACAGCAAAAGATCAGGGTGACTGATAAGTAACGGCTGCATCCCCCGTGAAGGGGTCGAGAACCACGCGCGCCCGCTCGCCGCCGTCCGAAAGCGACACCGTGAGCGTGGGCACCGGGTCCATCACGCCGCCGAACGGGCCGAAGGTCACGTCCCGCGAACCGCTCGAGGAGAGCAGGACACCGGGTGCCGACTCGCCGCGATTGGTTCCGAACTTCATGAGGAGCGGCCCGTTGGGACCGGTGATCGCGGTGTTCGGTGCGCTGGCCTTGGCGATGCGGTATCCGCCGCCGTCGGCATCGATGCGCAGCAGCACGGGGTCCGCCGGCGAGGACAGCGCCAGGCTCCGCGCGTAGCCAAGGTCCGTCTCCAGGAGCCGCACGCCTGCATCGACGCGCTCGAAGCGGCCACCGCTGAAGAGGTCCGCCGAAAGCCCCGCCAGGATCGCCACGATGGTCACCGTGACGAGCACCTCGATCAGCGTGAATGCGCGTTGCTTCGTGCTCAACGGGCCGCCTCCGCGTTGAATCCGTAGGTCACCATGCGCGTCGGGAACATCGTCGATGGGTCACCGCCGCGCGCCGGTGCACGCCCCTCGGTCAAGCCGGTGACGAGGTCGAGCGCGTGGTCGTAGTAGAAGCTCGCGGTGTCGTAGACCAGCAGGTAGTTGGACGCCACGCGGCCGTAGACCTCGGTCTTGCCGAAGAGGCGGATCGGGTTCGTCGGAAGGAACAGCGATCCAACCAGCGTGGTGTCGCGGATGTCCCACAGGAAGAAGTTCGAGAGGAACTGCGTCATCGGGTAGAAGCGCACCCGCCACGGCTCCAGGTACTGCGGCGAGGTCGGGGCGGTGGCATAGCAGTTGTCGGCGACGAACTGGTTGAACCACTGCTTCCTGTGCGGATCGCCGTCGTAGGCGGTGGTGACCCCGGTGATCGGGTTGTAGCAGGAGTACTGGTGGCGCGGCCCGATCCAGCAGCTACGCACGTCCATGGAGTAGCCGTTGTAGATCTCGAGGTTGCTGTTGGCGTTGAGCTCGACCGAGGAGTTCTGCCAGTCCAGGCCGGTGAGCGCGAGGTTCGGGTTCACCACGAACCGGACGTCGCCGTTGATGATGATGCGCGAGTCGCGCAGCACCCAGGAACCCCAGACCTCGTACGTGCCGGCGTTGAGCGTCACCGTGGCGCCGCCGCGGACCTCGAAGTTCCTGGTGAAGAGCTGCGGGATGAAGGAGGCCTTCACAAGGAACGGGTTCAGCGTGCGGCTGCCGCCGGTGATGACGAAGTTGCTGGTGTAGCGGGTGTGGCCGGTGCTTGCGCTCGGCGAGGCCGGCGGGCTGATCATGCGGATCGAGTCCGCCGGGTCCATGCGCTTGGCGGCCACCCTGTTGGCCGCGGCGCCCTGCACGATGAGGCCACTGGCCGAGTACGGGTAGTAGATCCACGTGGCCTTCATCGAATCCGGGTCGGAGGCGGTCGCACCCGCGACTTCGGACTCGAACTGGCAGCCGCCCTGCAGCCACACGCCGCTCCCGAACCACGGGAAGGCGGCGTTGAGGAATGCAAGGTCGGCCTGCGTGCCGATGTTCACCCGGAGCTTCTGCGAGCTCATGGGCGCGTTCGGCCAGCGGCCGATGAAGTTCCTGGTGCCATCCACCAGCATGATCTTGTTGGCGAAGATGGCGTATTGCCCCTTCACCACGCTGGGAATGCTCATGTTGGCCACCGAGCTCCAGGTGGCGCCGCTGCGGGTGCTGCTGACGGAGACCTCGACCTCGGTGGTGGTGTCGTCCGGATAGATGTTGCCCGCGGCCGCATACAACGGGTTCGCGCGCTTCACGATGTCCACCAGCGAGACGGTCACCGTGCCGCCGTCGAGCGAGTAGTTGCTGAGGAGCGTGCCCGCCACGTGGTTGCGGCGCCACGAGGTGTCGCTCGAGCGCAGCAGGCCCTTGGCGATGTCCATGCCGGACGCCGCCAGCGTGCGCGCATCCGCGGCCAGCTGCGCGTTCTGCGCGATGGCCGTGGAGGTGTCGCGGCTTGCCACGAAGGAGAGCGTGGTGGTGCCGACCACCATCATCGCGAACAGCGCCAGCATCAGTGCCGCGCCCCGCCCCATCGGGCGTGCGGAGGCGCGGCGCCCGGGGTGTGCGCGATTCCGGCGATGATGGGCGTGCGGTGCGGTCATTGGCAGGAGGAATGCTTCTGGAGCGAATCGACGATGCCGCCGAGCTCGTAGGACATGCCGCCGTGGTCGTCGTCGAGCTGGACTTCCAGCACCAGGCGGCGATCGCTGCACGGGGTAAACGTGGTGAATCGGAACGCGGCGTCGAGGACGCCCTCCAGCACCGTGGTGGTGGTCAGCGAACCCGACGCGGCGAGCGTGGTGCGCAGCGTGGCCCAGTCCGTGGTCAGGACATACGCGGTGCGGTTGGCGGGATTGGTGACCTTCTGCATCGAGATGATGCGATTGGCCCGGTCCACCACGTACCAGCGCAGCTCGTCGGCGTTGATCGTGTCGTAGTCGGTGGCGTTGCTCGCGGAACCGTCGAACGCCTCGGACGGCACCCACATGGTGGCCACCGTGGAGGACTGCGAGAGGATCATGCGCGCACGGAACAGGTGGTCCGCAACGCGGGCCTGTGCACGCGCCAGGCGGGCCACTTCCTGTGCCGCGTCGTCCTGGCCCTGCATGCCCACGCCCACCGCGGACACGGTGGCCGCCACCGACGCAGCCACCATCGCAGTGACGGCGATGGAGACAAGCAGCTCCACCAGGGTGAAGCCACCGCGCAGGGTGCCGGTGCGGGGCATGGTCATGACGTCGGATCCTTCCCGCGGAACCGCACCAGTCGGGCGAGCGTCGAACCGTCCGGGCCGGTGACCGTGACCTCGATGCGCATGCCGGTGACCGTGTAGTTGTTGTACTGCGTGAAGTTCCGGTTCTCGGCGGTCACCGTGGTGGTGCGGGCCAGGTCGGCGAAGGATTCCGGCAGCGCCGCGCGCGTCGATGCCCCCGGGCGCCTCGGCCCGAGCATGGCGCCCTGCGCCTCGGTGCCCGCAAGCGTGTACATGGTGTCGTACGACTGCTCGAGCACCGAGCCCATCTGCAGCTCGGCGGCCTGCATCGCCAGCACCGAGAGCCGGTTCTGCTGCTCCACCGCGGTCCCCACCGCCACCGACATGGATGCCGTCGCCGCCACCATCGCCACGATGACCGAGGCGATCAGCGCCTCGAGCAGCGTGAAGCCGCCCCGCTGGAGCGAGGGGCGGCGCATCGAGACCTGCCACGTTCCCCCCTCCTTCGGCTTGGCTGTGGACGGCGTGTCATTCGGTTCCATGGCGGCAATTCCCTTTCTGAACGACCTGACTCTCCGATACGGATTCCGGCCTGCAAAGGCGTTTCGGCGGTTCCCGGAACCTGTTTGAGGGAATTTCTCCCGAATTGCGGCAGCATTGATTGCAGTCACCCATCTTTCGTTCCGACATTCCCCCTGCGGACGAATCGGGCAGAGTTGCCCGGCCCCGGACCGCGATGCCAGGACGAGTTACCCCAAGCAGCAAGGAGCTGACACCATGACGAACAGCAACAGCAACAACAACAAGAAGACCACGAAGCTCCGTAAGGGATTCACGCTCATCGAAATTCTGATCGTCGTCGTCATCCTCGGCGTGCTCGCGGCGCTGGTGGTCCCGTCGGTGACCGGTGCCCTCGATGACGCCAACACCGAGGCCGCTTCGGCCCGCGGCGGCCAGATCACCACCATGGTGACCCGCCTCAACCAGTTCCAGCCGAACGGCGACAGCATCACGCTGACCGACGGCGCCACCTACACCGCAACGCAGCTGCAGGCGCTCGTCGACAACGGTTATTGCTCGGCGGATGACCTCGTCAACCAGGTCGACTCGACCCGGGGCTGGACCTGGAGCGCCACGACCCGTAAGTTCAGCCCGCAGCCCTGACCGGCCCGCAGGCAAACATTTCGCGAATTCAAGAGGCGTCGGCAGAAGTGCCGGCGCCTCTTTTCCGATGGAGAGCCAGGACAGGAGGCAACTGATGTTCGGATTCGGAAAGCAATCTCGGAGCAGCTGGATCACCCGGAACCGCCCGTCGGCGCCCATCGCGGCGGACTTCGGGCGCTCCAGCGTGCGTCTCCTGCAGCTTGCTGCCGGGGCCACCGAGTACCGCTGCACGGCCGCGGCGGAGATCCCGGGCTCGCCCTTCGAGGGCAACGGACACAAGCTCGATCCGCAGGTCCTGGCCTCGCGCATCCACGACGCCGTCCGCGGCCTCGGCTTCGGCGGCCAGCGCGTTGCCGCCACCCTGCCCGCCGAGCTCTTCCAGACCGACATCGCCCGCCTGCCGGCGATGAGCGACAAGGAACTCGCCGACAGCGTCCGCTACGAGGCCATCGACCGCTTCGGCATCGACGGCGATCGCAGCGTGATCGGTCACCTCCGCCTCGGCGCCACCGCCGGCGGTTCCAACGACGTGCTGATGATGGTGCTCCCGCGCGAGGTGGTGGACACCGCTTCCGCGGCACTCTCCTCGAACAACACCCTGGCCTTCCGGATCGAGCATGCCGCGCTCTCGGCGCTGCGTGCCGTGACCCGCCAGCGCGCCAGCGAGTGCGCCGATCCGGCCGAGAGCCGCGACTACGCGATGATCCACCTCGAGAACCGCGTCGCGACGCTGATCCTGCTCCGCGACGGCGCGGTCTCGTTCCTGCGCGCCATCCGCGGCGACTGGGCACCGGTGGGCATGACCATGCATCGCCGCACCAGCACGGGACGCATCGTCTCGGGCGATGCAGCCATCTCCATCGACAACGAATCGGCCGACGACGCCGGCACCGCCTGGCGGTGGTGCTCGCTGGCCGAGGAATCGCTCCGCTGCCTGCGTCACTTTGAGCGCAGCGCCGGTGGCTGGTGGCCCCGCGAGATCGCCATCACCGGCCCCGCAGCCACCGACCCGCAGGCCGCCGCCACCGTGGAAAGCGTGTGCGGAGTGCGCGCCTCGCTCGCCGTCCCGATCCGCATGATCGACGAGCCCGAGGCCTGCATGCACGGCAACGAATGGGTCGCTGCCATCGGCTCCGCGTGCGCCGAGCTGCCGTCCCTGGCGCGCAACGTCCGCAGCATCCCGGAACCGGCCGCGCAGGCCCGCACCGCCATCCAGCAGCGCACCGCCGCCGGCATGCGCACCGCGGCGCGCGCGGCGAACACCGGCACCATCCAGCTCGATCCCGAGCCCAAGCCCGTCCCCGCACCGACCAACGGAGCCGCTGCGTGAGCGAGTTCGTCGTCGACTTCCTGCCCAGCGAGTTCCGCCGCCGCGGCGTGATGGCGGCGTCGCGCCGCCGCAGCGTCCTGCTGCTCGGCCTGCTCGGGGCAATGGTCGTCGGCGTGGCCGCACACAGCTGGAACCGCTCCCGCGAGGCGGAGTCGCGCCGCGCGGTCTCGCTCGCCCTCACCACGAGCGCGTCGAAGGTCGATGACGTGGTCGACCGCCTTGCCGAACAGCAGCGCGAGCTCCACCGCTACCTCTCGGTCTACGACCGGCTCGCGCTCCCCGTGGAGCAGAGCGACCTCGTGGCCACCATCACCCACCTGATGCCGGAGCGGACCAGTCTCTCCATGCTCCGCCTGGAAGTGAAGGACGACTCCGCCGCCAATGCAGCCGACGCCGCCAAGGAACGCCCCGCGAAGGCCACTGCCGCCGGCAAGGCGGTCGCCAAGGCCACCACCCGCTGGATGGAAGTGACGATCAGCGGCTACGCGGCCGGGAACGCGGACCTCTACGAGCTGGAGCGGAAGCTTGCCAACACCAAGCCCTTCGACGCGGTGACCGTCTCGGAGAACAAGCCCATCGAAGTTCCGGGCTCGCACGTACAGGAATTCAAGGTCACCTGCCGCGTGCCGCTCGACGTCAAGTATGTGCGCCCCGGCACCACGGTTGCCGCCGGCACGAAGGAGGCTTCGCGATGAACGCCCTCGGATCCATCCCGTTCCGCGTGCGTGCGGCGCTCGACCGCGACGTGATGGTCTGGGCCGTCGGCCCGGCGCTCGGCGCGATCCTGGTGACCACGCTCTTCGTGATCCCGAACTACGTCCGAGCCCTGCGCATGCAGGACGAGGCGCAGCGCCTGGAAGCCGTGAGCAGCGAGAACATCTCGCAGCGCAACAACCTGAAGCGCATGGAGCAGAGCGTCTCCTCGCTGCGCGAGGAGTGCAACCGTCGCTGCCGGCCGCTCGCCGAGGGCATCGACCGCGACCACCTGCTCTCCGCGATCACCCGACCCACCGATGGCACGGTGGTCCGCGAGCAGTCGATCCGCACCAGCGTGCTCGCGCCCGTCGACGGCATCGCCGCCGACGGACCCGTGATGCGCCGCGAGGTCACCGTCGAGATGACCGGCACCTTCGACAGCGTCTTCGGCGTGGTCGATGCGGCTGAGGCGGTCGACCAGCTGGTCACGCCGCGCTCCATCGAGATCGTCGTCATCAGCAGCCCTGCCGAGCAGGCCGCCCATGGCAACCCCACAGTGCGCGCGACCATGCTCTTCGAGGAGTGGTTCGATCGCCAGGCGAAGCCCGCGAAGGAGGCCCGCCCGTGAGCGCCCCCCTCGCCATCCGCTGGCAGCAGCTCTGCGATCGCCTCGGCGTCAAGCCGAAGCAGTTCGCCACGCTCATCGCGGTTGCCACCGTGTCGGTCGGCGCCGTGGCCGCCAAGTCCATGCTCAAGCCCGCCAAGGCCGGCGCCTCGGTGGCCGTGGTCGCCGCAGCACCCGCGGCCGCACCGCGGATCGTCGACGCCCCCCGCGCGCGCATGGAGCTCACGCTCGAGACGCGCCCCGCGCGCGACCCGTTCCGCCCGTTCTTCATGGTGGCCGAGGCTGCACCCGCACAGGGAAGCACCGGCGGCACCGCATCGAACGTCACCGGCAACGCACCGGCCCCGAGCGGGCTGCTGCTGCGCGCGATCATCGCCGGCGAGTACGCGGTGATCGGCGAGGAGACCGTCGGCGTCGGCGACGAGCTCGTCGACGGCGAGGGCCGCCGTTTCACGGTCGAGGAAATCCAGGAGCGCCGCGTCGTCCTCCGTGAGGGCGGTCGCCGCGCAGAGATCGGGTACGCACGCATCGCAGCCAAGGGCGCTTCCGCCCCGGCTGGCGCCAAGGGAGGCAAGAAGTGAGCCATTCGCACGACTACGGCCACGGCAACAACGGCGTCCGCCGCGACGACCACGCCACCCGGCCCCTGAACCTGGAGCTGGCCACCCTTCCGCCCCTCGGGCAGATCCTGGTCGAGGACGGCACGCTCAGCACCGACCAGCTCCGCCAGGCGCTCGCCGCGCAGGTGAAGGGCGGGCAGCGCCTGCTCCTGGGCGAGGTGCTGGTGCAGCTCGGCATGGTCGACAAGACCGTCCTGCTGCGCGCCGTGGCCAAGAGCCGCGGCGTGGAGTTCGTGGACGAGCCCGCCGCCATCTTCGAGGAAGGCGCCATGGCGCTGATCCCGGAATCGCTGCGCCGCGAGCACCGCATCTGCCCACTGTTCCTCGCCGGCAACGAGCTGGTGGTGGCCACCGCCGACCCGCAGAACTACTTCGTCGAGGAACTGGTCGCCCGCGAGACCGGCTTCAAGGTGCGCTTCGTGGCCTCCCCCGACGAGCGCATCGACCAGCTCCTCAGCGACCCGACCCGCGCCGCGGAGAACGTCAACAAGCAGGCCGAGGAACTGGTCGCCGACCTCTTCGACGGCACCAACGAGGCCGACTACCAGCTGCAGGAGAAGCAGGTGGACGAGATGATGGGCTTCGACGCCGCCGACGACGTCGGCCCGGTGGTGAAGCTCGTCAACTTCATCATCTGCAGCGCCGCGGCCGAGGGCGCCAGCGACATCCACATCGAGCCCGACGAGGGCAACCTGCGCGTGCGATACCGCATCGACGGCGTGCTCTTCCACAAGATGACCCCGCCGTACCGCATGCATGCGGCCATCTCGAGCCGCATCAAGATCATGTCCCACCTGGACATCTCCGAGCGCCGCATTCCGCAGGACGGCGAGATCTCCGTGCGCGTCAAGGGCAAGCCCATCGACCTGCGCGTCAGCACCCTCCCCGGCAAGTTCGGCGAGAAGATCGTCATGCGTATCGTGGACGTCTCGACCGCCAAGCTCGGCCTCGAGAAGCTCGGCTTCCGGCCGAAGATGCTCGCCGACTTCCAGGGCGTGATCGACCAGCCGTACGGCATCGTGCTCGTCACCGGCCCCACCGGCAGCGGCAAGTCGACCACGCTCTACTCGGCGCTCGGCACCTTCGACACCGTGGCGAACAACGTGTCCACCGTCGAGGACCCGGTCGAGGCGAACCTCGAGGGCGTGCACCAGGCGCAGATCAGCCCGAAGGCGGGCTTCACCTTCGCCGGCGCGCTCCGCGCCCTGCTCCGCCAGGACCCCGACATCATCATGGTGGGCGAGATCCGCGACGGCGAGACCGCGCAGATCGCCGTCCAGGCGGCGCTCACCGGCCACCTGGTGCTCAGCACCCTGCACACCAACGACGCCCCCAGCAGCATCACCCGCCTCCAGAACCTGGGCGTCGAGCCCTTCCTGGTGGCCGCCAGCCTCAAGGGCGTGCTTGCGCAGCGCCTGGTGCGCCGCGTCTGCAGCCAGTGCAAGACCGAGTACACGCCCGACGCGCAGCAGTTGATGTCGCTGGGCGAGTACGCGAAGGGCTGCACCAGGCTCTGGAAGGGAAGCGGCTGCCGCAAGTGCCATGAGACCGGGCTCTCCGGTCGCCTTGGCGTGTACGAACTGATGGTGCCGGACGAGCGCCTGGTGGACGCCATCTGCGCGAACGCCGAGCCGGCGAAGATCCGCGAGGTCCTGCGCGACGGCAAGTTCCAGACCCTCTGGGACGACGGCGTGCAGAAGGTGCTCGAAGGCCACACCACGATCGAGGAGGTCTACGGTGCCTGCCGCCGCTGAACGCAACATCGACAGTGCCGGCGAAAGCCGCAAGTTCACCTACCGTGCACGACGCTCGGAAGGCGGCGACATGGTCCGCGGCGTGGTCGAGGCGGTGGATCATGCGTCCGCCGTGCGCGAGCTGCGCCGGCAGGGCCTGGCGATCCTCTCCGTGGAGCTCGGCGACCTCGGGTCCGCCGTGGGCCAGGAATCGGATCCGGTCCGCCTGCGCAAGCGACTTTCGCGCGCCATGGGCAAGGACGACGTGGTCAGCTTCTGCCAGCAGCTGGCGGTGATGCTGCGCACCGGCGTGCCGCTCGCCGAATCGCTCGAGACCTTCGCTGACCAGGCCTCCAAGAAGGACGTCGCGGAATTCGTGCGCCTCATCAAGGCGGACGTGTGCGAGGGCGAGGACTTCAGCGCCGTGCTCGCCAAGTACCCGCAGGTGTTCCCCACCATCCTCGTCTCGCTGATGCGGGCCGCGGAAGCGTCGGGAAAGCTCGACGAGATGCTCGCCCGCGTGGCCAAGGACCTCTCCAAGGCGCGCAAGACCGCCAAGCAGATCAAGGGTGCCATGATGTACCCGGCCATCATGATGGTGGTGGCGGTGCTCGCCGTCACGGTCATCATGGTGTTCGTGCTGCCGAAGTTCGCCCCGCTCTTCAAGGCACAGGGCGACCGCCTGCCCGCGCCCACCAAGGCGCTGGTCTGGCTGAGCGGCTTCCTGCGCACCGGCTGGATGATCTACGTCCCCGCGATCCTGGCGATCGTCGGTGGCACGTGGTGGTACGTGCGCACCGAGACCGGGCGCATCATGCTCGACACGCTCAAGCTCCGCATGCCGGTGCTCGGGCACATGTTCCGCTGCCTGTACCTGGTGCGCTTCTCGAGCACCATGGCCACGCTCCTGGCCGCGGGCGTCTCGCTGGTGGACGTGGTGCGCATCTGCCGCGACGTCACCGGGAACGTGCACTACACCAAGCTCTGGGAGACGCTCGAGGACCGCATCAGCAAGGGCCAGGAGATCGCCCCCACCTTCCGCGAGTTCGACTTCGTCCCGCGCAACGTGGTGGCCATGATCGCCAGCGGCGAGAAGTCCGGCCGTCTCTCCGAGGTGCTCGAGCACGCGGCCACCGCGGCCGAGGACGACCTCGACATCGCCGTGAAGAGCACCACCAGCCTGGTCGAACCGATCATGATCGTCGGCATGGGCGCGGTGGTCGGCGGCATCGCCTCGGCCATGCTCCTCCCGATCTTCAACATGTCGAAGAACATGCGCCCGCACTGAGGCCGGAGCAGCCGGTCAGTGGACGCGGACGCGGATGCGCGTGCCGGCATCGTCGGGCAGGAGCGTCGGGCGCACCTCGCCCTTGCCGCGCGTGACGCCGAACTCGATCTCCGCGGGGGTGCCGTCGGCATGGGCCGCCACGAGCACCAGCGCATCGGCGGGCGACCACGTACCCCCGGGCGCGCGGGTGAACGGGATCTCCACGCACACCGTGCCCGAACGCAGCGCGCCGTCCATTCCTGACGGCTCCGCGCGCAGCTTCGAACGCAGCCGCAGCGACGTGCCGCGGGGCAGGTCGCCGACATCGAGCGCAAAGACACGCACCAACGAGTCGCTCGCCGCAAGGGGCGCCAGGTTCGCGGCGATCACCGCGGGATCCGAGGCCTTCCACGTCCCGCGCCACTCGCCCCAGCCGTCGAGCGCCACGGTCATCGCGTGCTGCGCCGCACCGCCCGGCAGCAGCACCACCGCGGGCGTCCTGCCGCGCGGCTCGCCGTCCACGGTGACCAGCGCGCCGCGCGGTGCGCTCACGATGCGCAGCTCCGCGAGCGTCACCGGGGCAGGCGCCCCGCCCTTCGCCGCCGGTTCCGTCGACACCGGCGCCTCCGCCGGCGCAGTACCCGCCAGCCCGCGAGCGCGGGCGATGAGTGCGCGCACGTCCACCAGGTCGAACGCCACGGCGATCGCCGCCGCGGAGACCAGGACAAGCAGCGCAACGATGAACCCGCCGAAGCGCGACGGCGCAGGCTTCGCCTTCGGCTTGGGCCGGGCAAGGTCGTCGACGCGCACCACGCCGCCGCCGCCCGCCATGATCCGCGTGTGCCCGGTCTCCATGCCCTGCATGCGCTCGAACTCGCGATCCGGGTGATCCGGGTGGATGGTGCCGACGGGCACCTGCGCGCTGCTCGAGAGCCAGCCGCGCAGTCGCATCGCGAGCGCGCCGGCATCGTCGGGGCGATGGGACTTCTCGCGGCTCAGTCCGTCGGCGACGATGCTCGCCAGTCGATCGTCGATGCGCGGGTTGCACTGCCGCACGTCGGCCGCGTCGGTCTCGCACACCGTGCGCGCGGCCTCGTGCACCGGCATGCCGCGCAGGTCGTGCGGCTGCACGCCGGAGAGGAGCTCGTAGAGCACCGCGCAGAGCGCGTACACGTCGGTGCGCGCGTCGATCCCGCGCGGATCGGCCAGGAACTGCTCGGGGCTCATGTACTGCATGGTGCCCACGATCTGCCCGGTTTCCGTGCGCACCGTGGCTGCCGCGGGGTCCACGGTGATGGCGCGCGCCACGCCGAAATCGATCACCTTCACGCGCCCGTGCCGGTCCACCAGCACGTTCGGCGGCTTGATGTCGCGGTGCACGTAGCCCTCGCGATGCGCGAAGCCCACGGCGTCGCACGCCTGCAGGAAGGCCTGCACCGTCTCGCGCGTGCCGAGCCGCTCGCGGAAGACGTGGTCGGAGATGTTCTGCACGCCGTCCACGTACTCCATCACGATGTACGGCACGTCCACGTCGCCATCCGCCTCGATGCCGGTGCGCAGCACCGACGCGATGCCCGGGTGGCGCAGCTTCTCGAGCAGGCGTCCCTCGCGGTCGAAGCGCTTGCGCACCGCCTCGTCGTGCTGCGTGCGCAGCAGCACCTTGAGCGCCACGCGGTTCCCGCTGGCGGTGTCGATGCCCACGTACACGCGGCCCATGCCGCCGGAACCCACGATGCGCTGGATCTCGACACCACCGAAGGTCTTGCCGAGCATCGGGTCCAGCGCGCGCGCGGCATCGGCAGGGCGCACCGGCGCATCGCCCTCTGCAGCCGGCAGCGAGACGTCGGGCCGCGGGCCCTTCGGCGCGGTGTCGAGGCGCACCTCGTCGCCACCCGGATTCCACACATGCGTCGGGTCCACCGAAAGCGCGTTCTCCACCGCGCGCCGCGTGGCGGAGTCGAGGCGGAAGCCATCGAGGAACGCACGACGCTCCGCGTCGGGAAGCCGACGGGCGGATTCTGCAAGCTCGGCGATGCGTGCTCGGTCCGCGTCCATGCGCGCCGCAGTGTACGGGGCGCGTTATTCGGACGAAAGCCTGCCCGCGGCACGCCCCGGACCCGAAGTCTGGCGATCCCGCGCCTCCCCTGCCGAAAGAACAGGTATGCCCAAGGGTGCCCTCCTCGCCGTCATGGTTGCCGCCATCTACCTGCTCCTCCGCGGAGCCGGGATCATCAACGACGCCAACTTCGTGGTCTGGGCGCAGGCCGGCCTCTGCGGCGTGTTCGTCATCGGATCGCTGGTGAGCATCAAGGCCAAGAACGCCCTCTGGGCGGCCATCTTCGCCGCGCTCGCCATCGGCTGGAACCCGTGGGTCAAGCTCAACGCCTGGCACCAGCCCCTGCCGTGGGACAAGTGGGCCACGGCCATGAGCCTGCTCTGCGGCGCCACCGCCGGCGCGTGGGTTGTCCGCTACTGGGGCCGCGGCGAGACCGCCTGAGCGGAATCGCCCCGCATCACTTCGACAGGTCGAACACGTACGCGCCGCCCGGCTCGAGGCCGAGGCGCTCGTTCTTCGGTCGTCCCACCGCCACCAGCGGCCAGTCGATGCTGACATCGTTGCCGAAGCTGCGCGGTCCGCACGGGGCCTTGGGCATCAGTCGACGCGTGTTGACGAACTTCCCGTCCTTCTCCTCGAAGACGAAGACGGTGCCCGTGACCGACTCGCCGGTCTCGTCGGCGGCGCGTGCCGTGGAGTCGCCGACCACGATGCGGCCCTTGCTGATGCCGAGCGAGAATCCGTAGGCGCGCCCCTTGGCCAGGCCCGTGGCCGGCAGCAACTCCTGGCGGAATTGCCACTGGCCGCCGGTGCGTGCAAAGAGCCACACGTGCGGCAGCGCATCGGGCGTCTCGGGATCGAAGCTGCGGACCGCCAGCAGGTCTCCGCCCACCGCCAGGTCAAGGCCGAAGCACTTGTCCTGCGTGAAGCGCATGCCCTGGATGGTGACCTCGGGCATCCACTGCCCGCCGCTGCGGCGGAACACCTGCACGGACGCGAAGCCCGAGAGCGGCAGCACCTCGCTCGGCCGCGGCGGGAGCGTTGCCGGCGAACCGACAGCCAGCACGTCGCCGTCGATGTCGAGCGACGCGCCGAACCACATGGCATCCGCCGGCGCGCCGTTGGGCTGCGCGGGCGTCTTCACGAAGCCGTCGAGCTTCCACACCGAGCCCTCGCGCGAATACAGGAAGACCTTCGGGTCGCGGTTGCGCTTGAGGCTCTCCTCCTTGAGGTTGAAGCGCAGGTCGGCGCTGCCGATCGCCACCGCATTGCCGTCGCTCGCGAACGAAGAAGCGAACGACGGAAGGTCCGCCTCGGCGGGCAGGATGAGCGACGCGGATTCCACCACGCGCCCGCCCTGCGGCTCGAGCACGCGGACGGAGGTCCCAAGGCCGCGGCGATCGACCGCGGTGAAGATGAAGTTTCCGCCGCGCTCGAGGCGCTGCAGCACGAACGCAGCGGTGCCGACGCGCTCCACCTGGAAGAGGTTGGGATCGGCCTTCCATTCGCCGTTCACGCGCTCCCACATGCAGAGCTGCCCGCATGCGCCGGGCGACACCGCGCGCTCCGGGCCACCCACGAAGACGCGCTCGCCCATCACGGTGGCGCGG
Source organism: Phycisphaerales bacterium (assembly GCA_044233905.1). Lineage (GTDB taxonomy): Bacteria > Planctomycetota > Phycisphaerae > Phycisphaerales > SM1A02 > UBA966. The sequence continues at coordinate 35,458 of JBIIJH010000004.1, forward strand.
TAGCCCCAGGAGGGGCTGACCGTGGGCACCGGCGAATTCAGCACCCATGTCTCGGTCTGCGGCGGGAGCGCCACGGCCGTGGAGCCGGGCGCCGGCGCGGAGACCAGGCTGTTGGACGGCGGCGGCGACGCGACCGGACGCACCGGCGGCACCTCCTGCATGGCGTGTGCGTGGAGGGCAACGGACGACGAGGCAAGTGCCGCGGCGAGGAAGGTGTTCATGGTGGGGTGCATCGAAGTCGGGTGGGTCGGTCAGTCGCGCCGCGCGGCGGGCCGCGGCGTGCGCGTGGCGCGGAACGCGGCCGCGCAGGCGTCCACGAGCGTGCGCTCGTCGGGCAGGTTGTGCTTGCCGTACTCGTCGCGCGGCGGCACGATGGTGCAGCCGCACGAGTGCAGCGCGCGCAGGTTCGATTCCAGGATCGACGTGTGCATCGAGCCGTGCATGGTGGGCGCGAAGAGCACCGCAGCCTGCCCGCGCTCCATGCGACCGATCGCGCTCGCGAGCGTTGCCGTCACCGGCGTGTCGGCGATGCCGTGCGCGCACTTGCCGATCACGCTGTAGGTGGCAGGGGCAACCAGGTACACGTCAAAGGGCGCGGAGTCGGAGAGATGCTCGGCGTCTGCGGAGAGATCGACCACCACCGGGCGCGCGCAGGCCCACTCGAGCGCCTCGCGCGCCACGTAGCGGAGCGCCTCCGTGGTGGCGAAGGCCGTGACCACGGCACCCTGGCGGCGCAGCGCGCGCGCCAGGAGCGGGGCCTTGAACGCGGCAATGCCGCCGGTCACCAGGAGCGCCACGCGGGCGCCGTCGAGCGCATTGCCGTCGCGGGGCACCTCGTGGTCGCCGAGGTCACTCGGCGCAGGAGGCGGAAATCGGAATTCCTCGGCGTTCATGGCTCACCGATGGTATCCGAAAGCACCGATATTCTCCGGTACTCATGAGCGTGGATGCCTCGATCGACCTGCCGGACGACGCCCCGTGGCTGCAGCGGCACCGCGAGCTCATCGAACCCGCGATGGCCGCCGCGGCGCTGCTCGCCGGCTGGCTCTGCCAGCGCCAGGACGCAAGCCCCTGGGCATGGGCCTCGCTCTACGTGGTGTCCTACGTGGTGGCAGGCTGGGGCGCGTTCGCCGAGGGCTTGCATGCACTGCGGCGCGGACGGCTCGACATCGACTTCCTGATGGCGGTGGCGGCGCTCGGCGCCGCGGCAATCGGCGAATACGCGGAAGGCGCCATGCTGCTGGTGCTCTTCTCGCTCGGTCATGGGCTCGAGCACTACGCCATGGGCCAGGCGCGCAAGGCGATCCGCTCGCTCGGGCGCCTGACGCCGAAGTCCGCGTGGGTGAAGCGTGGTTCGGATTTCACCGAGGTGCCGATCGAGGACGTCGCCATCGGCGACGTGGTCCGCGTGCGACCCGCGGAACGCGTACCCATGGACGGAGCGGTGGCCGCCGGCAACAGCAGCATCGACCAGAGCCCCATCACCGGCGAGAGCGTCCCCGTGGAGAAGGGCCCGGGCGACGACGTGTTCGCCGGCACGCTGAACGGCGACGGCCTGGTGGAGGTGAAGGTGACGCGCCTGGCGGCGGACTCCACCGTCGCGCGCATGATCCGCATGGTGGAGGAGGCGCAGGGCCAGAAGTCCACCACGCAGCGGTACGCCGAGCGATTCACGCGCGTCTACGTGCCGGCAGTGATCGCGGCCACCGTGGTGATGGCGGTCCTGCCGCCCGTGATCGGCTGGCTTTCCTGGCCCGAGGCCTTCCTGCGCGCCATGACGCTCCTTGTCGGCGCATCGCCCTGCGCGCTTGCCATCAGCACGCCGGCCGCGGTGCTTGCGGGCGTGGCGCGCGCCGCGCGCCACGGCATCCTGATCAAGGGCGGCGCGCACCTCGAATCGCTCGGCGCCATCCGCTGCTTCGCCATGGACAAGACCGGCACGCTCACCGTGGGCCGGCCCACGCTGCGGCGCATCGCTGCGTTCCCGGGCTCCACCGACGAAGAGGTGCTGCGCATGGCGGCATCGCTCGAGGACCACTCGACGCATCCGCTCGCGAACGCCGTGACCGGCGCGGCGCGCACGCGGAACATTGCCTACGCACCCGCGCAGGACACGCAGGCGATCCGCGGCAAGGGCATGTCCGGCATGGTGGACGGCAAGCGAGTCCACCTTGGTGCGCTGCGGCTCTTCGAGGGCGACGGGACGGCGCCGGGTACCGCCGGCGGTCCGCCGGCGGCGACGGCCGAGGCGCGCGCGGCGATCGCCTCGCTCGAGCAGGAAGCGTGCACCGCCATGCTGGTGGCCGTGGACGGCCGCTTCACCGGGGCCATCGGAATGATCGATGGCCCCCGCCCCGAGGCGGCCGAGGCCATCGCCACGCTGCACGCGCTCGGCGTGCGGCCGGTGGTGATGCTCACCGGCGACAACCCGGCGGTGGGCAACGCGGTCGGCCGGCTCGTGGGCGTGGACGAGGTGCATGCATCGCTGATGCCCGAGCGCAAGATCGAGCTCGTGCGCGAACTCCAGGCCAAGCACGGCGCCATCGCCATGGTGGGCGACGGCGTGAACGACGCGCCCGCGCTCGCCGCGGCCACCGTGGGCATCGCCATGGGCAAGAGCGGCACCGACGTGGCGCTCGAGGCCGCCGACGTGGCGCTGATGTCCGACGACCTGATGCGCCTGCCGTTCGCGGTGGGTATCAGCCGCGCGTCGCGCGCGATCGTGCGCCAGAACGTGTTCATCTCCATGGGCATGGTGTTCACGCTGATCCCGCTCGCCATCACCGGCGTGGTGCCGATCTGGCTGGCCGTGATCATGCACGAGGGCTCCACCGTGGCGGTGGTGCTGAACGGGCTGCGGCTCCTCGGTTACCGCGCGCCGGTCGCGCCGGTGCCTGGGCCGACGCCGGCACCGAAGCCCGAGCGGTAACCGCCGCGCGGGCCATCGAGGATCGATGGCCCACGCGAGCCCATGGGCCCGTAGCGCGGATCCACGTAACCGGTCGCGCGCGTCAGGTAGCCATGCGAGTAGTCGTTGGCGTACTCGTACCACCACGTCATGCTGCCGCGGGGGGCCGTCGGTCCCTGGTTCGCACGTGCTGCGCGCGCGCGCTCGTCCGCGGCGCGCTGGTCGGCATCGCGCAGGTCGCGCAGGCGGGCTTCCTCGGCGCGCTCCTGGCGCGCGGATTCGGCGGCGCGCTGGTCCGCTGCTGCTGCTCGATCACGCCACGCCGCCTCGTCGGAATCGATCTGCCGTGCCTGGTCGTCGGCGGCCTGCTGCGCATCGGCCTCGCGCTCGCGCTCGCGCAGCGCTGCCGCCGCTGCGTCATCGCGCGCGCGCTGCGCGGCGGTGCGTGCGTTGGCCCAGCGGTTCCAGTAGGGATTCCAGTTGCGCCACCAGTCGCCCCAGTGGTTCCACCACGCGGGGTTTCGCCAACCCCAACCCCACGCGCTGGTCCAGCCGGGGCACCATCCCCAGCCGACCCACCCGCCCACCAGGACGTCCGGCGAGAGCGCGGGCTGCGTCTCCTGGTCGGCATTCAGGGTCGGCGGCGCGAAGGTGCCGGTGTCGAGGTCGAACTCCGTCTGCATGCCGTAGGTCTGCGGATCGGTGATCCAGCTGCCGTCGGGGAGAGGCGTCCCGGGCGCATCGGCGCCGGAACCGAAGACCACCGTGCCGCTGTCCACGTACGTGCCGAGGTACGCCGGCGAATACGCGAACGTCACGGCATCGTCGGTGGAACCCACCACGTCCACCGCGGTGAGCGGGTAGTACGGACTGAAGGCCTGGATGGTGGAGATGGCGTCCGGCAGCACGTCGCACAGGCTCCACGAGCCCTGCGGATCATCGGCGCGGAACCACACGGCGTTGTCGCAGCAGTAGTACGCGCGGTCGCATTCGATCACCGGCTGCGACGCGTTCACCGAGCCGCGCAGCAGCGTGCCGTCGATCGCACGCCACATCGGTGCACCGCGCCACGAGACGCCGCAGCGCGCGGTGGCGCGCTGGATCTGGACGGTGCGCTCCTCCTGCGCGGCGGCCACGGCCACCACCGACTCCGGCGTGCGCGGGATGCTCGCCTTGGCGGACTCGAAGACGCGACCGCCCGGGAGCTTCGCGAAGGACGCCGGCAGCGCCGCCGGGGCGACGCGGGCCCACGGACCCTCGAGCGCGGGTGCGCTGAACCAGCGCCCGGAGGCAAGCGTCCACCAGGCCACGGGGTCGGCGGTGCGCAGGATGGTGCAGCGTGCGTTGAAGACCCACTGCACGCCGGGGGCCACGTCGGCGAGGATGGGTTCGCCGTTGATGGAGAGCAGGACCGTGGGTTCCGTCACCACCACCACCGCGGGCATGGCGGCGGCAGGCGCGCCGGAACCGAATGCACCGGCAGCGCCGGCCGGCGGGCTCGCGCCCACGGGTGGTGGCGGCGCGCTCCCGATGACGGCGATCACCGCCGCGGGCGGCGCCGAGACCGGGGCGTAGCCATCGCCGAACGACGCGCTGCCAACCCACTGCGAGGATCCAAGGCGCGTCACGAACGAGCCGTCCTGCGCCTGCAGCAGGAGGAACGGCGTGTTGACCACCTGTCGCCAGCCGGTGTCGCCGAGCGACTTCCAGACGGGGTCGCCGTCCACCGAGACCAGCGTTGCGCGACGGCGCTCGACGCGGAACGTCGGCACGAAGTCGCCGAGCCCGGGTGCACCGGCGGCGCGCGCGTTCTCCACCTGCATGTCGTGCACCAGCGCGCGGCGCGTGATCCAGATCGCGCGCGAGCCGATCGCCCGCTGGATGGCGGCCACGTCCTCCTGCGAGGCGGGCGTGCCGCCGAAGGTCAGCGACTGCACCTGGAACGCGCCGAGCTCGAGCTCGCCGTCATTTGCCCCGGGCGAGACCTGCGCAGCCACGCTCATGCTGCCGAAGTCCGCGGGATCCGCGGCTGCGGCACCCGCGCGCACGCGGCGCACGGCATGCGAGAGCCCCGCCACGTCGCCGGCATAGGTCTCGAACTGCGGTGCGAACACCTGAAACGATCGATCGCCGTCGGTGACGGTCTGCGGCCATGCACCCGCCGAGGCGGGCGCCGCCGCCTGGGGCGCGGTGGGCGCGGTTTGCATAGCCGCTTGCGCAGCGTCCTGCGCCGGCACTGCCGCGTGCAGGAGCGCGCTGAGTGCCGCCGCGGCAAGCGCAGGCGCCAGGCGAACGGTCACGGCGGCGGAAACTCGCTGTTCCATGCGAATGCTCACTTCGCACCCGCGGGGCGCGGGGATCCACTGCGCTCGAACCGTACGGCGAAGATCTTCGCGCGCTTCTCGCACGTGTCGCGGACCAGCTCGGAGTCCAGGGAAACGCCCCCGATGTGCACGCGGTAGCTGCCGATGTCGTCGGCGCAGAACGGCGACTCGCGCCGCGTCTGCAGGGTGAGCATGCCTTCCTCGGGATCGAACTTGAACGAACCCATGACTGGCCGCGGCTGGTCCTTCAGCGTGAGCGAATAGAGACCGCTTGAGGAGAAGGTCACGGCCGAGCCGTTGGCCGGGCACTTCCACTCACCGACGATCGCCTCGTCCGGCGCCTCCACCTTCGGGCGGCTGTTGCACGCGGAGATCGGCGCAGCCGCGGCGATGGCGGCCAGGAAGACAACGACGGGCGAAGGGATGCGTGGCATGCCTTCACGGTAGTCGAAATCCGCGCGCTCCCGGCCGCCATCGCACGGCGCAACGGCGTCTAGACCCCGGGCCGCGGCAGCCAACGGTCGCGGTCACAGAGACCGGTCCGGCAGATCGGGCCACGTGCGCCATCCTCGCGCACCACGGGTTCCGGCGCACCGCGCTTCTCCATGCGTTCGAACATCCGCGAGCCCATGCTCCCGGGGCTGAGGTCCATCGGGTGCAGGCAGTCGATGTACTCGGCTGCCTCCGAGTCAGGCGGCAGGCACCGCGTCGGCTCATCGAGGATCCGGTAGTAGAGCCGCGCATAGAGGTCGCGGTCACCCATGTGCTCGGTGTTGACGAGGTACACGCCCGAGGCATCCAACGCCTCGATCACGGTCCAGAGCTCGTCGTGGAGGTCATCGTCCGACACCAGGTCCTGCGGCGGGACCGGCACGATGCGGTGCTCGAGGAGCATCGCGCGCCCCGTGGTGGCGGGCGCCTCCTCCAGGTCGTAGACGAGCGTCCAGTGGAAACGATCGGCGATGTCGCCTCGCTTCACGGCGGACGCCACCAGCTCGTCGATCCGCCGCGTGCGCTCGGCGAGATGTGCGGTGTTCGCGCGAGTGACTTCGCGCGCCATGGAATCCAACGCTGCCGACGGAATTCCGCTGACGAACGGCCGCCGGCGGCGGACCACGTCCGCATCGGCCGTTGCGGCATCCACATCCTGTTCCGCCCCGCCCCGACGCGACGACCCGCGCGCCGATCCGACGTCCGCCGCTCCACCGGTCCCGTAGCACATGGCTGTTCCTCCGAAGTTGAAGTGCCTTGCGCCGGCAACGTATGCGCCATGCGAAACCGCACCACCGGGGACGGCGGAAGTTCGTGCGCAATTTCCGGAGTCCGCCTGCAAGGCCCCCGCCCGCGGCAGACCTCGGATCCACCCTCAGTGCGCGTGCATCCGCAGCACCGGCGCGCCCGCATCGCTCCCGCGCACCCGCAGCACCAGATGCGCACGCTCCCCGGGCAGGAGCGACACCAGGTTCGGCGAACACTCCACCCAGTCGCACGCGGGTTCGACCCACAGGTCGCGCACCAGCGTCCGTGCGTGGATCTGCACGGACCGATCGGCGATCGACTTGCCCATCGACACGTCGAACTTCGGCATCACCTCGGGCTGATCGCGGTCCGCCGCCCACCACCACCAGGCGCGCATGCGGTCATGGTTGGCAAGCGGCATCTCCTCGCCGATGGCATCGTCGTGGCTGGGCACGTCCACCACCAGGCCCTCCGAACGCGGATCGCCGGGCGGACCGACGATGTCGAACGGATCGATCGACGCGTCCATCCCGCGCGGCCGTACCAGCACACCGCACTGCCCTTCCGCAAGCGTGCGGCCGTGCACGTCGATGCGGCGCACGATGACGTTCGCCGCCCACTTGCTCGGCATGTCGTTGACGAGCACCACGCGCAGCGCGTGCACGCCGTCCTCGCCAGCGGGACCGACGGGCTGCACGGTGACGAGCCGCGGCGCCGCCGCCCGGCGCACCGCGTGGTATGCCGGCTTCGGGCGCATGCGCGCATCCACCACGCTCCAGCTGTGGCCGGTCCAGACGTCGTTCAGCTGCCAGAACAGGCTGCCGGCGTTGCGGTCGGGGTTCGCGCGCAGCCAGGTGATCTGCGTCTCCATGGCGCGTGCCTGCAGCAATTGCGCCTGCCAGAGCCACTCGCCGAAGTCGCGTGCCGGGCGGAACGCGGCCGCCAGGTACGGCGCGTACTGCGCCTCGTCGCCACCCCACGCGCGCTGGCGCACCGCGAGTTCCGGCGCCCCGATGCGAAGCGCCGCGTCACCGAGCGCCTCGCGCAGGCTCTCCATGTTCGGCGGGCCCTGGTGGCCGAACTCGCTCGTGAAGCGCGGCACCATGGTGCGGTACGCATCGAGCTTCAGGTCCCAGGTGTGCCGGTCGCCGTGGTCCGGGTCGTTGGCGTGCCGCTCCAGCGAACCGCTCCACGGGCTGTCGGTCCAGTACGCGCGCGTGGTGTCGAGCTCCGCGCAGACGCGCGGCAGGATCTCGCTCCAGTAGCGGATGCCCCACGACTGCCCGGGCGCCAACCGCTCCTTGAAGCCCCATGATTGCCACGCAAGCACGTCCTCGTTGCCGCCGCACCAGAGCACGATGCTCGGATGGCTGCAGAGCCGCGCCACCTGGTGCCGCGCCTCGCGTTCCACGAGCGCGGGCATCGGCCCGTCCTCCGGGTACGTGGCACAGGCGAACATGAAGTCCTGCCACACCAGCATGCCCACTTCGTCGCAACGTTCGTAGAAGCGGTCGTGCTCGTAGATGCCGCCGCCCCAGACGCGCAGCATGTTGAGGTTGGCGCCGGCCGCCAGCTCGATGAGCCGATCGATCGCCGTCGCATCGCGCACTTCGCACGGGAAGAGCGACGCCGGGATCCAGTTGGCGCCCGTCACCGGCACCTGCACGCCGTTCACCTTGAACGCAAATCGCGAGCCATGTTCGTCGGGCGTCACGTCGAGTTCGCAGGTGCGCATTCCCAGGCGACGCACCACGCGCTGCTTGGCCTCGCCCCGCGCCACCGGTGCACCGTCCGCATCCGCGAGCTCCACGTGCAGCGTGTGCAGCGGCTGGCGGCCGATGCCGCGCGGCCACCAGCGATCGGGGCGCTCCACCTCCATCACCACCACGGCCGTGCCGTCGGCCCCGAGCGGCCCGAACTCCACCACCTTCGACGGACGCTTCTCGCCCTTCTTGCGGTGATCCGGTTCCGCGTTCGCCTCGCGCGGTGGCATGCGCAGCTCGCACCGCGCCTGCAGGCCTGCCGGCGGCGCGGCCGCGTTCGACCACTCGACGCGCACATGCACCTCGACGCGCGCACGCTGCCCGTCGCACGCCGTCACCAGTGGCCGCACCTCCGCCAGGCGCGCGCCGCTCCAGCACTCGAGCCGCACTTCGCCGGGCAGGCCGGACGTGGGAACACGCGGTCCCCAGTCCCACCCGAAGTTGCACGCGCTCTTGCGGATGAAAGGGTACGGCGTCCAGTCGCCGTTCACCGGCCGCGCACCGAGGCGCTCCTGCTCGGCCAGCACGTACGGCACGGGCGCGCGAATTGCCACCTCCACCTCGTTCAGCCCCGCGCGCACGGCGTGGCGCACGTCAAATCGGTACGGCATGAACTGGCTGGCCGCATCGCCCACGTGCACGCCGTTCACCCTGACGCTCGCGATGGTGTCGATGCACTCGAACACCAGCTCCACGCGCTCCTCGGCAAGCGCTTCCACGCCCACCTCGAGCTGCGCGCGCCACGTCCAGTCTGCGTGGCCCACCCATTCCTGGCGCGCCTCGCCGTCGCCCTGGTCCACCGGCGGAATCACGCCCGCGCGGACCAGGTCAAGGTGCACGCACCCCGGCACCTCGGCGGCGAACCGCGTGCCTACCATCCCCGCCGGCATCGCCGCGTGTGCGCACGCGGTGCACTCGACGGTCCACGCATCGGGATTGGGCAGCAGGCGAAGCATCGTGGCGCGGACGCTACCGCACCGTGCCGTCGTCGGAGGTGTCGGCCTGGAAGTTGCGCAGGTCGCGGCGCAGGCGCAGGTAGTCGCGGATGCCACCCACGGTGAACCACACCATCACCACGGTGCTGGACGCGAGGATGAACCACGACCACGCCTGCCACCATGCCGACCACTGCGCGTCGGTCACCTCGTTGCCCTGCGCGCGGCGCCACAGGAGCCATGGCGTGCCGACGCAGAAGAGCGCGGTGAAGAAGAGCGGCCACGCCAGCGTGATCCACGCCACGAACTTGTCCCAGCCCTTGTACTGGCTGTCGAAGCCGATCTTCGCCCAGAAGCCCTGCGGCGCCTCGTCGAGCGCAGCGTCGCCCTCGACACGCCACTTGCCGCGGTGGAGCAGCCGGTCCAGCTCGAAACGCTTCACACCGGTGGCCAGGCTGCCCACCACGTACGCGGCGCACGAGGCCATCATGGCGATGAACGAGATCACCTGCCCGGTGAGGTTCGTGCGCACCCAGGCGGCGAATCCGCCGAACGCGGCCATCGCCGCGCCCGCGTCGCCCGCCACCATGCCGTCCACCCACGCCTGCGGGATGTTCGTCACCACCACGCCCACCACGCAGAGCGTCATGCCGGTGAGCATGGCCGCCCACGCGCCGCGCGTGGTTCCCCAGCGCGTGTACAGGCCGCCGATGATGGCGGCGCCGCCACCCGCCACGAAGATGCTCGCGCTCATGGCCGCGAACATGGCGATGTAGATGCCGGGCTTCCAGTACAGGCTGAAGAAGAACGCGAAGATCGCCACGCCGAGCACGGAAGCCTTCAGGAGAAGGAGCTGCCCGCGCGGAGACATCGGCTTCTTGCGGAACGGGAGCACCACGTCCTGCACGAAGATGCTGGCCCACGAATGGAGGTACGCCTCGTCGGTGCTGATGGCGGCGCCGAGCATGGCGGCCACCACCAGGCCAAGGAGCCCGGTGGGAAGCATCACGCCCAGGGCGAGCGGCACGCGCATCTCCGCCTGGAGCGCCTCGGTGGGCTGCGATGCGATCAGCTCCTTGAGCGGCGCCGCCGCGGCGGCGTGCTCCGGATGCGTGAGGAAGGCGCGCACGGCAAGCGGAATGAGGACCGTCACCAGCATCAGCGTGCGATAGCGCCAGCCGTTGAGGAGCTGGCCCATGCGGGCCTCGTGCGCATCGCGCGCCGCGCTGTTGTAGCC
>JBIIJH010000181.1:0-4530 GCA_044233905.1 Phycisphaerales bacterium
GGCCCGTTTCGGGGGGGTCAAGGTCCGGGGGCGGTTCCTGCGTCATGGGAGGGGGTGGCCGGGGAAAGCCCGCGTAACGAGTGCGAAACTTCCTGCATTTCCCGGGGATTCCGCGGTCAAGCGCCGTTCTGCCGGGTGGGGGTGGGACGATACTACGCATCTGGCCCGGGGGCGCCAGACAACCCAGCTTCTTCGCGGTCTCGCTTCGTCGAGGCCGTCGATCTGCCGCCGTCGGACGTGTCGGAGCGTTCGACGGCGGTGTTTTTGGAACGCCGTCCCCGCATAATGCCCGGATGCAGACGGAACGCCTTGCGATCCTCCCGCTCGCCACCGTCGTTGCCCTTGGCATCGGAGGGTTCTCCGCGGCGGCGCGCGCGGAAGACGCGTGGGTGGACGCGCTCGACCTGCAGCAGGTGCAGGCGGCGCAGCCCGCGAGTGCGCCCGCACCCGCCAATCAGCAGCCTGCGGCAGACGCAGCGATCACCACGCCTCCTGCCGAGGCGCCCGCGCCTCGCGCGGCGTTCGGCACCAAGGACTCGCTGCGCCTCGACATCGAGGGCGACGGGATGTGGGACTTCGAGAACGCCGAGCAGTTCCAGGGCCGCATCGGCCTGGCGTGGTTCTGCGCCCAGAACGTGGAGCTGGCGTTCTATGCCACCGGTGGCTACGTCTGGCAGGACGGCGGCAACGCCGGCACCTACGGCTTCGATGTCGAGCTTCGCTGGCATTTCCTGGCGCGCGAGGAGTGGTCGCTCTTCGGCAGCATCGGCGGCGGCGTCATGGGCTCCACCCGGAGCGTGCCGTCCGACGGGTCACCGTTCAATTTCACGCCGAGCCTGGGCCTGGGCGGTACGTACGAGGTGGCGCCGGACACGCGGCTCTATGCCGAGGCGCGCTGGTACCACATCTCGAATGCCCAGACGTACGTGGACAACCCGGGCCGCGACAACCTGGGCATCTGGGTGGGCCTGAGCTTCGCCCTTTGAGCCCGCGGCGCGTGAGGGATCGGCGCGTGGGGGATTCAGCGCGTGCGGTAGCCCTGCGGGTGTGTGCGCATCCAGTTCCACGCACTCTCCACCATGGGTGCAAGCGTGCGGTGGCGCGGACGCCATCCGAGCTCGCGCATGATGCGCGCGGGGTCCGAGACAAGGACCGGCGGATCGCCGTCGCGCCGCGCAGCCACGGCCACGGGGATGGTCTTGCCGACTACGCGCTCGCACTCGGCAAACACCTCACGCACGCTGAAGCCGTGGCCGATGCCGACGTTGAACGCCTCGCATCCGTGCGGCTGCTGCGCGTGCAGCGCATCGACGTGCGCCGCGGCAAGATCCTCCACGTGCACGTAGTCACGGATGCAGGTGCCGTCGGGCGTCGGGTAGTCGGTGCCGAAGAGCTGGAGGGCAGGGCGCATGCCGAGGGCTGCCTGCAGGGCGGACGGGACCAGGTGCGTCTCCGGATCGTGGTCCTCGCCAAGCAGGCCGTCGGACGCGCACCCGGCCACGTTGAAGTAGCGCAGCATGGTGGCGGCGAAGGCGCGCCCGTCGCGCCGTGCCGCGGCCACTTCGTCACGGATGATCGCTTCGCAGGCAAGCTTGCTGGCGCCGTAGGGATTCACCGGCCGTTGCGGGGTCTCCTCGGAGATGGGCATCTCTTCCGGCGCGCCGTACGTGGCGGCAGTGGAGGAGAACACCAACCGCGGCGTGCCGGCCGCGCGCATGGCCTCGATCAGGCTGCTGGTGCCGCCCACGCCGCAGCTCCAGTACATGGCGGGCTGCGCCACCGACTCGCCGACGAGCGTGTAGGCCGCGAAGTGGAGCACGGCATCCGGTCGCTCCTCGGCCAGGAGCGCAGCGAGCGGCGCACGTTCGCGGAGGTCGAGCTTTTCGAACCGCAAGCGCCCACCGGCGACGCGGGCGAGGGCATCGATGGCCCCCTGGTGGCCACGCACCAGCGAGTCCACGGCCACCACGCGGGTGGCATCGCGACCAAGAAGTTCACGGACGGTGTGCGATCCGATGTAGCCGGCGGCGCCGGTGACGAGGTACTTCATGCTTCAGGGATGTTATCTGGTCGTCGTGTCGGTCGTCGCATGCCATTTGCGGGTATGATTCCGGTTCAGTTGGGCCGCCACGGACGGTGGCCCCCGCGCCATCCGCTTCTTGGGTGGCCTCCGCACTTCGCAGTACGCATGGATCTCGCAACCCCGACCCGACCGAACTCCCGAGAGGCCACCGCGCCCGGCATCCTTGCCGGGGCGCTCGTGTCTCCCTCCGTGGACCTGCGCCTGGCTGGCACCGCCGCCTTGGCCGCCATTTCCCCCTCAGACCCCCGCCTGACGGCCCTCCGCCAGGCGTGCGCCCTCCTGGAGACCCTGGAGGCCGAGGGACGCGCCCTGGACCAGCGGCTTGCCGCGGCGCGCCGCATCGACCCCATGCGCCAGGCATCCGGGCAGACCTCACTCGAGAACGCCGTGGAGGAGACCCGAGCGCTGATCCGGCAGCTCGACGACCTCCTCTGCGAGGCCGCCGAAAGCGCCCGCAGTTCCGGCATCACGCATCCGAAGGACCAGAAGTGACCGCCATGACCGCAGAACAGGGCCAGCAATTCGGCCAGGGAATCTCCGTTGAACTCGCCTCGATCCCGGAAGGCCTGCGCAAGCGCGCCTTCGACGAGGCCTTCGACTACCGCGGTGACGTGACGCTGACGCTCGCCGATGGCAGCGTGGTGGAGTGCTACATCTTCGATCGCCGCGCCGGCACCACCATGCAGGACTCCGTGGTCCGCGTGATGCTCGTCGGTGGCGGCGAGAAGCAGACCATTCCGTACGACCGCATCACCCGCCTCGCGTTCACCGGCAAGGACACCGCCGCCGGCAAGTCGTGGGAGAACTGGGTGCGTCGCTATGTCGAGAAGCGCATGGCCGGGGAGCAGGCGAGTATCGAGAGCGATCCGCTCGACTGAGTCCCGCTGGTTTCGGTGCTGGGTTCGGTTTCGAAATCCCGGGGGTCCCGCGTCCGGCGGTCAGGCCTGGAATTCGCGGCCGCTCTGCGGATCGAGGATCTTCCAGCCGAATTCACGCGCAATGCGCATGATCATGATCCAGGCGATGTCGTCGTCGGAGATGTTGAGAAGCATCTGTCGAACGGGATCCTGGTCGGGGGGAAGCTCGAACTCGAGGCCCGGGCCGTAGAGGGTGTCGCCGCCGGCAACCTCGGGGGAGGTGTTGCAGTGCGCCAGGCCGGCCACCACGTCCGCACGGTTGCCCAAGGGCGGCATCTGGCCGTCTTCGGTGACGGGCTCGCGGCTGAGGATGACGAACTGGCGTCGGGACATGGCGGTGCGGGAAGATAGCGCAAGCGGCGCAGGCAAGACGGATGCCGCAGCCTGCGACGGCGCGGTCAGCCTCGGACCGCTGCTTCGACGGCATCGATCAGGCGCACCAACGGCACCGGCTTCACCAGGTAGGCGGACGCACCCAAGGAGGTGGCCAGGGCTGCGTGCCGACGCCCCTGGTTGGCGGTGATCATCACCACCGGGCAGGGCGGCACCAGCGCGCGGCAGCGTTCGAGCACGGTGAAGCCCGATTGCCCCGGAAGCATCAGGTCGAGGACCACGGCATCCGGCCGTGTGCCCAGGAGGTGATGCAGCGCGAGGCTTCCGTCGCCCACATCGTCGATCACCGCGCCTTCGGCGCGCAGCGCGATGCACATGGCGGCACGGATGTCCGGCTCATCGTCCACCACGAGGAGCCGGAGCCCGTCGAGGCGCCGCGGTGCCGTGCTCACGTGGCGCTCCCGGCCAGCTCGCGACCATTGCGCAGGGCGTCTTCCTCAAGCCGCGCAATGGCCGCGTCGTCGATCCACGGCAGCGTCCGGAGCTTCGCCTTGATGCGGTCGGGCAGGGGCTTTCCCTCGCGCTCCCACTTGGGCCGGCTCCGCCAGCGGCGGTGGATCCAGAGGTATTGCGCGGGGTCCAGCATCACCGCCCGCTCCATGGCGTGGGTGTAGCGCGCGGTCACGTAGAAGACCGGGTCATCGTGGTCGCGCCAGTCCTCCGGCCGGATGATGTCCATGGTGTGGATGGCGTAATTGAAGCCATCACCGACGCGGAGGGCGACGCCGACGGCGACGGGCATCTCGTAGCGGATGGCAAAGAGCGCGATGGACTTGTACGCGCTCGCCATCTGCCCGAAGTAGGGGACGAAGATCCCGTCCTCGCCGGCGTTCTGGTCGGCGATGAAGGCGATGCGCCCGCCGGAGTTCACGATCTCCTGCAGTTCCTCGGTGGCGCCGAACTTGGTGATCACTCGCATGCCCCGTGACTCGCGCTTGCCCAGGGCCCACTTCCAGAGCATGGGGTTGTCGAGCGGGCGCGCCAGCGCATGCATCCGGAAGCCCATGAGGGTGGGGAAGAATCCGAGCAGCTCCCAGTTGCCGGCATGCGGCGCCAGGAAGATGGCCGGCTTCTCACCGATCATCAGTTCCGTGCCGCGCATGGCCTGGCTGAGGTCCACGTGCTGCTGCCATGTCT
>JBIIJH010000062.1:0-14429 GCA_044233905.1 Phycisphaerales bacterium
AAGAGCTACGGCTTCGATGCCGCGGGCAACGAGACCACCATCGACTACGACCGCGTCTTCGGCATCCTCGATGCCGCGGGCTACAACGGCTACGTGGGCATCGAGTTCGAGGGCAAGGGGATGCCCGAGCACGCGGGCATCCTGGCCACCAAGCGGCTGCTCGAGCGGCGTGGCGTGCGCGCCTGATCCGCCGGGAGGGCGTGAGGCGGGGGTGCCCCGTACACTTTGCGCCCCATGTCCGCAGACCCCCACACACCGTCCGGTCATCGTCGCGAGAAGGTCATCCTGGTCACGGGCGCCGGCGGTGAGATGGGTCACGGCCTCATCGACGTGCTCTCCCGAGACGGCAACCAGATCGTGGCCATGGACGTGCGCGAACTCGATGCTGGCGTCCGCTCCAAGTGCCGCGATGCGTTCGTCGGCGACATCTGCGACGCCGGCCTGCTCGAGCGCGTCAACGCGCAGTACGAGATCGGCGAGATCTTCCACCTGGCCGCGCTCCTCTCCACCCGTGGCGAGTTCGCGCCGGAGACCGCGCACCACGTGAACGTGGATGGCACGCTCAACCTCCTCAAGCTGGCGGCCGAGCAGGCACGCGCGCAGGGGCAGGGCGTCAAGTTCATGTTCCCGAGCTCGATCGCCGCCTACGGCATGCCGTCGGTGGAGGCCAAGCGCACCAATCGCGTGGTGAACGAGGACCAGTTCACGCACGCGCACACGATGTACGGCGTGAACAAGGTGGCGGGCGAGGAGCTCGGCCGCTACTACCAGGACCACTACCGCAAGCTTGCCAAGGACCGCATGGTCCGCCCGGTGGACTTCCGGTCGATCCGCTTCCCGGGCATCATCTCGAGCGACACCGTCCCCGCGGGCGGCACCAGCGACTACGGCCCGGAGATGATCCACGTGGTGGCACAGGGCAAGTCGTACGACTGCTTCGTGCGTCCGGACACCCGCATCCCGTTCATGACCATGCCCGAGGCGATCGACGCGCTGCTTCGGCTCGCTGCGGCGCCGAAGGAGCGCCTCTCGCGCTGCGTCTACAACGTCAGCGCCTTCAGCCCTACCGCCGCGGACTTCGAGCGGCTGGTGAAGCGCGACTTCCCGGGCGCGCAGGTGAGCTTCGTGCCGGACCTCGGTCGCCAGGCGATCGTCGACAGCTGGCCGGAGGAGTGCGACGATTCCGCCGCCCGCCGCGACTGGGGCTGGACGCCGACGTACACCTTCGAGAGCGCCTTCGAGAAGTACCTGATGCCGAAGATCCGTGCGCGGTACGGCAAGGCCTGAACGGGGCGTCGCCGAAGCACCTCCGGATCGACCAGGGGGAGGGTGCGCGACGGCTGGCGTTGGCCGTGCAATTGCGTGGAAACAGGTGGTTCCGGTAGCCTTTCCCGGATGACCACCCTCGTCGCCAGCCCGTTCGAGTCGCGCACGCAGCAGATCCTGTCCACGCTCAAGGAGTCGGGCCAGCTCAAGCACCTGCAGACCATCGAAGGCCCCATGGGCGCCACGGTGAAGCTCCGCGGCTACGGCGAGGTGGCGTGCTTCTGCTCGAACAACTACCTGGGGCTTGCCGACCATCCGGAAGTGATCGATGCGGGCATCGCCGGCCTCCGCAAGTACGGCGCCGGCACCGCGAGCGTCCGCTTCATCTGCGGCACCTTCGAGTGCCACCACACGCTCGAGGCGAAGATCGCCGAGTTCTACGGCTGCGAGGCGGCGTACACGTTCACCAGCTGCTGGAACGCCAACGAGGCCATCTTCCCGACGCTCTGCGAGCCGGGTGACCTGGTCATCAGCGACGAGCTGAACCACGCGTCCATCATCGACGGCATCCGCCTGGCCGCTGTCATCAAGAAGGGCCTGCACAAGGGCGTCTTCAAGCACGCGGACCTCGATGACCTGCGCACCAAGCTGGCCGCGGCACGCGCCAACCCCGACGTGACGGGCGCCCTGTGGGTGGTCACGGACGGCGTGTTCAGCATGGAAGGCGACATCGGCGACCTGCCGGGGCTGCGCGCCGTGTGCGACGAGTTCGGCGCGCTGCTCGTGGTGGACGACAGCCACGGCACCGGCGTGATGGGCCGCACCGGCCGCGGCACGCACGAGCACTGGAACATGGCGGCCACCAAGGTGGACTACTTCACGGGCACGCTCGGCAAGTCCCTCGGCGGCGCGGCCGGCGGATACGTGGTGGGAAGCCGCAAGGCCATCGACCTCCTCATCCAGCGCGGCCGCCCCACGCTCTTCTCGAACGCGCTTCCCGCCACGGTGGCCTGCAGCGCGGAGAAGGCCATCGACGTCCTGATGCGCGAGCCGCAGCGCGTCCAGAAGCTCCGCGACAACGTGGCCTACGCCCGCAACACCATCCGCGAGGCGGGCTTCGAGGTGCTCGAGAGCCCGACGGCCATCTGCCCGATCATCGTCCACGACACCGCCAAGGCCATTGCCATGAGCAAGCGGTTGCTCGAGCTCGGCGTGTTCGTCATCGGCTTCGGATTCCCGGTGGTGCCGGAAGGGCACGCCCGCCTTCGTTGCCAGGTGAGCGCCGCCCACGAGAAGCAGCACCTCGATGCCTTCGGCGCCGCGCTGCGGCAGCTGCGCAAGGAATTCAAGTGATCTACCGACGGATCTACGACCGATCGCTCGCGCAGGCCAGCTACCTGGTCGGCTGCCCGGAGACCCGGGAGGCGATCCTCTTCGATCCGGAGCGCGACATCGACCGCTACGAGCGCGAGGCCGAGGAAGAGGGCGTCCGGATCGTGGCGGTGGCCGAGACGCACAACCACGCGGACTTCGTCAGCGGCACGCGTGCCTTTGCGGCGAAGCGCCCCGTCACCGTCATGCTGAGCGGCATCGGCGAGCCCGCGTCGTGGACAGCCACCGGGCCGTTCCATGCGGGCGCGTCCATCCGCTTCCTCTGTGACTGCGAGACGTTCCGGATCGGTTCGCTCACGTTTCGCGTCCGGCACACGCCGGGGCATACGCGCGAGTCGCTCAGCTTCGAATACCTCGGCGAGCAGGGGTTCCCGCTCGCCCTCTTCTCCGGCGACTTCCTCTTTGCGGGTGACATCGGGCGGCCGGACCTCGGCTTCCTTGCCTCGGGTGGCATGAGCGTGGAGGAGAGCGCCGAGGCCATGCGCCAGAGCCTGGCGCTGCTTGACGACATGCCGGACGCCACCGTGGTGCTCCCGGGCCACGGCGCGGGCAGTGCCTGCGGCAAGATGATCTGCCGGCTGCCGGAGACCACGGTCGGGATCGAGCGGATCATCAATCGCCCGCTTCGTTCCAGGGGCGACGCGGCGCAGTTCGTCGAGGGCCTCCTCCGTGACCAGCCGGACGCGCCGCCGTACTTCGGCCGCGTGAAGACGGCCAACGAACGTGGTCCGGAGCTGCACGATGCGGTGCCCGCTCCGCCACGCCTGGGCTCCGCTGAGTTCGCCGCGTCCGCGCGCGAGCTGCACCGCGTGGTGGTGGACACGCGCGAGTGGGGCGCCTGGATGGACGGTCACCTGGCTGGCTCCATCTTCGCGATGCTCGACCAGTACTTCGGGCCCACCGTGGCCAACTACCTGGAGGCCGACGACGAGGTGCTCTTCGTTGCGGATGCCGAGGACATCGATGAGGCCGTGCGCGTCCTCTACCGGGTCGGCATCGACCGCTTCGCCGGCTGGATCACCCCGCGGGACTTCGAGGCAATCGACGAGGACGAGTTCGAACGCAGCGGCTGCGAGGAGGTCTCGCCGCGCGAGGCGAACCTGCGCATCGTGAAGGGCGGGGCGGGAGTGCTTGATGTCCGCTCGCGGCAGGAATTCCGTGCCGGTCACGTGCAGGGCGCCGTCAACATCCCGTTCACGCAGCTTCCCGCGCGCGTCGGCGAGATCGACCCGTCACGATCGCTGGTCGTGTACTGCGGCGCCGGCAACCGCAGCGCACGCGCGTGCGCGTACCTGCGCCGGCGCGGGTTCAGCGTGGCGAACCTCCGCGGCGGCTACTGGCCGTACGCGGGTCGCGGGTATTGACGCTTTAAATCCGTACCCGGTTACATATGCACCAATTTCCTCCATGGAGGAAATTGGTGCATATGTAACCGGGTACGGATTTGTCATCGCACGCTGAGCGTCGGCTGCACGAAACCGCCGAGCGACTGGATGCTCACCTGCGAGGCCAGGCGCTGGCAGAGCGCGTCGATGTCGCGTCCGAGTGCCGGGGTGTCCCAGTTGCGGAGCGGGGTGCCTTCGTCGCAGTTGCGGCGCAGCTCCATGTGGATGGGCATGCCGCCGAGGTACGGAAGTCCCATGGTCTGCGCCATGATCTCCGCGCCGCCGCGGCCGAAGAGGTCGTACTCCTTGCCGTCGTCGCCGACGAAGTAGCTCATGTTCTCCACCACGCCGAGGATCGGGATCCCCAGCTGCTGGAACATGCGCACCGCGCGGCGCGCGTCGTCCTGCGCCACGCGCTGCGGCGTGCAGACCACCACCGCACCGGTCAGCGGCAGGAGCTGGCTCATGGTGAGCGGCACGTCGCCCGTTCCGGGCGGGAGGTCGATGATCAGGTAGTCGAGCGCGCCCCAGTCGGTCTGCAGCGCCAGCTGCTTGAACGCTCCGTGCGCCATCGGGCCGCGCCAGATGAGCGCCTTGTCCGGGTCGACCAGCTTGCCCAGGGTCATGGTCTTGATGCCATGCACCTCGAAGGGAAGCAGCATGTTGCCGCGCGCTGCGGTGCCCGCGTCTTCGAGGCCGAGGATCGTGGGGACACTCGGGCCGTAGATGTCGCCATCGAGCAGGCCGACCTTCGCGCCGAAACGCGCAAGGCCCACCGCCAGGTTCGCGCTCACCGTGCTCTTGCCCACGCCGCCCTTGCCGGCGCCGACGGCGATGATGTTCTTGACGAGCGGCAGCGGGTTGCCGCCCTCGCGCGTCTTCTCGTTGGCCTTGCGGACGTCGGCGGTGAACTCGATCTCGAGCTTGCCGAGGGGCTCGCCGGTCTCGATGGCCTTGGAGCGCACGGCCTCGTCGATGTCGCCGCGGATCTTGTCCTTCATGGGGCAGGCCGGCGTGGTCAGCTCGATCACGAGCTTCACGTCGTTGCCGGTGACATGGACGTCCTTGACCATGCCCAGGGTGACCAGGTCCTTGTGGAGGTCGGGGTCCTGGACCGTGCGGAGGGCGTCGTGGAGGTGCTTGCTCGAAAGGGCCATAGTCCGGCAATCGTAGCCCGGTCGGGGGTGTTCCCGGGCCGTTGGGGCGTTTCCGGGCAGGGCGCCGCGGTTTCCGGGTGCGCGGCGGGTGCCCGCGCTGCAATTCCGCCGTGGCGGCCTCGTTACGCTGCCGCTGGCCAACCGCCCGCCCCGAGGAGATTCCCATGAGCCCGCGAATGCCGATCGCCACCTTCATCCTGACCGCCTCGTTCCTTGCCGCACCCGTGCTGGCCGATGACGCGCCCGCGGGCGCACCGCCGCTCGGTGGCCCGCCGGTTGCCAAGGAATCCACCCAGGGGAAGGACACGTTCGGCGAGAAGGGTCCTGTGAAGGGCAACAACAACAAGGAGCGCCCCATGGCCGGCATGGCCGCGGAACGGCGCAACGTGGAACTCTGGCGCCGAGCGTTTGAACAGCTGATGCCGGACCTCTCACCTGAGGTGCAGGCGCAGGTGAAGGCCATCCGCACCGACCTGGAAGCGCGCACCAAGGCCTTCCGCGAGGCCAACGCCGATCGCATCCGTGCGTTCGAGCAGGCGGCGCGCGAGCGCAAGGAATCGGGCGATGCGGGCAAGAAGCCCGACCCCGCGATGGCGAAGGAGATGCAGAAGCTCAAGGATTCCGCGCCCAAGGCCGAGGAGGCGCAGCAGAAGATCTGGGCGCTCCTCACGCCCGAGCAGCAGGCGAAGTTCAAGGAACACTACGACGCGCTGCGTCAGCAGGCCGAGCAGCGCAAGGACGATCGCAAGGAGGGGAAGCAGGGTGGCGGTGCAGCCGACCCGATGACCGCCGATCCCATGCTGCCGGGCGGCGAGAAGCCCGGCAAGCGCCCGGACTCCAAGCCCTTCAACTTCGACGACAAGCCCCAGGACGCGCCGACGGACACCCCCCGCAAGGGCGACGGCAAGCCTTCGGGCAAGTGAGGTCCACCGCGCTCGATCAGCTGCCGCCGGAGACGACGACGTCGTCGTAGCGCTCGATCACCTGCGGGCCGGCACTGTTGTTCGCCGAGCTCACGATGTCCGTCATGGCGGATCCCGTGGAGGTGGTGGCCTGCGCGCGGGAGAAGAAGATGCCGTCCGGGCCGGCGCTGAACAGGAAGTACTTGCCGCGCGGCGTGCCTGCCCAGATGCGGTCGGTGTCCGACACGCTTCCCGAGCCGGTGGAGCTCTGCGCATTGAGGCCGGGGTGACGGATGAGCTGGCCGAGGGTGAGGTCGCGGGCAACCGCACCGGACTGGCCGCCCGCTGACGTGGTGCTGAACACGCTGCCCTTGGTGGTGTCGGTCTGGTCGGCGCTGCTGTCGCCCATCTGCGTGCTGTTGATGTAGGCCAGCATGCCGCTGCGCTCGAACTGGCCGGGGTTGGTGGCCGTGCCGGTACCGCGCTTCACGAGCGGCCCGATGGAACGCTGCTGCTTGATGAAGGCGATCGGCGCGCCCCACGCATCGATCAGGTCGGGGACGAGTCCCGTGCCGGCATCCTCGGTCTGGCCGGTGGCCGAGTTGAGCTGGCCTGCAGCCTTGCCGAACTCGCGGCCCTTGGGGGCATAGAACGCGTCGTACTTCTTGCCGTTCTTGTACGGGCCTTCGCCCATCTTGGTGGAATCGATCTTGATGTTGAAGGCGGGCGTCGTGGTGGTGGCGGCAAACGTGAGTGTGGTACCGCCGAAGCTGGCGTAATCGGCGTCGGTCTCGATGCGATAGCCACCCATGAGGGCAAGCAGCGCGTTTTCGGCAGCCGTGAGCTTCGGAAGCTGCGAGTCGCCATCGAGTCCGGCATAGAGGATCTCGTCCGGCACCGCGGAGGGGTACTCGCCGAACTCCTGGAAATAGGAGTCGCACGCCTTCGCGAACTCCTGCATCGTGCCCGTGGTCTGCGTGCTCTTGGCGCGCTGCACCACCTTGCCGAGGGCCGGCAGCAGCAGGCCGATCAGCAGGCCGATGATGCCGATCACCACCAGCAGCTCGACCAGGGTGAAGCCGGCCCGGACGGTGCCACGGGGGGTGGCGGTGCTGCGGGTCGGGCGGCCGGAAGCCGTACGGATGGTGGAGGATGCTCGCATGTTTGGTGCCTTTCGGAGAAGTATACGGAGCCGGGTGGGCGACTGATGCGTCGGTGCGCGTCGCCTGTCAGTCGGCGGGGATGCCGCCGGTCTGGCGCAGCCCCTCGTAGATCCCGCACGCCACGGCCGTCGCCAGGTTGAGGCTGCGCGCGCGTGGATCAGGAAGCATCGGCAGCGTGAGCTGGTGATCGGTGCCGTGGTTGGTGGCGACCCAGTCGTGGACGTCCTGCGGCACGCCGCCGTTCTCCTGGCCGAAGAGGAGGTAGTCGCCGGCGGCGAAGTTCGCCTCCCAGTGCGGGCGCTCGCTCTTGGTGGTGTAGAGCCAGAGCCGCGGCGGCTGCTCGGTGGCGAGGAACGCCTCCCACGAGGCGTGCTCGACGCAGTCCACCAGGTCCCAGTAGTCCAGGCCGGCGCGGCGGCGCGCCTTCTCGTCCATCTGGAAGCTGATCGGATGCACGATGTGCAGGCGGCACCCCGTGGCCATGCAGGTGCGGCCGATGTTCCCGGTGTTGTTCGGGATCTGCGGTTGGTAGAGCACCACGTGGAAACGGGGCGTGCGGGGCGGGGCGGTCATGGCGGATGCGGGGTATACTCTCGCCCCTATGTGGCCCGTCCTCTTTGCTAATGCTGCGTGGGTTCTCTTCCTCTCCGTCTGGGCGCTCGTCTACTTCGCGGGCGCGCGGAAGGAACAGGGCGGCACGCACGGCAAGTGATGCAGTGATGCGTATCAATCCGGGTGCATGTGCGCTCAGGCTTGAAGGTGCTGGAGTGTGCTTGAAGGCGCTCCACCCAATCACGGGTCTGGCGCTCGGTTCCCCAGTCCGGGGTATCGACGTTCCGTGGTCTCAACGCTCCAGGCAGGGATCGAACCTGCGACCTGCGCCTTAGGAGTGCGCCGCTCTATCCAACTGAGCTACTGGAGCTGCTCCTCCGGATTGTAACGGGCGGGATTTCACCAGCGGTAGTCCCGGGCCATGTGTATTCCGCGCCGTTGGCCGTTGCGCGCTGGGCCCGTGCGCAAAGCGATGCGCGTTCGCCCCTCCCAGAGCGCAGCCGGTAGCCAGACCAGGCAATCATCGGAGGCCAGGTAGCCGACGACGGCATCGATTTCCCCTCGGCCGTATCCGTAGATCCGTCGCGTGCGACCGCCGCAATGGCGCGTGAGCGAGAGCTGGTAGGTGCCGCCCCGCCCTGGTTGGTGGTCGCAGTACTTCACCTGCACACGTTCAAGCAGCCCGTCCGTGCGCTCCACGGCCAGGTCGTAGCGCGTGCCTTCGATGCATGGGCGGCAGACGTTCAGCCCCAGTTCCAGCGCTCGCAGGATGGTGCGTTGCACTGCGATTTCGCCTTTTCGGTTGGTGTTGGACCGGATCATGCACGCACGGTAGGACGCGATCGGGGGGCGTCGTCACTGGCGGCGGAAATTCCTGCGAGCCGTTGGCGCGGTCTCGCACCCGCTCACAGTTCCGCCATGCGACGCGGGTGCGCACCGAGCCAGCGGACGGCGACTTCCATGCGCTCCGCGAGCAGCGCGCTCGCCATGCGGAGGTTCCGCAGGAACGCATCCTGCACGGCCTCGGGATGGTCCACGAGGTCGGTGATGGACTTCACCGCCACGAAGGGCACGCCGCACTGCGCGCACACCTGCGCGATGGCGCATGCTTCCATGTCCTTGGCGGCCACGCGCTCGTGCTCGAAGAAGGCGCGTTCCTCCGCCGTGCAATTGAGGCTGTTGCCGGTGGTGACGATGCCGGGCTTGGCGCTGATGGCGTGCATGAGGTTGGGCGCAGGCGTTGCGGGCCACGCGCCGCGCGCCTGAAGCTCGAAGCCGGGGATCGGGATGTGGCGGTCGTGGTAGAGCAGGTTGCCGACCGAGACGTAGATGGCGCCGATCGATCCACCGCGGGATTCGAAGCCGCCGGCCGTGCCGGCATTGATGATGAGGTCGGGTGCCAGCTTGCGGATTGCCATGAAGGCGGCGAGCGTGGCGGCATCGGTGCCGACTCGGTCGGTCCCGCAGCGCGGGTCGCGGCCATTGATCAGGAGGTCGACGGCCAGCGTTCCCACGCGCCCGGAGAAGTGCCGCTGGGGCATGCAGGGGTCCACCGCGGGCTGCTCCACCAGGCCGAGGCGCTCGACGAGGGGCATGGCCTCCGCCTCCAGCGCGAAGAGGAGGGCGACATGTTCGACGGTGGTCTCCGCCGGGTCGGGATCGGTTCCGGTGTGCACGCGGGCAACATACGCCGGGCAGCTCCGGGAAAACGACGACGCCCGCACCACGGGTGGTGCGGGCGTCTGGAGTGCCGATGGGCGGAGTCGAACCGCCGACCTAGGGTTTATGAATCCCTCGCTCTAACCATCTGAGCTACATCGGCAGGCTGGGGACGGGCAGGATGTCGTTTCAGGAGGTGGAAAATGCACTCCAAACCCTGAAACCCCGCTCGGGATCCGAACGGATCGAAGATACTAGCGTAATTACCCCATGGCTGGAAGGCGCCTGTCGGTGCCGGAGGCCAGAAACGACCCAAATCCATGCCCAGACTCCCGTTCCAGATCGATTTCCCGGCCATCGTCCGGGGTTCTTGCCTCCGGGGTTCTTGGCAGGCATCCCGTGCAGCGGTGGCAGTACTCGCGATGGCGTTCGTGACGGCGAGTCCTGCGGCGGCCGCTGGCACCGACTGCGCTGGCGGGGCGACCTTGGTGAGTTCGACCCCTTCCGGCGCGATCGACGGCGCTGCGGTTGGCGCGTCGGTGTCCGTGGCCGGGGCCGACGTCCTCGTCGGGGCGCCAGGTCAGGGCACCGTCTACGTCTACCGTCGGAACGATTTCGGCACCGTCGGCTTGGTCTCGAGCTTGGCCCGGCCAAGTTCGATTCTCGCCAACAGTGGATTCGGAGTCGACATCGCCAACGACAACGCCGTGGCGGTGGTCGGTGCGCCGTTCCACAACTCCAACCAAGGTGCGGTGGTGCTCTACGCCCGCGCGACCGACGGCACGTGGTCGTTCCTGCAGACGATCTCCTCGCCGGTGGGACTCCCCTTTGGATGCTTCGGGATGAGCGTGGCGTTGCGCGATGGTTTTCTGGTCGTCGGCGCCCCGACGGCGATGAATGCATCCAGTTACGCGCGCGGTGCAGCCTTCCTCTACGGGCGGGGCACCGACGGTGTGTACAGCCTGCTGCGGCAGTTCGACCCCGAACAGCCCACCGCCACGCAGAACAAGTACTTCGGCTGGACGGTGTCGCTCGTCAATTCGAGCCTGTCCATCTCTGCGCCGGGCGAGGTCCTCACCTCCGACGCGGGCAAGGAAGGCTCCGTCTACGTCTACAAGCGTGATGCGTACGGTGCCTGGAACGGGACGGCACGCCTCAAGTCGCGGGGCGGTTCCGCGGGCACCTTCGGCACCGACATGACGTCCGGCAGCGAACTGAACACGGGCGGCGGCACTGCGCTGTTCGTGCGCGAGCAGCGACCGACGCAGTCGGACATCGTCTGGAAGTACCGCCTGACCGATGGCGGCGTTCCCTCGTACCTTGGTTTCAACGAAGTCACCGCGACGGCTCGCTTCGGCGGCGCCCCGGGCACCGATTACGTCCTGTGCAACACGATGGCGATCCATGAGGGCTTCGCGCTGATTGGGCGCCCGGACGCCGCGCGTTGCAATCGTTACACGGCGGCGGATGGCTACGTGGCGTTCGCGCAGTTCGGCCCCGGAGACCTCTACAGCTACTTCGGCCAGGGCGTGGCTGTCGGGCGTGACCAGTACGCCATCGGCGCTCCGCAGACCGGCGACACCCCGGGATACGTCTCGATCGCATCGCACATGTACATCTCCGCCTGCGGCAGCGGCGTCTCGGACTCCTGCGAGATCGCGCTCGGGACCGTGGGTGAGTTCGACCGCAACCTGGACGGCATCCCGGACGATTGCGAGTTGGTGGGCGCCCCTGCTTCGCTGCAAGCGACGCAGGGAAGCTACGTCGCCGGCGTGGGCCTTTCGTGGCCTGCGGTGCAGCGTGCCTACCAGTACCAGGTAGCCAAGATGGTGGACGGCGTCGAGACCGTGATCGCCACCACCTACATGCCGCAGTACTTCGACGAGACGGCGACCGTGGGTCAGCAGGTGACGTACCGCGTCCGCGCCATCGCGGGCGGCGGAGACCTCTCCGGTGTGTTCGCGGGCGCGGTCGGCTGGAAGCGGCTCAGCAGCACTGTGCTCACCGCGTCCAACGGGACGAGCACGGCGAGCGTCACGCTGACCTGGAACGCAGTGAGCGGGGCCACGGCGTACGAGGTCCAGCGGAGCACCGGCACCTCGGTGGAGACCATCGCCACGGTGTCCCAGCTCACCTATGCGGATACCTCTGCGACGGCCGGCACCAGCTACGGCTACCGCGTCCGCGCCAAGTGCGTCTTCAGCGCGGATGCCACGGCGTACGGCGACTACAGCCCCGTCGCCGTCGGCAAGCGCGCGGCCGACATGACGCCGATCGCGGTGACGGCCTCCAACCGCACGTCTGCCACGTCGATCACGCTGACCTGGACCGTGCCGACCGGCACGCCCGCGTCGTACACCGTGCTGCGCGCGCTTGGCAGCGGCAAGCCGAAGGCGATCGGGACGGTTGCTGCGGGAGTCCTCACCTACGTGGATTCCGTCGGACTGAAGGCAGGCAAGACCTACACCTACACCGTTCGTCTTGCAACGGCGACCAGTGGCGGGCCCACGGCGCAGGGCGTCATGGCGCCCACGGGCCCGAACGGCGTGAACGCCACCGACGGCACGCTGACCTCCGGCACCACCGTGACGTGGACCGCCGCGGCCAAGGCCACCGGTTACGTCGTCTACCGCGCCGCTGCGGGTGGATCGGCGCTGGCGATCAGTTCGCTGCTCGGCAAGAAGGTCTACAACTTCACCGATACCTCGGGCACTCCTGGCATCACGTACACGTACAGCGTTCGCGCGAACTCCTCCGCAGGGCTTTCAGTCGCAGGTTCCGACACTGGCTGGCGTGCGCTCTCGGCGCCCACGAGCCTGACCGCCACCACCAACGAAACCACGAAGATCCAGTTGCGCTGGACGGCAAGCGTCGGCGCAACTGGCTACCTGGTGAACCGCACCGGCGGCTCGGGTGCGGTGCAGTTCGTCTCCGGCGCGAACTCCTACGGCGACACGAGCGCCGACGTCGGCGTGAGCTACACCTACACCGTCCAGGCGACGGCAGGGTCGCTTGTCTCCGCATCCAGTTCGGCCGCCACGGGCGTCCGCATCTCCGGCTTCATGGGAAGCATCATGGCGGCGGGCGGCAGCAGCGGATCGAGCAAGGGCTGGCACGGCCGCAGCGCGCAGGAAAGCGCGGATGACGCTGCCGGCGATGAGCTCACGTCCGTCCCGCATCATTGGCTGGTGGACGGCACCGTGGTCGAGTCCGGCCTGGTGGTCTTCGGCGATGACGATGTGGTGGAGGTCAAGCTCCGCGATCCGGCATCGACCGAGGACATGTCGATCCTCTTCGTGACGGGCGAGCTCTCGCTCGGCGGGCGCCTGGTGCTCGACTTCGGCGATCGTGTGCCGGTGGCAGGCGATCGCTGGGTGATCCTGCTGGCCGGCCGCCTGTCGGGCGAGTTCCGCTCGGTGCGCGGCATCGATCTGCCGGTCGGGCTGCGGCTCGAGGCGGCGGTGGACGGACCGACGTTCAGCGTGACCGTGGTGGCAGACGACGCGCAGCAGTGAGGCGTGGTGACGCGCTGGGCGCGGGGCGTTTTGGCGTTTCGAAGTTCCACCGCACCCTCCGCTGCGCGCGGGACCCCTGTCCCGCGGACGGTACGTACCGGGCACATGGGTAACACAATCGTCTATGCACATGGGTGACAGGTCTTGGCTCCACCGGAGAACCTCCGCGGATGCCCTGGAAGGAAACCTGTGCCGTGTCGGAACGTCATTCCCTCGTCAAGTTGGTCCATGGTGGGATCGGAGTCTCGGAGGCTGCCCGGATGTTGGGGATCTCCCGCAAGACGGCCTACAAGTGGCTTTCGCGCCATGATCGATCTGGTGTGGAAGGTCTTTCGGACCGTAGCCGCGCGCGCCATACGCAATCGCACGCGACGTCGCCGCAGTTGCGGGAGTTGCTGGTGCGGCTCCGGAAGCGAACGGGCTCGGGACCGCGCCAGTTGCTGTTTCTTGCTCGTCGCGAGTATCCGAACATGCGTCTTCCTGCGGTGAGCACGGTGTCGTCGATCCTGCGCAAGGAGGGTTTGGTGGCGGGGGGTCGATGGCGTCGGGATCCGGATCTGCGTGGTCCGGCCGGGGCGTACCGAGCGGGGACTGGCCCGAACGATCAGTGGACGGTTGATTTCAAGGGGCAATTCCGGCTTGGGGACCGCTCGATGTGCTTCCCGCTGACGGTGCAGGACGATGCGACACGCTTCGTGCTGTGCGTTGATGGGTATGTGGTGCCATCGACGGAGGCGGTGCTGGGGAGCTTCGAACGGATCTTCCGCAGATTTGGCGTGCCGGAGCGGATCCACAGCGACAACGGCGCTCCGTTTGCGGGGACGGGCGTTGGCCGACTGTCACGGGTGACGGTGGAGTGGATGCGCCAGGGGATCGAGGTGTGCCGGTCGCGTGTGGGACACCCGGAGGACAATCCGCGTCACGAGCGGATGCACCGGACGCTGAAGGCTCGGACGGCGCGCCCTCCGAGCCAGACTGCGCGTGGCCAGCAGCGGCGCTTCGGGAACTTCGTCCATTGGATGAACATGGATCGTGGCCACGAGGCACTGGGGATGCGTTGCCCGGGTGAGGTGTACGAGCCGTCGCGGCGAGAGTGGCAATCGCGTCCTGCACCGCCGGAGTACCCGGGTCACTGGGAGGTGCGTCGGGTGCGCACGAACGGCGAGGTGAAGCTCGGGAACCGGATGAGCTTTCTGTCGGGCGCGCTTGCGGGCGAGTACGTGGGGCTGGAGGAGGTCGCGGACGGGATCTGGCGCCTGGCGTACCGTCGCAGCGCGCTGTGCTACCTGGACCTGCGGTCGGCGACGCCGCGGGTGATCGACGCGCCGGAGCCCGAAGACATGGAGTCGCACGACGAGGAATGAGGGTGATGTCGCAGCCGTAGGATGAGAGGTCTTCCGTCACGGGCAGAGTGTCACCCATGTGCCCGGTACGGAGT
>JBIIJH010000182.1:0-4490 GCA_044233905.1 Phycisphaerales bacterium
ACCTTGGTGACCGCGGCCCACTCCACCTTGCCGTCGCGCGTGCGCTCGGCATAGGTGATGTCCGTGCCGATCAGCCCATCCACCAGCGCCGACGGATCCATGCCCAGCTCGGCGGCCAGCGTGTCCCACGCCTGCGACAGGACGCGCGAACCCGCCAGCTGCAGGAGCGACGACTGCGCGCGCAGCATCAGCGCATCGGAACGCATGCCCTTCGCATCGCGCATCCGCAGCACCATCGATGCATCGGCGGGCACCACCACCGCGCTGCCGAACGGGCCATCGCCGGGCGGCACGGCGCTTGCCACTGCACACGCCGCCAACGATGCAGCCGCGACCACGAAGCGGGCCGAACGGGACAAGGCATTTCGGAGGGTGCTGGTCGCCGCGCTCATCGGAGGACGCCGGCCGCGCCGGGCTCAGTAGCTGCGCACGTGCGGCGCGGGCTCAGGCGACTTCGAAGGAAGGTCCTGCGTGCGCGGTGCCTCGGGCACCTGCATCACGCTGGTGTTGGGCACGCGGGGCATGCCGAGCAGGATCGAGTCGAGCTTGCCGGCGCCCTGCACGATCGAGCCGCGCAGCGCATCGCCGACGGCCGGCTGGGTGCGCTCGTTGCGGGACTGGCCCATCCACCACGCAGCGCCGAGCGCGCATGCGGCGAGGACCACAGTGCCCTGGAGCAACGCGATGGCGATGCGGCGGCGGCGCATGGAGCGCAGTTCCGCGGCATCCGCGGCGCGGTGGTAGCCGAGCCGGCGCATCACCGAGTCGGTGACGTCGGGTGCGGCGACATGGCGGTCGTTCGGAATCATTCCATGACCTCCTCGGCCTTCCTGGCCAGGCTTTCGTCGCTCGAGATGGCATCGTGCATGCGCTTGCGGGCGCGGTGCAGGTGGCTCTTGATGGTTCCCTCGGGCATCGACAGGTGCGAGCTCACCGCTTCGATCGACCAGCTCTGGTGGTGGAAGAGCGTGACGATCTCGCGCTGGAGCGGCGTCAGGCACGCGACGGCCACGTCGAGGATGCGGCGCAGGTGGTCGCGCTTCTCCTCGGCGGCCATCATGTCCTCCGGGCGGTCGGATGCCGATGCCCAGAACTCCATGCCCTCGCTGTCGCTCGCCGGGCGGTGCTTCTGGATGTGGTTCACGTAGAGCCGGCGGGCAATGGTGAAGAGCCACGTCGAGAAGCGGAACCGCGTGTCGAAGCGATCGATGTTCTTGATGACCCGGACGAACGCCTCCTGGACCATGTCCTCGGCGACGTCGGGGCGGCCGCACAGGCGCATCAAGAATGCGTAGAGCGCGTCCTGGTGCTCACGGATCAGCTCCTCGATGGCCGCGCCATCGCCGCGCTGGGCGCGACGGATCAGGCGGTTCTCGTGTGCCTTGCTGAGCATGCGGGAAAGCCTACCGCCCCCTGCCGCCCGGGTTGCCGGGAAAGCCGGGTGCCCTGCCCCCAAAGACAACCGCCCGCCGGTCCGTCGTGGCCGGCGGGCGGGTGCAAAGTCCTGCGGGGAGCCCTCCGGGCCCGTCCGCAGGAGGTGTTCAGGGTCAGGCGGCCTTGCTCACGCGGCGGCGAGCCGGTGCGGCGGTCTCGGCGGTGGCTGCCACCGCGGCCGTGGCCTTCGAGTTGATGGCTGCCACCAGCGCTGCCGGGGTGGTCGCCGAGACGTCGGCGCCGATCTCCTCGGCCAGGCCCAGGGCGCGGTTGAAGACACCGCCGCCGCAGACGATGCGCAGGTTCGGGTGGCCGCCGATCTCGCGGATCTGGTCGATGAGGGCGCGGATCGCCGGGGCGTCCTGCGCAGCCGAGGCCCACAGGAGGAGCGTGCCGGCCTTCGTCTGGCGGAGTTCCTCGAGCACCTCGTCGTTGGCGACGCCGGCGCCGGCGAAGAAGACCTCGTATCCGGAGGCTTCCAGCAGGTCCACGGCGATCTGGGCGCCCAGTTCCTCACCCTCGGTCGGGCCGCAGAGCATCAGGATCCGACCGCAGGTGCGCTCGACGCGGGTGTACGAGGCGGTGCCCTGGTGGGCCACCTGGCGAAGCGCGCGGGTGGCGTAGTTGTAGCTGATCTTCGAGAGCTGGCCGTGCTTGAAGAGCTTGACGAGCATCTCGTGGATCGGCCAGTAGATGTCGTTGGCCAAGCGCTCGGCGGGGATGTTCTGCTCGGTGAGCGCCGTGACGAAGGTCTGGGTGCGGCGGCGGTCGCCGGAGATCAGGTGCTGGAAGAGCTGTTCGATGATGGCTTCGGTCTTCATGGTTCGGGTTCCTTGCATAGGTGGTTCGTGCGGTCGTTTGTTCGTGCCGGTCAGTGCCGGCGCATGACTGGCATCGGGCTCGCGCCGCGGTCACCGCCACGGTGCGGGAAAAACACCCGTTATGGAACACCTCCCGGACGTTATCGAGCAATTCAGGGAGCCTTCCGCGTCCCAAGAACCGCCTACGATCGTCCAAATGGCCGAGACCGGACCCGTCTGGACACAGGATGCGCTGCAACGGAACCCGCACGCGGACGCCGAGAAGGCCCGCAAGGTGCAGGCCATGTTCGCGGCCATCGCACGCAGCTACGACCTGAACAACCGGCTGCATTCATTCTTCCAGGACCAGCGCTGGCGCCGGGCGGCCGTTCGGGCCGCGGGCATTGACCGCAACAGCCACGTGCTGGACGTGGCGTGCGGCACCGGCGACCTGGCCGAGGCCTTTGCCGACGCCGGCGCCGCCGAGGTCACCGGCGTCGATTTCACGCCGGAGATGCTCGATGTGGCCAAGTTCAAGGGCCACCGCGCCACGCGCGCCGCCAACGCGCGGCCCGCCGTGCGCTACCTCCACGGCGATGCCATGCAGCTGGCGTTCCCGGATGCATCCTTCGACGTCGTCTCCATCGCCTTCGGCATCCGCAACGTGGCGGTGCCCGCGCGCGCCATCGCCGAGTTCCACCGCGTGCTGCGTCCGGGCGGACGCCTGGTGGTTCTTGAATTCGCGGATCCCGCGAATCCCGTCATCCGCTGGGGAAGCAACCTCTACACCAAGCGGATCATGCCCTGGACCGCGTCGCTCGTGGCGCGCGATGGTTCCGGCGCCTACCACTACCTGCCGCGTTCCATCAGCACCTTCCTGCAGCCCGCAGAATTCGCCCGCACGCTTGAATCGGCCGGGTTCCGCCAGTGCTCGGCCACGCCGCTCACCATGGGGATCTGCATTCTCCACCGGGCCATCCGACCGTAACCCCTATACTGCCCGCAGCAGGCAGAGACGCACGCCCACGGACGGGCAGCATCAGGCAGGACGCCAGAAAGAGAGAAGTTCCACATGATCGTCGACTGCTCAACCCGAGTCTTCAACGCACCCGAGCAGCTTGGCCGCGAGATGGCCGAGTCGCTGCGCCGCATGACGGCCCTTCGCGGGACGCGCCTCGAATCCACCGCCGCCGCGCATGAGCGCGCCACCGAGCCGGTGGCCGCCGCGCTGGTGCATGGCTTCCGTTCCAAGCTCCTCGACGCCGCCATTCCCAACGAGTTCGTGGCGGAAGTGGTCCGCTCGAACCCCGGTCGCCTGGCGGGCATCGCCGGCATCGACCCGATGGCCCCGGACGCCGCCACCCAGCTCGACCGCGCCGTGGAGCTCGGCCTGGTGGGCGTCAGCGTCTCGCCGAGCGCCCAGGGCTTCCACCCGACCCACTCCGACGCCATGCGCCTCTACGCGCGCGTCGACCAGCTGGCACTCCCGATCTTCTTCGGCCGTCCCGGACCGCTCGTCGCAAGCGGCACGCTCGAGTTCGACCGCCCCGCGGGCCTCGACGAGGTTGCGCGCGCCAACCCCGGCATGCGCATCGTGATCGGCGAGCTCGGCTGGCCGTGGATCGACGAGTGCCTGGCCATGCTCCTCAAGCACCCGAACGTCTTCGCCGAGATCAGCGGCGTGGCCGGTCGTCCGTGGCAGCTCTACAACACGCTCCTCAGCGCGCAGAGCATGGGCGTGATGGAGAAGCTCTTCTTCGGAAGCGGCTTCCCCTACGAACTTCCCGCCAAGGCCATCGAGAACCTGTACTCGGTGAACGCGTTCGCGCACGGCACGCAGCTTCCGTCGATCCCGCGCACCGCGCTGCGCGCCATCGCCGAGCGCGATCCGTTCGCGGTGCTCGGCATCGATTCCCCCGCGGCGCGCGCCGTCCGGCAGCGCCCGGCCTCGGCCGAAGGCGACCTTTCCCGGGACCTGCGGTGATCCACCGCGGGGCCGGAGGTTCCAGCCTGCAGCGCATGTTCCGTTCGGCGTCCACCGCCGTGGCGGCGGTGCTGCTCCTGACGTCGGCCGGCTGCTCGTTCACGCCCGGCGGATCCGTCGAGACCGTGGGCTCCGGTGACACGGCCGTCCGCCTGGTCTCCGAGTTCGCCAACGGCACCTACTCCATCGAATCCGCGCAGACCACGGTGGTCTTCAGCGACATCCCGTACGAGGAACTGGCCAAGGGCACTGCCACCGACGGCCGCTTCCTC
>JBIIJH010000063.1:0-14332 GCA_044233905.1 Phycisphaerales bacterium
GGTGGCGCCACCGCGAACGTGGCCGGCTACCCGGACATCGGCCTCATCACGATGACCGAGATGTGCCGCACCATCCGCGAGATCGCCGATGCGTCCAAGCTTCCCGTGATTGCCGACGCCGACACCGGCTACGGCGAGGTGGAGTGCTGCATCCGCACCGTGGTGGAGTACGAGCGCGCCGGCGCCGCGGCGCTCCACGTGGAGGACCAGGTGTTCCCCAAGCGCTGCGGACACCTCGACGGCAAGGACCTGGTGCCTGCCTCCGCGATGTGCGAGAAGGTGGCGGCCATGGCGCGCTACCGCCTCAGCCGCGACTTCGTGATCATCGCGCGCACCGATGCGCGCCACGTCACCGGCTTCGAGGACGCGGTGAAGCGCGCCAACAGCTATCGCGACGCGGGCGCCGACATGATCTTCCCCGAGGGCCTGCAGACCGAGCAGGAGTTCGCCGATTTCGCGAAGGCCTCGCCCGGCCCGCTGCTCGCCAACATGACGGAGTTCGGCAAGACGCCGGACATCACCGCCGAACGGTTCCAGGAGCTGGGCTACCAGGTGGTGATCTACCCGCTCAGCATGATGCGCCTGGCCATGGGCGAGGTGGCGCGCGGGCTGGCGGCGCTCAAGCGCGACGGCAGCGTCCGCGAGAGCCTGCCGCGGATGCAGACGCGCAAGGAGCTCTACTCGCTCCTCGGCTACGTGCCCGGCGACCAGTGGAACTTCCCGAACGATCGCTGAGCCGCCGCGCGTCCGTCAATTCACGTGGATCTCGTAGCTGAACTGCGCGGGGTCCACGGTGCTCCGTGTCCATCCCACGCCCACGTCGTTCGGCTGCAGGTTGCGCGTGCGCAGCATCGGCGGCGTCGGATGCGCCTCCTCCAGCTTCTTGGCCTTGGCGTTCTTCGAGGGCTTGGCCGTCACGAACTCGATCGACGGCTGCTTGACGTTCACCTCGTCGTCCGGGATGGAGAAGTTGGCGTCGTCGGCGGAATCGAGCTTGGTCACGTAGCCGTGCGAACTGCTCGTGAACTGGAACTTCTCCGCACGCATCGCAGCCTTGAGCTCGTCGAGATCCTTCGGCCGTGCGCCCTTCGACCACACCTCGCGCAGGCCCTCGGCGAGGAACTCCAGCCGGTTGCGCGCAGCAACGTAGGCACCCGGCTTGGCCGCGCGGGCGTAGTCCTTCCAGCGCGACTCGAACTGGAGCACCTCGGTCTCGGTGTCCAGGCTGAACGCCTTCTTCCATGCGTCGAACGGCTTGGTGCCGGCGTTCAGGAGCTTGAGCATGGTGCTGAAATACGGCTCGTACTTGCCGTTCTCGCCGTACACCAGGAAGTGAACCATCGACCAGCTCTGCATGTACTGGAGCCGCGCATTGCCGGACTGGACGTTGCCGTTCCAGCGCGCGGAGTCCATCTGCAGGAGGTCCATGAACGGGAGGTACTTGTCCTTCTCCACCGCGGTGCGCACCTGGGTCACCACCTCGGGGCTTGCCTGCCCGATCACCACGGACTTGCCTTCCACCACCGACTCGCCGAAGAACTCCGCGAGTCCCTCGTTGAGCCACGGCGGGAGGTCGTTGCCGAAGAACGCATGGGCGAACTGGTGGAAGCCCTCGTGCTGGATCACGTGCCCGACGCGCTGCCTGGGGAGCTTCTCCACCCAGAACGCCAGGCCCGCACCGCGCGGGCCGATGAAGAACATGCCGCCCGAGCCCGTGCCGTTGATGCCGAAGTTGGTGCGCAGCGTGTCGAGGTAGTCCTGCTGCGAGGCGAACATGTAGACGTTCGGGTACTCGGGGGAGCGCTGGCGCAGGCCGGCCTGCTTCACGAGTCGACGGAAGTACTCGTCGTACATCGTGTCGAGGTGGTCCGCGTATTCCTTGGTCTGCGCAACAGGCAGGTCGCTGCGGATGGAGTAGTGGCGGCTCTGGGGCACCTTTCCCCCGCGGGGCGGTGCAGTGCGGTCCCACCAGGTTCCCACCGCCACCTGCTGCGCAGGCGGGGCCACCGGTGCCGCGCTCGCCGCGGCGACGTGGACCGCAACAAGAACGGCCAGCGCAGCGACCAGGGTGGAAACGCCCAACTTCATGCCGGAAAGCATAGGGAGCGGCCTTCCGATTCCGACAATCACCCGCCCGGGACGCGCAGGCGCGGTCCTTTACCGGACGGCGCGGAATAGACGATCCAAACAACGAAAAACCTGTGACACGCCCTTGCAACCGCGTCCGTTGCTGCCATACTCCGCGTAACCCTTTCTTCGGAAGAAGGGAGCCGAGAAAAGGGCCAGCAACCACCCGAGTGGTTCCGAGGTTTGCGTTTGATTGGGAGAAAGGGCCCGATCAAACCTTCTAAGGGACACTGGGAAAAGGGAACTCTTGGTGTTCTGATCACCACAAGTGATCACCACAACAACTGCTTGGGTCGTGTTGCGAGGGATATGAGGGAAAAGGGAGGCCGGCCGCGAACCTAGAAAAGGGCGCGGCCGAGCTTCTTTTTGGGGTTCAGCACGAAGCCGCGACGCGCACGCCGCCCACCTCCGCACCACATCCCGCCAAAGCGCATCGGTGCCGATCGGATGGAACGGTGACGAATGCCCCTCCGTATACTTCTCGACTCGCGAAAGCCGCGGTTTCCACGCCGCCGGACGCGATCCAGGAGCTCCAGACGCGATGATCGACCTTCCCACGACCATGGCATGCGCCGCATGCGCCACCCTCGTGCTGGCCGCCCCGGCAACCGGCCAGGATGCCCCCGCGAAGGCACGCCCGGACACCGTCGCCGCTCCCGCGGCGAAGGCCAAGCCCGACGCCGACTCGCGTGCCGCCGCCATGGCCGCACTCGACGCGCGCTACGTGGTCGGCCCGGCCACCGCGGATGACTTCGGCTACCGCATCGTCTGGCAGACCGAGCCCCTGGCGACCCGCGACGCGCACCTGGAGGTGATGAACGCCACGGCCGACAGCGCCTGGTTCGGCGACAGCGCAGGCAGCATCGTCCGCATCCGCCGCGACAACGGCGAGACGGTCTGGCGCAGCTCCACCTATCAGGGCACCGACCGGATGCTCTCGCTCGACTACCTGCCCTCCGAGCGCCACGACAACGTCTACGTGGTCACGGAACTCGCGTCCGTGGCGCTCGATGCCACCACCGGCAGCCTGATCCGCAAGACCCGCTTCGCGCAGCTCCCGGCGTGCGCGCCGGCCGTGTTCGGGCCGACCATGATCTTTGGCACCAACACCGGGCTCGCGAGCTGGTTCCAGTATTCGAGCGGCTACAACTGGCGCTCCACCACGCTCGGTGGCCACGTCACCGCGCCGGTCACGATCACCGGCGAACTGGCGCTGGCCGGCAGCACGAACGGCACCGTGATGGCCATGGAGGCGGCAAGCGCCGGCATCCGCTGGACCCGCAAGCTCTCGGCCGGGGTCGAGGCACCGATCGCCGCCGACAACCAGGCGTGCTTCGTGGCAAGCATGGACCAGAGCCTCTGGGCATTCGACCTGTCCAATGGTCGCGTGCTGTGGCAGTACTTCACGCAGGCCGCGCTGACCAACCCGCCGGTCCGCATCGCCGATGGACTGTTCCTGCAGATCCCCGGCGAAGGCCTCGTCAGCTTCAACCCGATGCCGAACGAGAAGCCCGAGGGCGAGGTCCGCTGGAAGAGCAAGGCTCCCGGCAACGTGATCGCGCGCGTCGGCACCAACCTCATGGCATGGGATGCGGCCAGCCACACGCTCTCGTCCGTGGCCGTCTCCAACGGCCGCATCGTGACGCAGGTGAGCATGCCGAAGGTCGAGTCGATCAAGTTCGTCCCGAACATCGACGGCGACATGTTCCTGGCCTCGCACGAGGGCACGGTGGAGCGCCTCGAGACGCTCGCGCGCAGTGCCGGCAATGCCGGCATGACCGCCGCGTCCAAGGACAAGGCCATGGACAAGGCGTCCGCTTCCCCGCAGGGCAAGTCCGCCCCGTCCGCCGACGATGGCGCCGCCCCGGCTCCCGGCGACGGCAACGCCAACTCCACCCGTACCCGCAACTGATCACGTGGCAGACCACATCCGCATCCGGCGTGCGCTGATCTCCGTCAGCGACAAGTCCGGCCTCGTCGAATTCGCGCGCGAACTTGCCTCCATGGGCGTCGAGGTCATCTCGACGGGCGGCACCGCGGCCGCGCTGTCCAAGGCCGGCATCCCGGTCATCCCGATCGAGGACGTGACCGGCTTCCCGGAGATGATGGACGGCCGCGTGAAGACGCTCCATCCCAAGGTGCACGGAGGCCTCCTGGGCGTACGCAACAACCCCGAGCACGTGGCGGCGATGGCCACCCACGGCATCCGGCCCATCGACCTAGTCTGCGTGAACCTCTATCCGTTCGAGGCCACGGTGGCGAAGCCCGGCATCGCGGAGCACGAGGCGATCGAGAACATCGACATCGGCGGACCGTCGATGCTGCGCAGCGCGGCGAAGAACTTCGAGAGCGTGACGGTGGTGACCGATGCCGCGCAGTACGCCCGCGTGGTCTCCGAGATGCGCGCCCACGCGGGCGCGACCACCCTCGGGCTCCGGCGCGAGTGTGCGCAGGCGGTGTTCGCGCGCACGGCGGCGTACGATGGCGCGATTGCGCGCTGGATGGCAGGGAATGGCTTCTCCGGCGGAGCAGCGGCTGCAGCCGGCGATGCCGCGGCCACGTTCCCGCGCGAGGCCACGCTGACGCTCGAGCTGGTGGACGAGCTGCGATACGGCGAGAACCCGCACCAGCGAGGTGCCGTATACGCGCTGCGCAACGAGCACGGCCCGAGCGTGGTGACCGCCAAGCTCCTGCACGGCAAGCCGCTTTCCTACAACAACCTGCTGGATGCCGCGGCCGCGCTGGAACTGGTGCAGGACCTCCACGCGCAGCGCGCCGGTGCCACGGCGTGCGCGGTGATCAAGCACACGAACCCCTGTGGCGCGGCGATCGCCGGCACGGTGCTCGGCGCGTTCGAGCAGGCATGGAGCGGCGACCCGCTGGCCGCGTTCGGCGGCATCGTGGCCTTCAGCCGCACGGTGGACGCCGCCACGGCCGAGGCGATGGCCGCGGGCGAGCGGTTCCTGGAAGTGGTGATTGCGCCCGCCTACGAGCCGAAGGCGCTCGAGACGCTGCAGGCGCGCTGGAAGAACGCGCGGCTCCTCGCCACCGGCGAGCTGGGTGCCGCACCGAGCGCAGGCCTCGCATGGCGCAGCGTGCCGGGCGGCATGCTGGTGCAGGAGCGCGACGTGCACGCGATCGACGCGGCGAAATTCACTTTGGCCGCCGGACCGACGCCGAGCACGGAGACGCTTGCGGATGCCGCGCTGATGTTCGCCGTGGCCAAGCACCTCAAGTCGAACGCCGTGTGCATCGGTGCAGGCGGCACCCTCTGGGGCGCCGGCGCCGGGCAGATGGACCGCGTGGCAAGCTGCCGCAACGCGGTGGAGAAGGCGAAGGCTCGGCTCGCGAGCGCGGCGGGCGCGGTGCCGGTGGCGGCGAGCGACGCATTCTTCCCGTTTGCGGACGGACCGACGCTCCTTGCCGATGCCGGCGTGCGCTGCATCGTCCACCCGGGTGGCAGCAAGCGCGACCAGGACACCTTCGACCTGTGCAACGCGCGCGGGATCACGTGCCTGCTGACGGGGTCGCGGCACTTCCGGCACTGAGTTCAATGGCGAGGGTCACTGCATGCATGGCGCGGCCACCGCGCCATGGGATGCCGCGACCTCAGTCCGCCTTGGCGACCTTCGCGGCCTTGCTCTTGACCTTCGGACGGTTCTCTTCGAGCTGGTCGTAGGGCACGCCGAGGTACTGGAGCGAGTCGTCGATGACGTCGCGCACCACGGGCGCGGCGACCAAGCCACCGAAGTGGCCCTTGCGACGGTCGGGGTCGTCGATGACGCAGATCACCACGAGCCGCGGGTTGTCGAGCGGCGCCGCCGCCAGGAAGCTGGCCATGTAGCGGGTGCGGTCGTAGCCCTTCACGCCGGGGACGGCAAGCTCGGCGGTGCCGGTCTTGCCGAAGATGCGATAGTTGAGGCTCTGTGCGCGACGGGCGGTGCCGTCCTCGAGCACGGTCTTCAACGCGTCCTTGGCCTCGGCCAGCACGGCAGGGGTGATCACCTGCTTCGAGCCGGGGAGGAAGGTGTCGCTGTCGGTGGAGCCTCGCGGCAGCACCATGCGTGGGCTGGCCATGGTGCCGTCCGGGCGCGCGAAGGCGCTGAAGGCACGGACCATCTGGATCGGGGTGACCGCGATCTCGTGGCCGAAGGCCACCGAGGACTGCGTGTAATTGCTCCAGCGCTTGGCCGGCGTCACGAGGCCGGCGCTCTCGCCCGGGATGCCGACACCGGACTTGCTGCCGAAGCCGAAGTCACGCACCATGTCCTGCATCTGCGCATGGGTCATGCGCAGGCCCACGGTGACCATGCCGGTGTTCACGCTGTGGACCAGCACGTCCTTCCACAGCCATGAGTGGTTCTCGCGGCTGTCGCTGTTGTGGATCACGCGCCCGAACGAGGTCACGAGCGGCGACCCCGTGGGCATCTGGATCATGTCCGTGGGCTTCGCCAGCCCGAGCTGGGTGGCGCGTGCCCAGACGAAGCTCTTCATCGTCGAGCCGGGCTCGTACGGGTCGGTGAAGTTGCGGTTGCGGCCGAGCGACGGGTGGATCCGACGCGCGGGGTCGCGCGTGGCCTCGCGCCAACCCGGACGCTCCTGCAGGATGTCAGCCATCGCCAGGATGTCGCCGTTGCCGGCGTCCATGACGATGACGCGCCCGCCGCCGGCGTTCATGTCCTTCACCATCTTGGTGAGGTGCCGCTCGGCTGATTCCTGGATGGCCAGGTCGATGGTGAGGCGCACGTCCTGGCCAGGATCGCCGGGGACATAGTCGTCGCGGTTGATCCAGAGGGTGCGCCCGAACGCATCGCGGAGGGCCTTCACCTGGCCGTCGACCGGGGCCAGTTCCTTGTTGAACGCGAACTCGATGCCGGCCTGGCCGATGTGCTCGGCGCCCACCTTGCCGACGATCTGCCCGGCCAGCCCGCCGGCGGGATACTCGCGCACCAACTTGGTCTCGAGGCCGATGCCGTCGAGGTCCATCTGCTTCAGCGCATCGACCTGCGCCTCGCTGACGTCCTGGGAGAGGATCACGTACCGCCGCTCGGCGTTGTCGCGGAGGAGCTGGTGGATGGCCTGGGGTGCCTGCTTGAGGACCGGTGCCAGCGCGATGGCGGCATCCCGGAACGGATCGCACTCCGTGGTTGCGTTGGGGTCGGTCTTGGAGGCCTTCTTGGCAGCGGTCCATCCGCTCTCGTAGATGAAGGCGGGGTCGCAGTACAGCTTGTAGCCCACCAGGCTCATGGCGAGCGGGCGGCCGCGGCGGTCGAGGAGTTCGCCGCGCTGGGCGAGTTCCTTGCGCACGCTGGTGCGACGGCCGGCGTTGGCGTCCAGCTCGGCGGGCGGCGCCACCTTGAGCTGCGCCACGCGAAGGAGCGTCAGGGAGAGGACCACCGCGGTGCAGGCCACGATACCGCGCGCCCAACGTCGGGTGCGCGCGGACTGCTCGGAGGAATCGATGGTGGCGTCGCGCGTGGGAGAGGTGGCGGCCGGGATCGCGGGCTCCGCGGATGCGGAGTGCTGCGCGGAATGAGTGGTCTCACTGTCCACGGGTGGTTCCCTTTGCCTGTGCGGCACCCTTCGCGGGCGCGGGCTTCTTGCTCGAGCCGGGCTTCTTCGTCGTGGGGCGCTTCGGCGTGGTCGCCTTCTTCTTCGATGCGCCCGCCGTCGATTCGGTCTTCGCCGGCGACTTGCCGCCGAGGGCGGCCGCGGAGGGCGTTGACAGCGTGGAAGACGAAGCATCCGCGCTCTCCTGGGCACTCTCCTGGATGGGCGCGAGGTCCAGCTTCAGGCGCTCGGCGTACGCGCGGATGTCCGCCGGATCGCTGCGACCGGCGATGTTGGCGCGCAGGCGCCACTGCCCCCGCTCCTGCTCCACGATGCGGTTGTGCGCACGCGAGATCTCGTTCGAGACCTCGTAGCGCTGCTGCCGCAGGGAGAGGAGCGACAGACCCATCGCTCCGACCGCGACCATGATGACGAAGAGCTTGGCGAAGATTCTCATGGCGTGCGCTTCCGTGCGCCCGCGTGCCGCGCCACCGGCAAGGCGGCAGGGCGAACGGGTTGTTCAGCCCCTTGCACTCAGCCCTTGGTCGGGATCTTCAGGGTCTGGCCGGGCTTGAGCGCGGCGGGATCCTTGATGCCGTTGTGCTTGAGCAGCTCGGCGACCTTGATGCCCTGCTTCTGCGCGATGCCGTAGGCGGTGTCGCCCTTGCCGACGGTGACGGTGGCGGCCACGCGTGCAGCAGCCTTCGGCTCGGGAGTCGCACGTGCGACCGAGGTGCCGGACTGCGGCGCGGACTTGGCCACGGCGCCGGGCTTCAGCACGTCGATCGGCGGGATGCGCAGGTCGGAGTTGAGGGCGAGCTTCGCCGCATCGGGCGAGACGGCCTTGTTGTAGTCCTGGAGCTTCGTGGCGAGCGAACCGTCGCCGTACTCACGCGCGGCGATCGACCAGTAGGTCTCGCCCTTCTGGACCTTGTGGAACTTGACGGGGGTGCCGTCGGCCTTGGCGACCTCGACGGGCAGGCCTTCCTGCGGGGCGGCGGGGTCGACGAACACGAGCGTGCCCGGCTCCGGGGCGTCCGGGAGCGTGCTGACGCCGTCCTTGCCCAGGTTGATCCCGCCGGCGACAAGCGCGTCGCCACCGACGACATCGAGCTGGACGGGCTCGGTCTCGGCGGTCTTGGGCTGGGCCTCGGCAACGGTGGCCGGGTCGAAGCGCTGCGCCGAGAAGTGGTCGGACACCAGGATGCCGACGAAGAGCATGAGGCCGAAACCGATCACCAGAGCAAGCTTGTTCTCGCGCGTCATTGCGCACCACCCTTTTTGTTGGCCATTTCAGGCCGAAACCGTGCGGTCGTGGCATG
This sequence comes from Phycisphaerales bacterium, assembly GCA_044233905.1. Taxonomy (GTDB): domain Bacteria; phylum Planctomycetota; class Phycisphaerae; order Phycisphaerales; family SM1A02; genus UBA966. The sequence continues at coordinate 9,000 of JBIIJH010000063.1, forward strand.
CCACCGATGGCTGCCCGCCATCGGATTCATCGGCAGTGGTGGCGTGATTGCATCAGCGGTCGGCAGCGGATTCCGTGCCGAATTCGAAGACGCGGAACTTGGCGCTCCGTGCCCGCGGGTTGGCCCGGATCTCGGTGTCGGCGGCCTCGGCCGGCTTGCGGGTGAGGCGGGTGCCGAGTCCCTCGCGTTCCCATTCCGCGAAAGAGTGCTTGACGAGGCGGTCCTCGAGGCTGTGGAACGAGATGATGCCGGCCCGGGCGCCGGGCTGGAGCCAGCTTGTTCCGCTTGCCAGCGCCCGGCCGCCCTGCTCCAGCGCAGAAAGCAGCCCTCGGAGCGCACCCAGCTCGTCGTTCACCATGATCCGGAGCGCCATGAACGTCCGGGTGGCGGGGTGCATGCGGCTCTCCCGGGCACGCGCGCCGTAGGCCGCCACCACCGCGGATGCCAGGTCCGTGGTGGTGCGGATGGGCGCCCGACCCCGGCGTTCGGCGATGATCCGGGCGATCCGGCGGGCGAAGGGGTCCTCGCCGAGCTGGAAGATGGCATCGGCAAGCTCGGCCTCGGGCAGGCGGGCCAACAGTTCGGCCGCGGTCTCGCCCCGCGAGGTGTCCAGGCGCATGTCGAGCGGTCCCTCGGCCTGGAAGCTGAAGCCGCGGAGGGGGTCGTCCATCTGCGTGCTGGCGAAGCCGAGGTCGGCGAGCACGCGGTCGGCGCGCCAGCCCGCGGCGCGGATCGCCTGGTCGGCATGGGCGAAGGTGCCGTGGTGGGCGCGGAACTCGACGCCCGGGACGGCCCGCACCCGGGACTCCGCGAACGCCAGGTTGGCGGCATCGAGGTCCAGGAGGAACACCCGGGACCCCGCACCGCCGCGGCGTGCGAGGGCCTCGGCGTGACCGCCGCGACCGGCGGTCAGGTCCGCGACGGTACCGCCCGCGGGCATCGCGAGGAGCTCAAGGATGGTGTCGAGGAGGACCGGGAGATGGCCCGCGCGGGCACTCATGCGCCGGGGGCGTCCTGCCCGGGCGAAACGGACGGCGCGGGACGCGGTGCGGCGCGGCGGACCACGGTCGGTGCCGCGCCGACGCCGCGCATCGCGTACGCGAGCAGCGCCAGGAACGACAGGACCAGGAAGATGAACGGCCAGAGCAATCGCCCGCCCTCGCACAGGAGGTAGACGCCGACCCCGAGGCCAAGGAGGCAGAGCCCCGACTCCATGCCGTAGAGCGCAAGGACGGCCCTGCGGACCGATCCGTCCATCGAGCGCTTCACGCGGTGATGGAGGTGGTTGGCATCGGGCGTCGAGAACGGCACGCCGGCGCGACGGCGGCGGATGATGGCGAGCGCCGTGTCGAGGATGGGCAGTCCGAACATCGCCAGCCCGCACATGACGAGCAAGGTGGAGTGGCCTTCGTATCCGGCGTCTGGCGGAAGAAACGGCGGCGGCGGCGCGCCGGGCAGCGCTGCGGCAGCATCCGGCACGGCACGCCCCACCAGCGGGCAGCCGAACGGGCGCAGGTTGGCGAACGTCATGATGATGGTCACCGAGAGGTAACCAATCAGGAGGCTGCCCGCATCGCCCAGGAAGATGGACGCCGGGTTGAAGTTGTAGACCAGGAAGCCGAGGCACGCGCCGAGCAGGCTCATGCAGAGCACCACCCGGGCGCCCGCCATGGAACTGGCCATCTCGCCCACGTTCAGGATGTCCGGCGGAAGCGCGTAGACGATCAGGAGCGACAGGGCGAGCAGCCCCAGGCACATCACCGCGGTGATGCCGGAGAGCAGCCCGTCCAGGCCATCGAGCAGGTTTGCGGCGTTGCTGCCGCCGAGGACGAACGCCGCCACGAGCGCGGTGCCGACCCAGTAGAAGATCACCGCGTTCTGCACCGCGAAATCGCCGAAGTGGATCGGCGATTCCTGCGGCCCGCCCATGATGGGCGTCATGAGGCCGGCGGCCACGTTGACGCCGATCTCGTCGATGGCGAGTGCCGCCGCGGCGACCAGCTGGCCGGCGATCTTCAGGCGGGCGTCGAACTTCCAGATGTCGTCGGCCAGGCCGGTGAAGGTGATGGCGATCATCCCGAGCACCACCGAGAAGGGAACCGGCGGAAGCGAGAGGAGGTCCGAGCCCGCGAACAGGGCGCTCACGATGATCCCCACGAAGACGCCGACGAAGACGCCGACGCCGCCGAGGTAGGCGACCGTGCGACCGTGGAGCTTGCGCACCGCGTCCGGCTTGTCGACCACGCCGGTCTGGTGGGCGATCCATCGGACCACCGGCACCGTGGCGACCGTCGCGGCAAAGCTCGCCAGGAGGGCCGGGAGGCAGTCGACGAGGAGCGAGAGCGCGCCTTCGAGGCGCACCGCATGCGTCATTCCCTCGCAGCTCATGCGATGGCCTCCGGCCGGCGCACGCACTCCGCCGCGATGTCGGCGATGGTGCGGTCCAGGGCGATGGAGGGATCGAAGCCGATCGCCGCGCGGATGCGGGAGATGTCGGGGACGCGGATCGCGAGGTCCTCGAAGGACTCGCCGAAGACCTGCGAATGCGGGATGCGGTTGAGCGGGGACCGGGATCCGGTGACGCGCAGCACGGCGCCGGCGAGGTCCTCGATGGTGACGGGACGGTCGCCGCCGACGTTGAACACCCGCCCGTGGCAGGCGGCGTCGGCGAGGAGCCGCGGCAGCGCGGCGGCGACGTCGCGGACATCGCAGAAGCAGCGCACCTGTCGACCGTTGCCGTGGATCTCCAGGGGTTCGCCGGCGAGTGCGGCCGTGACGAAGCGCGGCAGCACCATGCCGTAGCGACCGCGCTGGCGCGGGCCGACCGTGTTGAAGAAGCGGGCGACCACCACGGGCAACGCATCGCGCTGCGCGTGTGCGAGCGCGAGCTGCTCGTCGATGGCCTTCGACAGGCCGTACGACCAGCGCGAGACCGTGGGCGGCCCGAAGACGAGGTCGTCCTCCTCGCGGAACGGGGCCCGGATCCCCTTTCCGTACACCTCGCTGGAGCTCGCGAGGAGCGTCGGCGTCCTGGAGCGGGCGGCATACGAGAGCACCGCCGATGTCTCGAAGATGTTCGTCTCCGCGGCACGCGCCGGGTCCTCCACCACCAGGCGCACGCCGACGGCGGCAGCCAGGTGGAAGATCCCGTCGAATCCGCCGGCAGGCAGCCCGGCAAGCGCGTCCGTCACGGTGGCCTGCACGAAGGTCAGGCAATCGCCATGCGCGGAGCGCGCCGCGTCGAGGTTTGATTCACGCCCCGTGGAGAGATCGTCCACCACGGTGACGGAGCCTCCGGACGAAAGCAGCGCCTCGCAGAGGTGCGAGCCGATGAAGCCCGCACCGCCGGTGACGAGGTAGCGCCTTCGTGGAGTGGTCGCCATGGTCGATGCCCTGGACATCCGCAGCGGGGATGCTCAGGCCTTGGTCTCCGTGCCCGCCGGCTTGGCGTACTCGGCCATGAGCTCCGCGTTCTTCTTGAAGTAGCCGCCGACCGTGTGCTCGGGGCGCATCAGGACGGTGCCGAGGAGCACGGCGTGCGTCTCCTGCAGCTGGTGCACGAACTTCGCCACCAGGCCGCGCTGGTCCTGCATGGCGCGCACCACCAGGACGGCGCCGTCGCAGCAGTCGGCCACGACCATCGACTCGCCCGCGACGAGCGCCGGGGGAAGGTCGAGGATGACCACCTGGTACTGCTCCCGAAGGCGCGCCACGAGGCGGCGCATCTCGTCGGTGGAGAGGCGCTCGTAGACACGGCTCTCCGGCGTGCCGGGCCCGTAGACGGCGATGCCGTTGGACATCTGCGGCTGCACCTGGCGGCCGGCGAGCATGTCGCCGAGGCCCGGCGCGTCCGGATCGACGCCGAACACCGAGGCGATGCGCGGGCGACGCAGGTTGGCATCGACCACCGCCACGGTACGGCCGATGGCATGGAGGCTAAACGCAAGGTTGGATGCCGTGGTCGTGGCACCGCCGGCGGGATGCGCCGCGACGATGGCGATCGAACGCATGCCGCCAGCGTCCATCGCCTTGCGGGCGGCGGAGGCGAACTGCCGGAACATCTCGGCCGTGGTGGAGCCGGGAGAATCGTGGACGACGAGTTCCGCCGCCTTCGGAGCCGCGGGATCCTCCTCGATGTCCGGGATCACGCCGATCAGGCGCGCGCCGCCGACGCCGGCAAGGTCGCTCGGCTGCTTGACGCGCTGGTCGAGGAACTCGCGGAGGAACAGGATGCCGGCGACGATCAGGAGCACGAGCACCGCGCCGCCCGGGACCATGAACTTGAGCTGCGGGAAGTCCATCTCCTTCGGCGTCGTGGCTCGCTGCACGAGCCGTACGCGCCGCGCGTCCTCACGCGCCTGCAGCAGGTCGAGCTGCGTGATCAGGTCCTGCAGGTCGTTGCGCTCCAGTTCCTTCTGGGACAGCTGCTCCTTGAGGGCGTCGAGTGCGCTGATCTCGGCGGTCAGGTCCTGGAGCTTCTTCTGGGAGGTGCTCAGGTCCTCGGTCTGCTTCTCGACGAGCGACTTCAGGCCAACGACGCGCTGCGAGAAGTTGATCTTGTCCGCCAGCAGGTTGCGGCTCATCGCCTCGTCCATGGACGCCTTGAGCCGGGCGCGTCCCGCCGACTCGCGCTGCATCAGCTCCTTGACCTGCGGGTGATCCTCGCCGAAGCGCTCGCGGGTGGCGTTGAGCGCCACCTGGATCTGCTGAAGGTCGCGCTCGAGGGAACGGATCGACGGATCGTCCAAGGCGTTGCGGCGATCCTCGTCCTCGAAGCGCTGGTCGGCGATCTTGCGGTCGATCGAGTCCAGGCGGGCCTGGGCCAACGTGAGGTCGCGGATCGTGTCGTCGCGCAGGCGCGCGAGGTTCTCCGAGGAACGCTGGTCGGCGAGGTCTGATTCCCTGCCGGCGGTGATGCCCTTCTTGCGGATGAAGTCCTGGATCTCCGACTTCAGGGTGCGGATCGACTCCTCGACCTGGGCCTTCTTGGTCTCGAACTGTGACTTGCTGCGCGCCGTCCGCGAGTTCTCCTCGTCATCGCGCGCGCTCATGTACGTGTCGGCGACGCGGTTGAGGATGACCGGCACGTCGGACTTGTCCCACGTGCGCCACGTGACGGTGAAGAGCTGGGTGCCGCGGCGGTGACCCACGCGCAGCGTGTCCTCGAGCTCCTCGATCCGCTCGTCGACCGTGGTGTAGTGCTGGCCCCATTTGGTCATGCCCACGTCCGGCGCCTTCATCGCGGCCTCCAGGATGGACTTCGACATCATCTTCTGCGACTCGGTCTGGCCGAGGCGCGCGATCGCCTCGTCCTGCACGATTTCGCGGGTCAC
>JBIIJH010000183.1:0-4444 GCA_044233905.1 Phycisphaerales bacterium
GCGCGTGCGACGCACTGTTGAAAGCATCCAATGGGGCCTGTTCTGCACGTCGAGCTGGACGTGGTGCATCGGCATGTACATGCCGTTCATCCTGCTGCGACTCTGGGGATGGCCGGGGTTCTGGGCATTCCTGGTTCCGAACGTGCTCGGATGCGCGGCGTTCGGGTTCGTGCTCGACGACCAGCGCTCGCGCGCGCTGGCGGCGAAGCTCGGCTGGATGTGCGCGCTCTTCAGCGCGGTGACGGTGGCGTACCAGTGCTACTTCGCGGGGTGGGCCGCGGGCTGGCTGGCGCAGGTGCATTTCATGGGGCACGAGGCGTCGACAGCCAATGACGTGGCGGCGGGCGGCGTTCCCCCCGCGATGTGGACCGTGGCGGCCACGGGTGCCCCGATCGCGCTACTGGTCTTCGGACTGGTGCTTGCCGTGTGTGGCAACGCGTTCTGGCGCACGGCCGGCACGGCGGTCACGCTCCTGAGCGGGCTGGTGGTGCTGCTGCCGGGTGGCGTGGATCCGCTTCTTGCGGGCCCCGATGCCACCGGACGCGGGCCCGTGGTGCCGAGCCTCGAGACGCTCCCGCTGGCGTTTGCGTTCCCCACCATCTGCGCGGGGTTCGTGCTGACGCCGTACCTCGACCTCACGTTCCACCGCGCCGCGCAGGATGCGCCGAACCCGCGCATTGCGTTCGCGACATTTGGCCTCACGTTTGCGGCCATGCTGCTTCTGGTGGCAAGTTTCTACGACCCATCCACCGGGCTGCCGCGCATCGGGCCGGCGCTGCTGGTGCTCTGGGGCGTCCAGCTCCTCTTCACCGTTGCCGTGCACCTGCGCGAACTCATCACCGCGCCCGCGGGCATCCGGGTGCCCGCGTCGGTGGTGGGTGGGCTGACGGCGCTGGCGGTGCTCCTGGCGACGCCCGCGTTCCTCTTCACGCTGGGGCCGAAGGCCTACCCGGGCGATCCGCCGTTCCATGCCATGACGGAGCTCCCGTATCTCCTGAAGGGCGAGCCCATCTACCTGACGTTCCTGGGGGCGTATGGGCTGCTCTTCCCGGTGCTGTTCCTCGTGGAGCCTGCCGGGGTGTCCCGGAAGGTGACCGTCGGAATCCTCCTGCTCGGGCTGCCCTGCTACCTGCTGGGGGCGTACGACTTCATGACGTACCTGATGCCGGTGCCGGTGCTGCTGGCGCTGGTCGCGCGCCGCGTGATGGCGAAATAGGTACCCGGTTACATTTGCACCAATTTCGGCCTGCGGCCGAAATTGGTGCAAATGTAACCGGGTACGGTTTTACTCACCGCGCAATGGGCGAATTCGGGCTACGTTGACCACCAGGTCCCACCATGCCCGCCCCCGGATCCATCCCCGCCGACCTTCAACCGCTGGCCTCCGCATCGTTCGACACAGCGGCGGCGCGCCACCTCCTGAACCGCGCGGGCTTCGGCGGCACGCAGGCGCAGGCCGACGCGCTTGCCGCCATGGGCCTCGGCCGCGCGGTGGACCTCCTCGTCAACTACGAGACCCAGCCGAACAAGGACGTCAGCCCCGACGACTTCGACCGGGCGCTGATGCCCCCGCTCACGCGTGAGGAACGCGACGAGCTCACCGGCGCGCGCCGCAGCCGCGACGAGGCGACGGTCGAGCGCCTCGAGCGCAAGGAGAACCAGGCAAAGGCACGGGACCGCCAGCAGCTGGTGGAACTCAAGAAGTGGTGGATCGCGCGCATGATCGAGTCCGCGCGCCCGCTCGAGGAGAAGATGACGCTCTTCTGGCACGGGCACTTCGCCACGGGTGCGCGGGCCATCGAGGACAGCTGGCACATGTTCCAGCAGAACCAGCTGTTCCGCTCGCACGCCACGGGGAACTTCGGCATGCTGGTCCTGCAGGTGATCCGCGACCCTGCGATGATCAAGTACCTGAACAATGACCAGAGCCGCAAGGGCCGACCCAACGAGAACCTGGCGCGCGAGCTGCTCGAACTCTTCATCCTGGGCGAGGGCCACGGCTACACCGAGGCGGACATCAAGGCCGGTGCCCGCGCACTCACGGGCTACACCTTCGAGGACGACGACTTCGTCTACCGCGAGGGAAACCACGACGCCGGCCCCAAGACCATCTTCGGCAAGGAAGGTAACTGGACCGGCGACGAGTTCGCGCGCCTGGCCTTGGCCAAGCCTGCATGCAGCGAATTCATCTGCGGCAAGCTGCACCGCTTCCTGGTGAACGACACGCCGGACAACGATCTCACGCCCGCGCAACGCGAGGCGCGTGACGCCGTGGTGCGCGCCATGGCCGCGGACCTCCGCGCCGGCAACTACGAGGTGAAGCCGGTGCTGGCGAAGCTCTTCCGCAGCGCGCACTTTCACCATGCGTCCAACCGCGCGGCCACCATCAAGAGCCCGGTGCAGGCCGTGGTGCAGACCATCCGGCAGTTCAACACGCCGACGCGGCAACTGAGCGCGCTGGCCGGTGCATGCGACCTCATGGGCCAGGACCTCTTCCAGCCGCCCAACGTCAAGGGCTGGGACGGCGGCCGCACGTGGATCAACACCAGCACGCTCTTCGTTCGCCAGAACGTGGCCGTCTACCTCCTCACCGGTAAGCGGCCGGAGGTCTACGACTGGGAACTGGACGAGGTGCGCTTCGACCCTACCCCGCTCCTTGCCGGCGCATCGACGCCCGAGGCCGTGGCTGACCGGCTCCTTTCCATGAGCCTCGCGGCAACGCCGCACCCCGAACGCCGCGCGGCGCTCGTAGCATTCCTGAAGCAGCAGGCGCAGGCCAGCGAGCACAGCCGCAACGTGGCGGCGCTTGCCCTGGTGACGGCGCTCCCGGAGTACCAACTGGCATGAACCCGACCACCGCCTACAGCCGCCGCGTCTTCATCCGCCAAGGCGCGCTGCTTGCATCGTTCGCGGCCACACTGCCGCACTTTCTTCAGGAGAGCGCCATGGGAATGCTGCTGCCCGAAGGCAGCGCCGCCGGCAGCCAGCCGGGCGTGCCCGACGAGCGCATCCTGGTGGTGGTGCAGCTTTCCGGCGGCAACGACGGACTCAACACGGTCATTCCCTACGGCGAGGCCGAGTACCACAACGCGCGCCCCGGCATTGGCCTCGGCGAACCCGGCAAGCCGAAGAACGGCGGCGCGGCGCTCGAGCTCGACCAGGCAAAGGGCATCGGCCTGCACCCGAACCTCACCGGGCTGAAGGAACTGCACGACGCGGGCAGCCTGTGCGTGGTGGCGGGCGTCGGGTATCCGAATCCGAATCGCAGCCACTTCGCAAGCATGGACATCTGGCAGAGCGGCCGCCCCGAGGGCAAGGGCACTGGCTGGCTCGGCCGCTACGTGGATGCCGCATGCAACGGCAATCCCGCAGCGGACATGGCCATTGCCGTGGGCCGCACCGCGCCGCTTGCGATGACGGGTGCCAAGAGCGCGCCCATTGCGTTCGAGAGCGCCGACCTCTTCCGCTGGCTGGGCGCCGACAAGAACGGCGCGATGGACAAGGAGTACCAGCAGCTGGTGCGCGCGGGCAGCCTGCCCGGCGTGGAGCCCGGCTCGCAGGAGAGCTTCCTGATGCGCACCGCGCTCGATGCGCAGGTGACGAGCGACCGCATCCGCGCGGCCGTTGCCAAGAAGCCGCTGGTGACCTACCCCGGCAGCCAGCTCTCCAAGCAGCTGCAGACCGTGGCCGCCATGATCCGCGACGGCATGAAGACGCGCGTCTACTACGTGAGCATGGGCGGCTTCGACACGCACGCCAACCAGCCCGGCGGGCACGGCAACCTGATGCGCCAGCTCGGCGATGCGCTGCTTGCGTTCCAGAAGGACCTCCAGCAGCAAGGGAACGACGGGCGCGTGGTCACCATGTGCTTCAGCGAGTTCGGCCGCCGCGTGCGGCAGAACGCAAGCAACGGCACGGACCACGGCACCGCGGGGCCGATGTTCCTGATCGGCCCGCGCGTGAATCCCGGCCTGCAGGGCACGTACCCGAGCCTCACCGACCTCGACGGCGGCGACCTCAAGTTCACCACCGACTTCCGCGGCGTCTACCAGGAGCTCCTGGGCACGTGGATGGGCGCGGACACGAAGGCCGTGCTGGGCGGGGAGTGGGCGGCGCCGGGGCTGGTGCGTGCGTGAACCGAAGCACTGGCGGGAACGACGGATGCACGGGGCAACCCCGCACGTCATTCACCAGTGCGCGCCGGTCTGCTCGATGAGTGAATAGAACCCGTCGCCCTCGCGGCGCAGCTTGCCCATGCGGGCGAGCGCTTCCCAGACGGCGATCGGGAAATCGCGCGGGGGCACCATGCTCTGGATGCGATGCTGGCCCGTGCCGCTCATGGGGCCGTGGCCGATCTTGCTGTCGGCGTCGAGCTGCATGAGCTTGAGGCGCTTGCGGAACATGCGGAGCGCGTCCTGGAGGACGGGGAGCTCGATGTCGGGGG
>JBIIJH010000184.1:0-4418 GCA_044233905.1 Phycisphaerales bacterium
AACTCGCGCCCGAGCTGCGGGAACGCTCCCGCGAACTCGCGCACGAAGTCCATGTGCCGCAGCGCGCTGTCGTCCCACACGGCGATGTTGCCGGAGGTCTGGTACGCGACGTGCACCTCGTGGCCCTGGTCGCAGAGGCGGATGAACGTGCCGCCCATCGAGATGACGTCGTCATCGGGGTGCGGGCTGAAGATGAGCACGCGCTTGGGGAACGGCGAGTCCTTGTCCTCGGGCTTGCCGCCCGGCCAGCCGGTGATGGTGCGCTGCAGCGAGCGGAACACCTCGATGTTGATGTCGTACGCGTCGCCGCGGCTTGCCAGCAGGGGCTGCAGGCCGTGCTCGTTGTAGTCCTCCTCCACCAGCTTGAGGACCGGCTTGCCGAGCGTGCGCGCCAGCCAGATGACGGCGCGCTTGGTGGTGGCCTCGTCCCATTGCAGGCCCAGGTCCTCGATCGGGCCCAGGAGCCACGGCGTGTGGAAGCGCGTCAGTGCCGCGCTCGATGCCGGGTCGAGGACGAACCGCGCGTCCGGGTGCTCCTGCAGGAAGCTCGCGGCCACGCTCGCGGACACCGCGCCTTCCACGGCGTCGCGGACGATCTGCGCCTTGTGCTCGCCGAAGGCCAGGAGCACCACGCGGCGCGCATCGAGGATCGAGCCGACGCCCATCGTCAGCGCGCGGCGCGGCACGTTTCGCTCGCCGAAGAAATCGCTGGCGGCGTCCATGCGCGTGACGCGGTCGAGGGTGATGAGGCGCGTGCGGCTGTCGCGCGGCGAGCCGGGCTCGTTGAACCCCACATGCCCGGTGCGGCCGATCCCGAGGATCTGGAGATCGATGCCGCCGGCATCACGGATGGCGCGCTCGTACGACGCGCACTGCGCTGCCACGTCCTCCTGGCGGCAGGTGCCGTCGGGGATGTGGATGTTGGACGGCACGATGTCCACGTGGTCGAAGAGGTGCTCCTGCATGAAGCGCCGGTAGCTCTGCAGCGCCTCCGGTGCCATGGGCCAGTACTCGTCCAGGTTGAAGGTCACCGCGTTGCGGAACGAGAGGCCCTCCTCGCGATGGAGCCGCACCAGTTCCTCGTAGACGCCCTGCGGCGTGGATCCGGTGGCCAGTCCCAGCACCGCGTTGCGTCCCTGCGCAGCGCGTTCGCGGAGCAGGGTGGCGATCTCCGCGGCCACCGCGCGGCTCGCGGCCGTGCTGGTCGGGTGCACGCTCACGGGAATGCGTTCGCGGCTTCCCGATGGGGAGGCATGCAGCGCCGAACTGTCGCGGTTCCGTGCGTTCGAGGCGTCCGGGTTGGTGGCCGACGAGTCCATGTGAGCCATGCACGCAGGGTACCGGGCCGGCCTGCGCGTTCGCGCGCTCTGCTTCATGAAAGTGGCCCCGGTGGGACTTGAACCCACACGCCGCTCGCGCGGCTGCGGATTTTAAGTCCGCTGCGTCTGCCGATTCCGCCACGGGGCCGGTTGCATGGTAGAGGCGCGTGCTCCCCTTGGTCAGTGCCGGGAGCCGGCCGACTTCTCGTGGTGCCCGCCGAAGGCGTAGCGCATGGCGCTCAGGATCTTGTTCCCGAACTCCGCGTTGCCGCGGCTCTCGAAGCGATCGAAGAGCGACGCGGAGATGACGTGCGCAGGCACGCCTTCCTCCACGGCCGCGATCACCGTCCAGCGGCCTTCGCCGGAATCGCTGACGCGCCCGCCGAACTTCTCGAGCTTCGGATCGTCCGCCAGCGCCAGCGCGGTCAGGTCGAGCAGCCAGCTCGACACCACGCTGCCGCGGCGCCAGAGCTCCGCCACCTTCGCCACGTCGATGTCGTACTGGTACGCCTCGGGCTCGCGCAGCGGCGTCGTCTCGGCGTCGGTCGCCACCGCGTCCTTGCCCATGCCGGCGTGGCGCATGATGTTGAAGCCCTCCGCATACGCCGCCATCAGCGCGTACTCGATGCCGTTGTGCACCATCTTGACGAAGTGCCCGGCGCCCGCGGGGCCGCAGTGCAGGTAGCCCACGTCGCTCGTGTCGCCCGGGCCGCCGCGCCCCGGCGTCGGTTCGATCGAGCCCTTGCCCGGCGCAAGCGTGCGGAAGATGGGATCCATGCGCTCGACCACGGCCTTCGGTCCGCCGATCATCACGCAGTAGCCGCGCTCGAGGCCCCACACGCCGCCGGAGACGCCGCAGTCCACGTACTCGATACCCTTCGCGGCCAGTGCCTTGGCGCGGCGCAGGTCGTCGCGGTAGTAGCTGTTGCCGCCGTCGATGATGGTGTCGCCCGGGGAGAGCAGGGGAGCGATGGCGTCGATGGTCTCGTCCACCACGCCCGCCGGCAGCATCAGCCACACATGGCGCGGCGCCTGCATCTTGGCAATGAGGTCCGCCGCGGACGCTGCGCCGATGCCGCCGTCGGCCACCAGCGCGGCGACGGGCTCCGGCGCCTGGTTCCATCCCACCACCTGGTGCCCGTTGCGCAGGAGTCGCTTGGCCATGTTGCCGCCCATGCGTCCGAGTCCGATGAGTCCAAGCTGCATGTCGATCCTTCTGGGGGTGTGGGTGCGTCGCGCGCAGCGGGTTGCCGCGGGCGGGGCAATGTAGTTCAGGCGGGGCTGGCCGCGCGCGCCTTCGCGAGCGGCAGGATGACTGCAGCGAGCCATGCGGCGAACGCCGGCTTTGCCATGCGTCCACCCGGTGGCGACATGGTCCGTCCGTCCGCGAAGAGGACGTGGCCGTCGACGTCCGCACTGTCCATCGTCTCGAGCGGATTTGCGACGATGGCGTCGGCCCGCTTGCGCGCGAGCTTTGCGGCGGCCGACGCGGTCAGCTCCTCCGGCCGCTCGAGCGCGAAGCCGACCACGTACTGGCGGTCGTGACGAGCCCCGGCAAGTCCGGAGAGGATGTCCTCCGTGGGCTCAAGCGCCAGGGTGAGCGGGCCATCCTCGCGCCGGAGCTTTCCATCGACACGCCGCGCAGGCCGATAGTCCGCGACCGCCGCCGCCATCACCAGCAGTTGGTGGTCGGGCCATTCCTTCTTCAGAAGTTCCAGCAGTTCTGCAGCGGTCCCGAAACGGCGGTCGGCGCAACCATCCACCGACGCCACCCCTGGCCCGCGGGCGAGCGTGACCTGGCATCCGGCATCGAGAAACGCCCGGCAGATCGAGGTTCCCATCCGCCCGCTGGAGCGATTCCCGATGTAGCGGACGTCGTCGATCGGCTCGTGGGTTGGACCGGCGGCCACCAGCACCCGCAGCGGGTGATCACCCGCCCCGGCGGGGGAGCCAGCGTGCCGTGCGGGGTCGTTTGGGGGTCGCGTGTCCATATTCTCGGTCCCGCTCATTGCGCGCATGGCGCAGAAGCCGCATACTACGGAGCCTTGGGCCTCTGGGATCGCTCCCCGGTCGCGCCTTGGACGGTCGGACGCAACTGAAGCGCCCCTCCGGTGCGAAGAGATGATGCCCGCGATGCGCGCCCCTCGGCAGGGGTGACCGCACCGCGGGACGTGGCGCGTCAGGAGGTCCCGTTTGGCACGCAAGGTCCGTCAGAAGCTCGGCGAGATCCTCATTGAATGGGGCCTTGTCACCAAGGAGAAGGTGGACGCTGCCTATGCCTCGGCCCGTGGACGTGGCCAGCGCCTCGGCGAGGCCCTCGTCGAGAGCGGGGCGTGCAAGGACGAGGACATCGCCAAGGCCCTCGCGCACCAGTTCGGCGTGGCGTTCCTGAACCTCGACCGGCTCGAGGACATGAACAAGATCGACAAGAGCCTGATGCCGGCGGACCTGGTCAAGAAGTACCTGGTGCTGCCCATGACGGGCGGCGGCAAGCTCAAGCTCGTCATCCACGACCCGATGGACCTCGACACCCTCGAGCTCCTGCGCTTCCGCATCGGCGACTACGAGCAGGCGGGCATCGCCTCGCGGCGGCAGATCGAGGCGTACATCAAGGGCGAGAAGGCGGACGGCCCGCGGCAGCTCGTCACCGACTCCATCGACAAGTCGATCGACAAGAGCGTGGACCGATCCGTGGACCGCTCCGTCGACAAGTCCATCGACGTCGACGACGAAGGCCCGATCATCAAGCTGACCTCGCGGATCATCATCGATGCCGTGAACAGCCGCGCCTCGGACATCCACATCGAGCCGGGCGAGGCGGACATCCGGCTGCGCTTCCGGATCGACGGCGCCTGCCAGGAGATCGACAGGATCCCGAAGAAGCTGCAGAACGGCGTCCTCTCCCGCTTCAAGCTGATGGCGGGCGTGAACATCGCCGAGAAGCGCATCCCGCAGGACGGACGCATCAAGTTCCGCGTGGACGGCACGGACATCGACTTCCGCGTGAGCACCTGCCCGGCGTACTACGGCGAGAGCGTGGTGCTCCGCATCCTGCGCCCCGACAGCGTGCGCATCGGCCTCCTCAACATCGGCTTCGAG
>JBIIJH010000185.1:0-4404 GCA_044233905.1 Phycisphaerales bacterium
TGCTGCGGCACCTGGGCGCGCCCGGCATCAGCGATCGGCTGCCGGAGATCGACCCGCTGGACTGGCAACTGCAGGCGGAGGCCTGACCGTCACGCCGACCCGATGATCGCGTCGACCTCGATCTCGATCCGCATGCGCGGGTCGGCGAGACCTGCCTGGATCATCGTGGCAGCCGGACGGATCTCGCCGAACGCGGCGCGGAGCGAGGGCCACGCGGCGGGGAACTCCCCGGCGTCGGGCAGGATGTAGCGCACGCGCACCACCTCTCGCATGGAGGAGCCAGCCTCGCGGAGCGCGGCCTCGATGTTGCGCAGGCACTGCCGGGTCTGCTCCTCGATGCCGGGCGCGATGGTCATGGAGGCGTAGTCGAACCCGGTGGTTCCGGAGACGAAGACGCGGTCGCCGCAGACCACCGCGCGCGAGTAGCCGATCTCGCGCTCGAAGGAGGAACCCGAGGAGATCAAGTGTCGGGGCATGCCGACATGCTAGCCCTGCAACGATGGCTCGCGTTCCAGCGCGTCGAGCAGCCGGCGCGCGATGCCCTGCCCCCGGAAGCGCTCCGCCACGAAGACGTCACAGAGCCAAGCGAAGGTCGCGCGGTCTGTGACGACGCGCGCCATGCCCACCGTATCGCCGGTCGCCTCGTCGATCGCCACCGCCGTGATGCTGTTACGAAGCGCCTCGGCCACCACCTCGCGGCGGATGCCTACCCCGCTCGCTCAAGCGAACGAAGCAACTCCGGCACACGCACCGATGCTGTCTCCCACACCAGCTCGAGCATGATCCCGTGGTACTGATGCGTCGCGATGTCCTTCATCCCCGCGACCGCCTTCCAGCGGATGTCCGGGAAACGCTCCCGCGTCTCGGGCGACACGCCCTTCGCGGCCTCGCCGAGCACGACCAGGTCGTAGAGCACGGCGCGCATGGTGCGCTGATCGGCCTGGAAGGCGTCGAAGTCCATTCCGCGCAGGAATCCCGCGATGCGCTCGCACGCCTCGAGCATGTCCTGCAGGCGCTGCGCCTCGCTACGCGGCATACCGCAGGTCCCCCATGATCGCCGGACGGTCCGATTGACGGATTCCGCTGGGCGTCGTCACGTCGACCGCAAGGCCGAGCACGGACTCGAGATGCTGCTTCACATCGATCAGGTCAAAGAGATCGCGATGCGCATCGAACTCGACGAGCACGTCCACGTCCGAATCCGCCCGACCGGAACCGCGCGCACGCGAACCGAAGATGCCGATCCGCAGCACGCCCATGCGGCGCAGCGCGGGCAGTTCTGCACGGATCGCGGCCAGCAGCGCTTCAAGATCGGCGTTGGCGTACGGGCTCATGGGGGAAATCGTAGCCGGAGGGTCGCCCTCTCGAACCCTCGGCCAGCGCCACCGCCCGCTCGCTCAGCCCGCCGTACACGCCTGCCTGCAGCATCCACAGGATGCGCCGGACCAGGTACTCGCGGTTGCGGCTGCGCGCCTCGTCCCCGCCGATCTCCTGGTCGCGCTGTCGCAGCTCGCCTGCGGTCATCGCCCCGAGCCGCCTGCGCTCGGCCGCCACGTCGAATCGCTCGCTGGTCGCCGTCATCGTGCCTCCTCTGGCTGAGGGTTCCCCGCGCCGGGCACAGTGACGCTCGACTCGGCCACGAGATCAAGTGATGTCGCGCCCGATTCCGCGAGGGTCCCGGTTCCCAAGTAGGCTCGGTCGATCGTTCCATGGTTCGGGTGAGCAGCTGGTAGCTGAGGTAAGACATGGGCAAGAGACGCGGATTCATCGGATACCTGACCGGGCTGCTGATGCCGCTCGTTCTTGTCCTCGGCGGGGCCGGCCTGGCAGCGCTGGGAGTAGCGCAGGGATCGCTCGTGCTCATCGTGATGGGCCTGGTTGTTGTCGCGGCCGGAGTCCTCTGGAGCGTCGTGGTGCTCGAGTTGACGAACCCGTTCGACTGGTTTTGACGCTACGAGGCATCGGCGACACACCAGGATGTTCCGACGCTCATCGCACGGTTCCTCGTCTACGGTAACCACGTGAACGGCGACGCAACCCCACCCACTGAACCGCGCGAGCCCATCGGTGTCGATGGACGCCTTTCACGCACATTCCCCCCGACTGCACCGTCATTTCGTGGTGTGGTATCGCTTTGTCTCGCGTCCTTCGCAGTGATGGTGCCGTGGCCACTTGGACTTCCACTCGAATCACGGACACCCCCAGTCGGCAGGATTGCACCTGCCAGAAGGAGCGTGTTTCATGTCCACGATGCGAGTTTATACCCGTGAGTTTCGAGAGTCTGCCGTCGGCCTGGTGCTGTCCCAGGGTCTGTCGATCCGCGCAGCGGCGGAGGACCTTGGCATGCCCTACCACACGCTGCACAGTTGGGTCCGCGACCAGCGGCGTGCGCGGCGAAAGACGGTTGTCAAAGCGACCCCTAAGACGATGGTCGACGCCCAGGCGCGCGTGCGCGAGCTCGAGGCTGAGGTGCGCAAGTTAACCCTCGAGAAAGACATCCTAAAAAAAGCGGCGGCGTACTTCGCGCGGGAGCAGTCGTGAAGTACGCCTTCATCCGTGACGAACTCGTGGGCACATGCACGACCCGCATGGCGTGCCGTTTGCTTGAAGTTAGCCCGAGCGGTTACTACCAATTTCTCCAGGCGTTACCAGCCCCGCGCAAAGAACGAAGGCTCGCCATCGAGAGAGCCGTGGTGCGCATCTATACAGAGGCGCGTCGAATTTACGGTTCACCGAAGATCACGCGCGAGCTTCCGAAACTTGGTCTCGCCGCTCATCGCAACACGGTCTCGCGAATCATGCAAGAATGCGGAATCCGTGCGAAATATGTGCGAAAGTACCGTCCAACAACGACGCAGAGTGCGCACGCACATGCACCGTCGCCAGATCTTCTTGAGCGTGATTTCACCGCAGACGGACCAAACAAGAAGTGGCTGTGCGACATCACCTACATTCCAACTGACGAAGGCTTTCTCTATCTCGCGGGCGTGATGGACGCATGGAGCCGAAGTATTGTTGGGTGGAGCATGTCGAACACGCTGCATGCGACGATTGCAACAGATGCACTCACGATGGCCGTGAAGCGCCGGTCTCCACCGATTGGCCTGGTCCATCACAGCGATCGTGGTGTGCAATATGCATGTCATGCATGTCGAGCACTTCTCGAGGAGCATGGCATGGCGCAGAGCATGAGCCGCGCCGGCAATTGCTATGACAACGCCATGATGGAAAGCCTCTGGGCGACCCTGAAGAAGGAACTCGTCCACGGCCAGCGTTTCCGCACGCACGATGAGGCGCGTGCAGCAATCTTTGAATGGATCGAGGTGTGGTACCAACGAATCAGAATCCACGGCTCACTCGGCTACGTCAGCCCCGAAGTGTTCGAGGCGACCGAGAGGGTCGGATAGGATCGTCATGGGTGTCCATGATTGGTGTGCAGGTCCAACTCCTGGCCATCCTCGCCACACACTCGTACTTTGACAACGGGGATGAAGCAAGCCTGCTCTTCGGCGGCATCACGGGGATCCCGCTCGCGATCCTGACACTCGTCGGGCTTCCCCCGGCCGTGTTCCCATGGCTATTGGTTCTGGTGTGGGTCGCCGCCGCAGTCGTGCCTGGCATCTGGCTCGCGCGCCGGCTGTCCTCTCGGCGAGCCGTCTTCATCCTGTTGGGAGTTCAGGCGGCTTTCTCGTTCGCGCAGGCGGCGATGGGGGTCTTGATGATCTTCGGGAAGGCCGTTTGATCTCGCGCGAATCGCCCCGCCCTGATCGCGAAGCCGCGTCCTTTCCACGCCGGAGTTCACGGCCCTACCGATGAGCCCATCTGCGGAAGTTGGCGTCGGCTTGAAACGACAACCCCCGGGTCTCACGACCCGGGGGTGATACGAATGGTCCGCGCGAAACAGGTTTCGAACAGGCGAGTTGGGGTTTGGATCTCCTAGAGAGCGAGACGCCCCTCTGGCGCGCTCGGAATGGGGTTCCGGCTCGCTTGGAGAGAGCGGGACACCCCCGCCCACGACCGATCGACGCTGGATCAACTTCCCCCCGCAGGGCGATCAAGCGATCTCGACCACCCGCTGCCCTTCCGCAATCGCGGCCACGACGGCGGGGAGCGACCGCGCGAACGCCTCGACCAGCGCGTCACGTCGGCAGTTGCCGAGCCGGACCCAGATCAGTCGCCCCGTGTCGCCAGGCTGGTTCGCGAGGAACAGAAGGTCCTCGTCCTTGCTCACCACGATGCGGTCTTCGCGGCGCGCCCAGGCCCAGAGCGCCCGATCGTCCGCGGTGTCCATGCCGACCATGGCCACATGGACCGAGTCATGACCGGCCTCCTCCAGGAACTTCGACAGGCGCGGCGGGAGCTGGTTGTCGACGACGAACCTCATGCGACGCGAATCACCGCGTG
>JBIIJH010000186.1:0-4392 GCA_044233905.1 Phycisphaerales bacterium
CGGCACGGGCAAGCGCGGCACGAACCCCGCCGAGAACGGCGCACTGATGACGCCGCTCGTCAATGATCGCGCGGAACTGCGCAAGCGCGCGGAGGCCGCGCTGCGGCATCTCAAGTCGCTGCCGATGGTCGACGGCGACCGCATCGGCGCCATCGGCTTCTGCTTCGGCGGCCTCTGCGTGCTCGACGTGGCCCGCGCGGCCATGCCGGGCGTGCGCGGCGTGGTCAGCCTGCACGGCTTGCTGGGGGCACCGGACGCCGCCAAGCTGCCGAGCGCCGCGCAGATCACCGCGCGCGTCCTGGCGCTCCACGGCTGGAACGACCCGATGGCGCGGCCCGACTCAGTGCTGGCCTTCGCGCGCGAGATGCACGACCACGGCGCCGAATGGCAGCTCCATGCGTTCGGCGGATGCGGACATGCGTTCACGAACCCCGGTGCGCAGGACGCAAAGGGCGGCATGCAGTACAGCCCGCTGGCGGATGCGCGCAGCTTCGCGATGGTGAAGGAACATCTGGCCGAGGTCTTCGGACCCGCGTGGGCGACGAAGGTGACGAACTGTCCGTGGCCGAGTTGAGTCGCCGGAATTTGTTGCCAGGAACGCCTGTTCGTGTGTGCGGTTGAAGTTCGACCGCACCCTCCGCTACGCGCGGGACCCCTGTCCCGCGGGCGGCCTCGCTCCACCCGGCTGCGCTCGGCCTCGACGACAAGCGCTCGTCCGGGCGGCACCCGGGAGTATTCGGTGCTCATGCTGCCGGACTTCGCGCTTGTCGACGCCTCGGGCCAGGGATCCCGTGCTCGCTGCGGGTGCTCGCACGCGTGACGTACACGGTCAAGTGAATGCACGCACTGCGTGAAACTCAAGCGCGGCGGTGAGGCCATTGCCGAACCGACGCCACTGGCGCAGCGGGTGCCTGGCCCCCTCGCCGGAGGGGCAGTGGCGGCGCCATGCCGCCCGCCCCGCAAGGCGACGGGGCCAGTACGCGGGCGCGAGTGGAACGTCGCAAACGCCTCGCCGCCCCGCAAGGCGATGGGGCCAGTCCCCTGCGGGCGCGAGTGGAACGTCGCAAACGCCACACCGCTCCGCAACGCGATGGGTCCAGCACGCGGGCGTTCTCAGTGGTCGGCCATCACGGCTTCACCACCTGCATGACCACGCTCCCGTCCGGCTTCGCAAAGGTCACCTCGAACTGCCCGCCGCGCGCAAGCGGGAGCGTCGCCTTGCCGTCCGGGCCAGCCTTCGCGCGGGCCACCAATTCGCCGGCCCACATCACGGTGATCTCGGCCGTTCCTCCGCCCGGGACTGACACTTCATGCGTCACCGGATCGGTGTAGAAGCGCGTGATGTTCACGGCAGGCACGTATTCGATCTCGAAGGCCCAGACGAGTGGGTACTTCGTGTTGGTGGGACGCCACACGGCTGCGTAGACCGCGTGGACCCAGTCGTCGGGATCGGTTTCCGTCCGGCAGCGCTCCTCCACCCAGTCGACGCCGCGCGGGTCGCTGCCCGAGTCGCCGACGTTGTGCCAGCGGTCCCACCACACCTCGACCCAGTTGTGGTTCCCCTGCACCTTCTTCCACGCGGGGCAGCCCACCATGCGTGCGGGGATGCCGCAGGCGCGGCAGGCATCGATCACCAGGATGCTGAGTCCGGTGCAGCTGGCGTAGTTGAGCTCCATGCTCTCGTACGGTGACTGGTCCGGCTTCCTGCGCTTGGTGGCGTGGAAGTGGACGTTGAGTGCATCGGGCAGGTGGTCGTTGATCCACTTCGTGGCATCGATGGGATCCTTGAACTTCCAGGCTTCCTTCGTGAAGCGATCGAAGAAGTCCTGCCGCCAGTCATCGCGGCGTTCGTTGACGTTGACGTAGGGCAGCACGTACTGGCGGAAGATGGATTCCGGGATGGCCTTGCCCCACGGTGCCTCGGCGCGCGCACGTTCGGCGAGGCGGACGTTCTTCACCAGGAACTCGGCCTTGAGCGCCTTGAGGTCGATCTCGGGCATGGTGGCGACGAGCCATTCCATGTCGGCGCGGAAGGCGGGCTCGATGGTCTCGATGGCGCGCTTGAGTTCCGCGGCGTTGTCGCCGGCGCGCTCGAGGGAGCGTGCGAGGTCGGGCTGGCTCTCGGCGGGTGTGGTCGACTGGCCAGGAGGCGCAACCGGTGTCGGGGACGCGGCGGGTTGGGGCGCGGGGGCGTTCTGCAGGGCGAGGAGGAGAAGCGAGAGGACCATGTCGGTAATGTTAGGCGGGGCCGGACCAATTGCCTTCCGGCCGCAGCATCGGCAGGATCGACGCGCGTACGTCCTCCAGCCGCGCGGCGATCACGTCGGTCGGCGGCAGCGCCGTCCGGTACTCCGCAATGAGGGTCGGCGAAAGTGCGCGCCGCAAGGCGTACTCGGCCACCATCGTGTCGCGGTGCGAGCAGAGCAGCAGTCCGATTGACGGGCGTTCGTGCGGCTTCCGGACCTGTGCATCGAGCGCCTCGAGATAGAACTCGAGCTTGCCGAGGTGTTCCGGCTCGAAGCGGTCGGCCTTGAGTTCGACGGCAACGAGCGCGGAAAGACCTCGATGGAAGAACAGGAGGTCGAGCGCGAAGTCGCGATCGCCGACCTGGAGCGGGAACTGCGAGCCGACGAAGCAGAACTCCGGGCCCAGTTCCTGGATGAAGCGTTGCAGGTTCGAAAGGAGCGCCGCATGGAGGTCGCGCTCCTGGTGCTGGGGAGGAAGCTGCAGGAAGTCGAGCAGGTAGGCATCCCGGAACACGGTGGATGCCTCGGGGTATTCCTCGACAAGCGCAGGGCTGTGCACAGGCCTTGCCGTGGTCGCCTCGAGCCACCGGTTGGCGCGGAGTTCGCGCAGGAGGCGGCGATACGTCCATTGGCCGTCCGCTGCCTGGCGGACGTAGAACTCTCGCTCCTGGATCGACTTGCACCGTTCGAGGATGAGGAGGTGGAGCGACCACGGCAAAAGTCGCAGCAGTGCCGCGACTTTTGCGTTATCGGCATAGGCGTCACGGAAGCGCTTCATCCGGAACAGGTTCGCGCGGGTGAAGCCGCGCTGGCCGGGAAAGGCGCGTTGAATTGCCTCGGACATGCCGATGACCACGCCGTCACCGTGTGCGCCGGCAGCAACGCGCCTCGCGATGCATCCGCCCAGTTCCCAGTAGAGCTCGACGAGCGTGCTGGTGACGGCGCGACTCGCGCGGACACGCGCGGCGTTGATCAGTGAGACTGCGTCTGCGAACGGGTCTTGGGCGTGAGACAGGACATGCGGTTTCCCGGGTGGCATGCCGTCATCATCCGCGTGTTGCGGTTTGGGCGGCCCGATGCGGCGGAAACTCCTCGTCGGCCCATTAGATTGGTGGCGTATGCATCGGGCACCTATTTCCTGGGAAATAGGTGCCAGATGCATACGACACCGATTTACCAGCTGCGCTTGCCGCGGCGGCCCTGCTTGTACTTCGAGCGGTCGCGGCCCTTGCGGCCGCGCTCGCCTTGGCCGGGGGCGAAGCCGCCGCCCTCGCGGGGGGAGGCGCCGGCCTTCGTCTGGCGGACGTTGGTCAGGTCGCGCGGGCTCAGGTTGTCGAGGTCCTTGCGCGGCGAGAGCTTGGTGACCGTGAGGTCCATCTTGCGCGCGGCCAGGTCGATCATGGCGATCGTCACCTGCACGCGGTCGCCCAGGCCGATCGACATGCCGCTGCGCGGCGCCATCAGGCGCCCCGTGAGGTCGTTGAGGATCCAGCGGTCGGCGCGCTGTGCGCCCGCGGGCAGCTCGCTGACGCGCGCGGCGCCCTCGGCGAGGAACTCCTCCAGGCTCAGGAACACCAGCGTGGTGCCGCTCAGGCCCGTGACCAGCGCATCGAAGGTGTCCGCCATGCGGTGCTCCTTCAGGTAGCTGAGCACCAGGAAGCTGCGCAGGTCGCGCTCGGCCTCCTCGGCGTTGCGCTCGGTCTCGCTGCAGTGCATGCCGATCTTGACGAGCGAGCTCTCATTGATCACGCGGTCATCGGCCTGCAGCCGGTTGGCCAGGTCACGGCGCTTCTTGCCGCCGGTGGCGGTGCCGTTCTCGGTGGCGTCCAGGTACGCGGCGAGCGCGCGATGCACCGTGAGGTCGGGGTAGCGGCGAATGGGGCTCGTGAAGTGCGCGTAGTGCTCGCTGGCAAGCGCGTAGTGGCCCACGAGCGCCGGCGAATACGTTGCCTTCGAGAGCGTGCGCAGCACCGCGAAGTGGATGGCGCGCGCGGCCTCGCCCTCGGCGGTGGCCTGCAGCAGGGCCTGCAGGTCGCGGCGCGTGGGCTCCTCGGGCAGGCGGAACTTGGCGATGCGCGCGAAGGTGCGGAGCATCTCCATGTCGCCGAAGGTTGGTTCCGGGTGGATGCGGCGCAGGAGCGGCAGG
>JBIIJH010000187.1:0-4391 GCA_044233905.1 Phycisphaerales bacterium
GCCTCGCGCAGGAGCGAGCGGTTGTCGATGGCCATGGCCACGAAGAGCGGCGCAACGAAGGCGCGGAAGTCGGGGTTCGGGTTGGCGATGGCCGTGGCGAGCATCCACGGATCCACCTTGTCGGTGAAGTGCGACATCTCCGTGGCGTAGAGGCTGCGACGCGCGGGCAGTCGACGCAGGCCGGTCCACCGCGGGCCACCCTCGGTGCCGGGCCGGTACTGCCAGAGGCGCTGGCCTTCGGCGGACAGTGCGAACTCGATGAAGCGCCGCGCGGTCGCCGCGTGCGGGGCACCGCGGAGCATTGCCACCGGGTCCGGGTCCACGGCGGTCTTCCCCACGGGATCCACGTACCCCACGCGCCCGGGCGATCCGCCGTCGGTCACGGACTGCTGCTGGAAACGACCGTAGAAATCGATGCAGAGCGCCTCCACGGCTTGGCCCTGCGCCACGTCGATGGGCGCGCGCGTGGCGCTTGCGGACACCGAGCGCGCGTTCGCCGCGGCGCGGCGCAGGATGGCCCAGCCGAGCTGCCATCCCTCGCGCTGGAGGATGGTTTCCATTCCGGAAGCGATGCTCCCCGACTGCGCGGGGTTCGCCAGCGCCACCTCGCCCTGGAGGCGCGGATCGGCCAGCGCCGACCAGTCACGCGGCGCGGCAACGCCCAGGCGCCGCAGGCCCTCCGCGTTGTAGACGATGCCGAAGGCGCTCAGCGCACAGCCGAACCACGCGCGCCCGGGGTCGTAGAGCGTGCGGCCGCCGATGTCGTTGTCGCCGTAGACCTCGCGGAGCCATGCATCGTCGAAGGGCACCGGCTCGAGCACCGACGCCGAGCGCTTCTCTCCGCCCACTTCCACGGTGAGGGGCTTCTTCATCTGCTCGTACTCGTAGCTTCCGCCGCCGAAGAGGAGGTCGGCGTTGCCGCCGACGGGCACTCCCGCGCGCAGTGCAGCCACCGTGCCGGCTTCCAGCATGCGGCGGATCTCGGTGGCGCCGCCCGGCGTGCTCCAGATCACCGTGGCGGGCGTGCCGAACTTCGCCTGGTGCCAGCGGGCAAAGCCGTCGCCGAATTCGTTCCGGATCTGCTCCGGGTGCGGCGTGATGATGATGACCGATGCCGCGTCGCGGGGCGCCGCCGGCGATTCGCGGCGTGCAATCACGGGCACCGCCAGGAGGGCCACGAAGACTGCCCCGAGTGCGATGCCTGCGCCGCGCGCGTTCACGCGCGGACCCCGACGGCGGACCCGATCT
Source organism: Phycisphaerales bacterium (assembly GCA_044233905.1). Lineage (GTDB taxonomy): Bacteria > Planctomycetota > Phycisphaerae > Phycisphaerales > SM1A02 > UBA966. The sequence continues at coordinate 1,249 of JBIIJH010000187.1, forward strand.
GCGTGCGCAGGTCCTCCGCCGCGCGCCGCACGGCCTCGTGCCAGGCACGGTCGGCGGCGTCGAACGCGTAGATCACCGAACGGCTGGCCGTGACGAGTGCGCCTCGGCCGTCGGCGCGGAAGCACGGCAGCACGTCATCCACGCCGCCACCCTGCGCGCCGAAACCGGGCACCAGGAAGATCTGCTGCGGCATGCGCGTGCGGAGTGCAGCGGCGTCGGCGCGCTTGGTGGCGCCCACCACCGCACCGAGTGCGCTGAAGCCGCAAGCGCCCACGGACGATGCGCCCTGCACCGCCACGATGTCTGCCACGGCCTCCGCCACGGTGCGCCCGTCGGCCAGGCGAAGCGACTGCAGTGCGTCGCCGGAGGGGTTCGAGGTCCGCACCAGCGCAAAGGCGCCGTGGCCGTTGCCGACGAACGGCGTGAGCGAGTCGGTGCCGAGGTATGCGCTGACGGTGGACCAGTCCGCGCGGAACGCGCCGCGCGCCGAGGCGGCGTAGTGCTCGGCGCTGATCCCGATGTCGCCGCGCTTGAAGTCGAGGATGGTCTCGAGCCCGTCCACCGTGCGCGCGTGCGCCAGGACGCGTGCGAGGGCAGCCACGCCGGCCGGACCGTGGCGCTCGAAGCACGCCGCCTGGACCTTGACCGCGGGTGCCACGCCCGCCACCGCATCGATGACGCCCACGGAGAACTGCTCGATGGCCCGGGCCGCGGCCTCATCCCCGGCAGCCGGACGGAGGACGGCGGGAAGCTTCTCCACCACCGGATCAAGGCCCACGCAGATGGGGGCGCCGGCGGCGTCGATGCGTGCAAGGAGCCGGTCGGCGGCGTTCATGGATTCGCTCATCACGGGTTCGCTCATGGAGGACACGAGTCTAGGGCGGCGCGGGAGCCGCGGCCGGGCCGCACCGTAGACTTTGCGGCATGCATGCGGAGAGTTCCCCCGCCCCGCACGAAGACCCGCGCGCCGACCATTCGGGGCCGAGGCCCGTGCACCTTGACCTCGACCGCGAGCGCGGCCTGGAGATCACGTGGGACGACGGCCGCAAGAGCTTCTTCCCGTTGGCGCACCTGCGCCGCGCGAGCCCCAGCGCCGATGCCAAGGCGCTCCGCGAGGAGATGGCTCGCAATCCGCTGACCGTGCTCCCCGCCGGACGCGGGAGCGGCCCGCTCACGGCGCTCGATGCCGAGCTCGTGGGCAACTACGCCATCCGCATCCGCTTCAGCGACGGCCATGCCACCGGCATCTACAGCTGGCGTTACCTGCGCTCCATCGATCCGACGCCGCGTGAGGGCGGGCAGTGAACCCTCCGCCGCTGGTGCATGATGCCTCGCTCGTGCCCCCTGCATCGCTCGGCGTGCCGCACCCGCAGCCCTTCGCGATGCGGCTCGTCCCCACAGCCGAAGGCGTGAGCCGCTCCGTGCCGCACGTCAACAACGTGGAATACGTGCGATGGATCGACCGCGCGGCGGAGCTCCACTCCGACTCGCTCGGCTGGACGCGCGATGCGCTCCTTGCTTCCGGGCGGATGTGGTTCGTGGCGCGCCATGAGGTGGAGTATCGCGCGGAGGTCTTCCCCGGCGACGAACTGATGGTCTTCACCTGGGTGCGCAACTCCGGGCGCTCTTCCTCGTGGCGCGACACCGTGATCGCCCGCGTGCGCGATGGTGCCGTGGTCTGCCGCGGCTCCACGTGCTGGGCGTACGTGGACCTTGCTACCCGGCGCCCCGCGCGCATTCCGCCAGAGATGGCGCTCGCCTACCAACCGCTGGAGGCCGCCGCGTGCACATTGCGCTCGTCGTCGATCCCGAGCGGCTCCTGAGCGACGCCGCACCGGTGCAGCGCCTGGCCGTGGCACTGGCCGGCGAGGGCATTCGCGTGCTGCGCATCCTGCCGCCCTCGCGCGACGAGGCGCCGCTCTCGCAGCTGATCCCGGTGGCGAGCTTCGATTTCGACAGCTCGATCCTGTTCCGGCCGTCGCGGCTGGGCGCGCTGAGTTCGTCGCTTGAGGATGCCAAGCCGGACGTCTTCGTCAGTTTCGGCCCGCGCGCGTTCGACGCCGCGGCGGAACTTGCCGACGACCTGGACGCCGGCCTGGTGGCCATGATCTCCACCGAGGACGAACTGGACGTCACGCCGCTCAAGCGCCACAACGACCGCATCGACGTGGTCTGCGTGCCCACCGCGCCCATTGCCGTGCGGGCCGGGCGCCTGGTGGGCGACAGGCACGTCTCCGTGCTGCCGCTCGGCGTGCAGCTGCCCGTCGACCGGCGCGCGGCGACGGCGAGCCCGCAGAGCCTGGCGATTGCCGGCACCGGCCGCGACGAGGGCGCGTACCGCGCGGTGTTCGCCGCCATCGCCGACGTGATGCCCGCGCTCCCCGATCTGCAGGTGGCCATCGAACTTCCGCCCGGCCACGACCCGAAGCTCTGGCGGCTCGCACGCGAGATGGGGATCCAGCCGGTCCTCAACGGCGTCTCGCGGCTCGAGTCCGTGCGGCCGCTCGCACTCGCCTGCGGCGTCATGGTGCTGCCGGAGGCGATCCACGGGGTTCGCTCGCTGGTGCTCGAGGCCATGGCGCTCGGGCGGACGCTGGTGGCGATGGACGACCCCTACGCCGACCACCTGATCGACGGCGTCACCGCCATGGTGGCCAAGGAGCGCGACGCGCGCGAGTGGACCGCGCTCCTGACGAAGGCGCTGCTCCAGCCCGCCGCGGCGGCCGGCATCGGCGAGGAAGCCGCAGTGCGCACCGCGGCGCGCTTCGGCTCGGCACGTTGCGCGGACCAGCTGGCCGAGGCGTGCGAATCCGTGGTCCGCGGGCCGTCGATCCCGTTCCCGGGTGCGGGCGCTGCGTCCGGCTGAACGCGCGGCGAACGCACATCGGGCAGAATGCACGGATGCTCCGCACGCGCGCCCTGACCGTTGCAGCCCTTGCCATCACTCTTGCCATCACCCTTGCCCTGGCGGCCCGTGCCGTCCCGCCCGCGTTCGAACGCACCGGCGATGGCCGCGCCACCGACGGCCAGACCGTGCGCGATGCAGCCCATCCGCGCGTGCAGCGCATTGCCATCCTGCCCGACCGCACCACCGGTCGCGCGTGGGGCCTGCCGTACCTCCATGCGGCGGTCGAGGACCTGAA
>JBIIJH010000188.1:0-4357 GCA_044233905.1 Phycisphaerales bacterium
AGAGATTGCTGACCCCGTCGCCTGGCTGGTTGACCGTGGGGGCGCCGACGGTGTTGTTGGCCGCCGTGGTGGGCGTACGGATCTCCGCGTAGCGGCTGTTGGGGATCAGCGGCGCGGTCTGCGAGTTGGGCTTGCGGATGCGCAGCTCGGAGAACTGCGAGCGCGGCAGCTTGCCGACCGCGGGGTCCGAGGCCATCGCCACCAGCTGGTTCAGGTAGTTGAGGTCGGCGTTGTCGATCGCGCCGTCGAAATTGAAGTCGCCCTGCGCGCAGTAGACGCTCTGGCCGCTCGTGGAGAGGTTGTCCTGGATGCAGCTGATCCAGAGGTTGACGTCGGTGTTGTTGACCAGGCCGTCGTTGTTGATGTCCCCGAGCCACGTGGAGTCGGCGGCCGAACTGCAGACCGACGACGGGTCGTTGCACTGTGCCGCCGCCGGGCGCGCGAACACCGCAACCAGCGCCAGCAGCGCGGCAAGCAGGGTGAGGGACGGCGCACGACGGCACACTCGCATGGGAAGACATCAGCCTATACGGAACAGGGGTGCCGTCATCCGCAGCAATTCCCTCGGATTGCCCGGATTCTCGGCCACCCGGACCCGTTCAAGAGGCGGTGCGCGCGGGATCCTGCAGGCCGCCGTAGGTGCGGCGCCGGGCGTTGAAATCGTCGATGGCGGCGGTCAGTTCCGGGACCTTGAATTCCGGCCATAGGACGTCGGTGACGTACAGCTCGGCGTAGCTGATCTGCCAGAGCAGGAAATTCGAGAGGCGCCGCTCGCCGGCGGTGCGCACCAGGAGATCCGGGTCCGGCAGGCCGTGGGTGTCGAGCGCGCCGGAGATGGTGGCTTCGTCGATGGCCCCGGGATCGAGCTCGCCCCGCCGGACTCGCTGGGCCACGGTCTGGACGGCGTCGACGATCTCCTGCCGGGCGCCGTAGTTCATGGCCAGGCAGAGGGTCATGCCGGTGCACGTGCTGGTTTCGTCCTCGGTGCGTTCAAGCTCCGCGAGGACCGGCCCGGGGAGTCCTTCGCGCCGGCCGATCCGCCGGAACCGCACGTTGTTGGCAAGCATCATCTGGCGCTCGAGCTGCAGGTGGTGCCGTGCGAGCTCCATGAGCGCGGTGACCTCGTCCTCCGGACGCTTCCAGTTCTCGCTGGAGAAGGAATAGAGGGTGAGCGCCTCGACGCCCAGGCGCGCGCACTCCTCCACCACCGCGCGCACGCGACGGGCCCCCTCGCGGTGGCCCGCGATCCGGGGCAGCCCGCGGCCGGCAGCCCAGCGACCGTTGCCGTCCATGATGATGGCGATGTGTCGCGGGATGCGCATCGGTTCAGGCCGTCGCCAGGGCGACGGCGCGCCGGCCGTCGACCAGCGTCTGGGTCCGCTCGGGCCCGAGGCTGACGACTTCGATGGGGATGCCGGTCACTTCCTCGATGCGCGAGAGGTACTTGCGCGCCGTCGCGGGGAGCGAATCGCGGTCCGCGGCGTCGCGGATCTCGTCCGACCAGCCGGGCATGGTCTCGTAGATCGGGGTCACGCCCTCGAGGCGGTGCGCATCGGGGATGAAGCGGTCAGTCTCGGTGCCGTCGGGCAGCCGGTAGCGGACGCAGAGCTTGATCTCGTCGAAGCCGCTCAGGACGTCGAAGAGCGTGCACGCGATGCCGGTGGCGCCGCACACCATGGCGCTGTAGCGCACCGCCACCAGGTCCAGCCATCCGCAGCGGCGGGGGCGGCCGGTGGTGGTGCCGTACTCGCGGCCGCGCTCGCGGATCCGGTGGCCAAGCTCGTTGTCGAGCTCGGTGGGGAAGGGGCCCGCGCCGACGCGCGTGCTGTACGCCTTCATGATGCCGAGCACGCGGCCGATGGCGGCTCCGGGGACGCCGGTGCCGGCGGGGATGCCGAGCGTCGAGCAGTTGCTGCTCGTCACGTACGGGAAGGTGCCGTGGTCGATGTCGAGCAGGCTGGCGTTCGCTCCCTCGAACAGCAGGCGACGTCCCGCGCGGATCGAGTCATGCAGCGCGTAGACGGTGTCGTCCACGTGCGGGCGCAGTCGCTCGCCGAATTCCGCGTAACGGCTGGCCAGCGCGTCGGGGTCGAGCGGTGCGGTCTTCACGCCGAGGGCCTCGATCTCCGCGGTGCGCAGCTTGCAGATCACGTGCAGGCGGCTGCGGAGGTACTCGGGATCGAGGAGGTCGCCGACGCGGATCGCCATGCTGCGGCGGACCTTGTCCGCGTAGGCCGGGCCGATGCCGCGGCGCGTGGTGCCGATCGACAGGTTGCCCTGGTCGTGCGCGGTCTTGGAGGTGAGGTACTCCTCGAGCGCCGCGTCCTGCTCCTTGTGGTAGGGCATGACCACGTGCGCGCGGTCGCTGATGCGCAGGTTGGTGCCGACGCGGATGCCGCGGGCGCGCAGGGTGTCGATCTCCTGGAGGAGCTTCTCCGGATCCACCACCACGCCGTTGCCGATGACGCAGGTCTTGTCGCCGTACAGGATGCCGGAGGGGATGAGGTGGAGCGCGTAGCGCTCGGTGCCCACCTGGACGGTGTGTCCGGCGTTGGCGCCGCCGTTGTAGCGGACGATCACGTCGTGCTCGGAGGTGAGCAGGTCGACGATCTTTCCCTTGCCCTCGTCGCCCCATTGGAGGCCAACGACGGCGGTGTGGACGGTGGGCGCGGTACGGTGTCCGGTGGTCACGGTGAAAGCTCCGCAAGCAGGGGTGTCAGGCGCAAAGGGCGAATGCTACCGCCTGCCGGGGGCCCGGATTGCCGCAGGTCCTACGATGCGTGCATACGCATGGCCACCGCGCTCACCATCGCCGGACAGGGTTCCCCCGACGCCGTGTCCATGCCCGCCGATCGCGCGCTCGCCGGCGTGGAGCCGCGGTTCGAGGGGCTCTACCTCCACGTCCCGTTCTGCTTCCACAAGTGCCACTACTGCGACTTCTACAGCTTCGTCGATCGCGAGGACCGGCAGGATGCCTACGCGGCGCGCATCGATGCAGAGCTTGCCGTCATGGCGCGGTTCGTGCATGCGCCGCTCCGCACCGTGTTCGTGGGCGGCGGCACGCCCACGCTCCTGCGCCCGGACGTGCTGCGACGGACGCTGGAATTGGTGCGCACGCGCGTGCCGCTTGCGGCCGGCGCGGAGTGGACGGTGGAGGCGAACCCGGAGACCGTCACCGCCGAGGTGGCCGCGGTGCTCGTGGCCTCGGGCGTGAACCGTGTCTCGCTCGGTGCGCAGAGCTTCCATGAACGCCACCTGAAGACGCTCGAACGCTGGCATGACCCGGCGAGCGTGGCCCGCGCGGTGGGCATCCTGCGCGATGCCGGGATCGGGCGCATCAACCTTGACCTGATCTTCGGCATCCCCGGCGAGACGCTCGCGGAGTGGGAGGCGGACCTGCGTGCGGTGCTGGCGCTGGGCACCGACCACCTGAGTTGCTACGGCCTCACATACGAGGCGAACACCGCCATGACGGTGCGCATGGAGCGCGGCGAGTTCGAACCCTGCGACGATGCGCTGGAGGCATCGATGCTGGAGCGTGCGGCGGCCATCCTGCGTGATGACGGCTTCGCGCACTACGAGGTGAGCAACTGGGCGCGCGTGAAGGGCGGCGACCCGCATGCCGAGGAGTGCCGCCACAACATGCTGTACTGGCGCAACCGCGACTGGCTGGCGATCGGGCCGAGTGCATCCGGTCATGCGCAGGGCGTGCGCTGGAAGAACGTACCGCGCCTCGGCGACTGGCTGGCCGCGGAGGGTGCGAGCCCGGCGGTTGACGTGGAGCATGCAACGCCCGACATGCGTGCGGGCGAGCGCCTGATGATGGGCCTGCGGCTGCGCGCCGGACTTTCCCTTGCCGAGGTCGACGAGATCCTGTCGCTCGGCGCGGAAGGCGCTGCGCGGGCGCGTGCCATTCACGCGGCGGTGGAGGATGGCATGATGGAGCGCTCGGACGGCGCGCTGCGCTTCACCGATCGCGGCATGATGCTCGCGAACGTGGTGCTCGCGAAGCTCGTGTGACGCGTGCGCGCCGGGAACGTGATCGGATCGCTCAGCCGCCGAGGTAGCGCTTGATGCCGCGGATCGTCGACTGGCGGCCGATCTCGGCGATCGACTCGGTCAGCGGGATCTCCTTCGGGCAGACCTTCACGCAGTTCTGGCTGTTGCCGCAGTCGGCAATGCCTCCCTGGCCCATGACGGCATCGAGGCGGTCGTTGGAGAGCGTGGCACCGGTGGCCTGCATGTTGAAGAGGCGCACCTGGTTCCAGACCTGCGCGCCCTGGAGCGAGGTGTCCCACTTGGAGGCGTCTTCCTCGAGCTCGAACTGCGGGCATGCCTCCAGGCAGCATCCGCACGT
>JBIIJH010000189.1:0-4354 GCA_044233905.1 Phycisphaerales bacterium
GCTTTCGCAGGAAGCAAGCCACGTCATCCGCGCACGTCTCCGCGAGACGGCGCGCGCACTCGACACGGTCACCGATCCGCGCAGCGACGCCACCACCAGGCAGGACGCGCTGCGTCGCATCGGTGCAAGCCTCGCGCAGGCCGAGAGCGAGGTCAGCGCGCTGCTCGAGACCACGGCGCACACGCGCATCGTGCGCGCGGAGCAGGATGCCATGCTCGAGCACGTGTACGCGGCGGTGACGCTCGAGTTCCCGGGCGGACCGACGGTGCACCTCGACCGCCCCGTGCCGCCCGGCACACTGGCGGAGGTCCAGCGCGAGCTTGGGTCGAGCACCTTTGCCGTGCTGACGAGCGACAACCCGATGAGCGTGCCCGTGACGCCGCACGCCAACATGCTGCGCCGCGGGGTGCTGGCGCTCGAACTTCGCAATGCCGGGCTGGTGCACCGCCCGGTGAACGGCCGCAACGCCGACGGCAGCTGGCAGGAGCACGGCTTCGCGGTGGCGGCCGGCGTCGGCGAGTCCGATGCGCTGGCCGAGCTCCACGGGCAGAACGCGTATTTCTGGTTCGACGGCACCGCGTTCTCGATCCACGAGATGACCGGCCAGCACCGCACCATCCGGCTTCCGCGCGAACCGAATCAGCCATGATCCGCGGGCACGCGGGCAAAGCCAACTAGACTGCACCGGCCACGTGGACATGTCACCGTCCATCCTCCTCGAACTGGCCTCCGGCTCGCCGGGCGCGATGCAGCGATGCATGGACCGCTTCGGCGGCCTCGTGTGGTCGCTGGCGCGCCGCCAGACCAGCAGCGGAGCGGACGCCGACGACGCGGTCCAGGAGATCTTCATCGATGTCTGGAAGAGCGCGGCGCGGTTCGATCCGTCCATCGCCAGCGAATCGACGTTCGTGGCGACCATCGCGCGGCGGCGGCTGATCGACCGGGGACGGCGGCGCCAGCGGCGCATCGATGCCGCCATCATTCCGGAAGCAGTCCAGCCGGAGGCCGAACCGGCCCCCGATCTCTCCGAACGCAACGAGCAGGCCGGACGGGCCACCGCGGCGCTCGAGCAGCTGCGGCCGGAGCAGCAGCGGATCCTGCAGCTCTCCATCTACCACGGCCGAAGCCACGAGGAGATTGCGCGCAGCACGGGCCTGCCGCTGGGCACCGTCAAGACGCACGCGCGCCGCGGGCTGATCCGGCTGCGCGAGATCCTGGAGGCCGAGGGCGCGCTGGAGCGGGGCCTGAAGCGGGACATACCCGTCGATGGCGAGCCCAAGGCGGGCAATCCGCCGAAATCATCGCAATAACCCTCGGAAGGTCGCAGTAAGGCACGCACCCGTGCGTGGATTGAGAGGTAAAACCCCCAATCCTCACATGCTGACCACCCACCTCGCCGCGATCGTCACGGCCGCGCTCGGCGCCGGCCCGTCCACCACCCCCGACGCCTCGATGCTCCGCTACCCGGACATCGGCAAGAACGACATCGTGTTCGTGTTCCAGGGGAACCTGTGGCTCGTCCCGAAGTCGGGCGGCATGGCACGCCCGCTCACCAGCGCCGCGGGCGCCGAGAGCATGCCGCGCTTCTCGCCGGACGGCACCGAGATCGCCTTCGTGGGCAACTACGACGGCAACCGCGACATCTACGTCATGCCCACCGTGGGCGGCTCGCCGTTCCGCGTGACGCACCATCCGGCGGGCGAGACCGTCAACGAGTGGACCACCGACGGCTCGCTGGTCTTCACCGCGGCCGGCATGGAAGGCATCGCCCGCAGCGGCCGGCTCTACAAGGTGAAGCAGACCGGCGGCCTGCCCGAGGCGCTGCCCGTGCCCTACGGCACCAACGGCACCATCAGCCCGGACGGCGAGTGGCTGGCCTACACGCCGCACTCCATCGACAGCCGTACGTGGAAGCGCTACCGCGGCGGCATGCAGACGGACATCTGGGTCTACAACCTGAAGAACGGCGAGGCGCGACGCGCCACCGAGCACGAGGGCATCGACACCCTCCCGATGTGGCAGGGGAGCACGCTCTACTACCTTTCGGACGCGACGGCCGACAAGGACGCGCCGCACAAGCTCAACATCTGGAGCTGGGAGCCGAAGTCCGGCGCCCGCAAGCAGGTGACGCGCTTCACCGACGAGGACGTCAAGTGGCCGGCGATCGGCGACGGCGAGATCGTCTTCCAGAAGGGCACCAAGCTGATGGTGCTTGACCTGGGTTCCGGCAAGTCCCGCACCGTGGACGTGAAGATCCCCGGCGACCGCCCCGCGGTGCGCACCCGCACCGAGGACGTCAGCGACGAGCTGCAGGGCTCGGGCATCAGCCCCAGCGCCAAGCGCGTGGCGGTGGCCGCGCGCGGCGACATCTGGAGCGCCCCCGCCGAGAACGGCGTGCCGCGCAACATGACGCGCACCGACGGCATCGCCGAGCGCAATCCCGCGTGGAGCCCCGACGGCAAGTGGATCGCGTACTTCGACGACTCCACCGGCGAGTACGAGCTGTGGGCCATGCCGGCCGACGGCAAGGGCGCCAAGAAGCAGCTCACCACGGACGGCGGGCCGTTCAAGACCTCCATCCAGTGGTTCCCCGACAGCAAGAAGCTCATCTACCAGGACAAGACCTGCACGGCGTACCTGGTCGACTTCGAGACCGGTGAGCGCAAGACGATCGACAAGGAGCCGTGGGACGGTGGCTTCGACCTGAGCATCAGCCACAACGGCGCCTACATCGCGTATGCCAAGAGCCTGCCCGATCGCCGCACCGCCAGCATCTGGATCTACGACGTCGCCAAGGGCGAGAGCCGCGAGGTGACGAGCGGCGAGTTCAACGACGGAATCCCCACCTTCGACCGCGCCGGCGACTGGCTCTACTTCGTCAGCGCACGCGGCTTCGGCAAGGCCGAGTACAGCGAGCTCGACGAGAGCTGGATTTACCAGGGCACCATGCGTGGCTACGCGGTGCCGCTGCGCAAGGACGTCAAGAACCCCTGGGCCCTCGAGATCGACGAGGAAAAGGGCAAGGACGCCAAGAAGGACGAGGAGAAGAAGGACGAGAAGAAGGACGAAGGCACCCCCGGCGGCAACGCCGGTGGCGGTGCGGGCGGTGCCGCGGGCGGCCAGGGCGGTCCGGGCGGGGATCGCCCACGTCGCCGTCGCCCCTCCGGCGAGTTCGGCAATGCCAGCGCCCTTGTCGCGCTGCAGGACGTCGGCGATGACCTCGATGACGAGCCGAAGAAGGACGAACCCAAGAAGGACGAGCCCAAGAAGGACGAACCCAAGCCCGACGCTCCCAAGCAGGAGGAGAAGGCTGCGGCCCCCGCCGCCACCGGCCCCGCCGGCACGTGGAACTGCTCCACGAAGGAAGGCGAGAAGGTGGTGACCTTCACGCTGGTGGTCACGCTCGGCGACGCCGGCGCGGTCACCGCGAAGTTCACCTCCGACCAGCGCAACGGCGACCTCGCCGGCCAATGGGACGCGGAAGCGAAGAAGCTGACGCTCACCGGCAAGGACGGCGCAGGCACCGAGAAGGAGATGACCTACTCGCTGGAAGCCACCGTGGACGGCGACGCCATCACCGGCAACGCCACCGCCACCGGCAAGGACGTGAACGCCTCGTACTCCTTCACCGGCACCCGCGCCGCGGACGCCAAGAAGGATGACAAGAAGGACGAGAAGAAGGACGAGAAGAAGCCCTTCACCATCGACTACGAGGGCTTCGAGGGCCGCGCCATCGAGCTCCCGCTCGGCAGCGAGCGCTTCGGCGGCATGGCCGTCAACGACAAGGGCCAGCTCATCTTCGCGCAGGGCGGCCAGGTGAAGGTCTTCGACATCAAGGACAAGAAGAAGGAAGTCAAGAAGGTCACCGACGGCATGGGCTTCCAGCTCACCGCCGACGGCCGCAAGATGCTCGCGGGCCTCAACATCCTGGACGCCTCGGCGGGCGCGGCGGGCAAGCCCATCGTCAGCCAGCCGATGCTCACGGAGATCGACCCGAAGCACGAGTGGAAGCAGGTGACCAAGGACGCCTGGCGCATCTTCCGCGACTACTTCTACGACCCGAACATGCACGGTGTCGACTGGCCGGCCGTCGGCCAGCGCTACCTGGCCATGGTGGACGACGCCAACAGCCGCGAGGACGTCAGCTACATCATCAGCGAGATGATCAGCGAGCTGAACGTGGGCCACGCGTACTACAACCCCAGCAGCCGCGACTCCGGCGGCGGCGGCCCCTCCATCAACGTCGGCATGCTCGGCGTGGACTGGTCGAGCAGCATCGGCCCGGACGGCAAGAACGTCTACAGCTTCCGGCACATCGTCGAGGGCGCCCCGTGGGATGCCGGAAGCTGTAGAC
>JBIIJH010000190.1:0-4327 GCA_044233905.1 Phycisphaerales bacterium
GGCGTCGACAAGCGCGAAGTCCGGCAGCTACGGTCCTGGGTACTCCCGGGTGCCATCCGGACGAGCGGTTGTCGTCGAGGCCGAGAGGAGCCGGGTGGAGCGAGGCCGTCCGCGGGCTAGGGGTCCCGCGCACAGCGGAGGGTGCGGCGGAACGTCGAGCGCCCGAAGCGAGGATTGCAGTGAATCGCTCTTCGAAAACAGGGACAGGCGTTCCTGGCACCAATTTCCAAAAGCACCGCAGGCGCCCGTGAAGGGCGCCTGCGTGGAGTGTTGCGTTGTTGCCGGCGGTCGCTTGATCAGAACTTGATCTTGCTGGTGCCGAGCGAGCCGTGGTCGTCCATGCCGCCGCGGGTCGGGCGCAGGGCCGGGTCGCGCGCGGGGCGACGCTGGTTCGGATCCTCTTCCGTAGACGCACCCCACTGGGCGCGCTTGAGGCTGAGGCCGATCTTGCGGTCCTCGGTGTCGACGCGCAGGATCTTGACCTCGACCTCCTGGCCGGGCTTGACGACGTCCTGCGGGTTCTCCACCTTGGCATCCGAGAGCTCGCTGATGTGCAGCAGGCCCTCAAGACCGTCCTCGAGCTCCACGAAGACGCCGAAGTTGGCGATCTTGGTGATCTTGCCCTTGACGATCATGCCCGGGCGGTAGGCGCTCGGGATGGCCTCGGTCCACGGATCCTCGGTGAGCTGCTTGACGCCCAGGCCGATGCGCTGCTTCTCCTGGTCGACTTCCAGGATGACGCACTGGACGCTGTCGCCCTTCTTGTAGAGCTCGTTCGGGTGCGCCACCTTCTTGGTCCAGCTGATGTCGCTGACGTGGAGCAGGCCGTCGATGCCCGGCTCGATCTCGACGAACGCGCCGTAGTTGGAGAGGTTGCGGACCTTGCCCTCGATGACGGAGCCGCGCGGGTACTTGTCGGCCACGAGCTCCCAGGGGTTGACCTCGGTCTGCTTCATGCCGAGCGAGATCTCGAGCTTGTCCTTGTTGATCTCGAGGACGACGACGTCGACCTCGTCGCCAACCTGCACCAGCTCGCTCGGGTGGTTCACGCGGCGCGTCCAGCTCATCTCGCTGACGTGCACGAGGCCCTCGATGCCCTCTTCCAGCGCCACGAAGGCACCGTAGGACATGAGGCTGACCACCTTGCCCTTGACGCGGCTGTTGACCGGGTACTTCTTCTCGATCTCTTCCCAGGGCGACGTTTCCTTCTGCTTCAGGCCGAGGGCGATCTTCTCGCGCTCACGGTCGATGTTCAGGATCTTCACCTCGACCTCGTCGCCGATCTTGACGACCTCGGTCGGGTGGTTGACGCGGCCCCAGCTCATGTCGGTGATGTGGAGCAGGCCATCGAGGCCGCCGAGGTCGATGAACGCGCCGAAGTCGGCAATGTTCGTGACCGTTCCGCGGACGATGTCGCCTTCCTTCACGGCGCCGAGCAGCTTGCTCTTGGCGGCGTCGCGCTCTTCCTCGATCAGCTTGCGGCGGCTGATGACGATGTTCTTGCGCTCCTCGTCGATCTTCAGGATGGACGCGCGGACGTTGCGGCCCACGTAGTCGCCGATGTCGCCGGGACGGCGCACGTCGACCTGCGAGGCCGGCAGGAAGACCGGCACGCCGATGTCGACGAGCAGGCCGCCCTTGATCTTGCGGAGGACCTTGCCCTCCACGACGTCGCCTTCCTTGCGCGTGACCAGGATCTGCTCCCAGCCGCGGATGCGGTCGGCCTTGCGCTTGGAGAGGACGACGGAACCTTCCGAGTCCTCCATCTGCTCGAGGAGGACTTCCACTTCGTCGCCAACGGCGACGCCGGTGTCCTCGAACTCGGCCTTGTCGACCTGTCCTTCGCTCTTCAGGCCGACGTCGACGATGACGAAGTCGCCGGACATGCCGACGACGCGACCCTTGAGGATGCTGCCCGGCTCGATTGACTTGGGCTCGGCGCCATCGATGGCGCTGCCGGACTGGATGCCGGCGAGGAGCGAGGTGAGTTCTGCGTCATCGAGGCCAATGTCCTCGATCAGGTTGTAGTCGACCATGATGTCTTTCTGGTGGTGCGTGGCTGGCCGTGACGACGCACGTCGTCATGCGGCGGTGCGATTGCCCCCGGCAACGGCGCAGGGGGCAGAACGGCGAAGGGTACAGGAAGCGGGCGGAGGATCGATGGGGGAAGGAGGCGGGGGTCGCCCGGAGGGGTGCGGGGATGCCATCCGATAACGGTTCAGCGGTGAACCATCGGTCCTCAGTCCCCACGGTCGAGCGACGCCTGGATCTGCGTGAGCGGCTCGTCCTCGTCGATCGACGCATGCTTCTTCGCGCCGCGTTCGAAGCCGGCCATCCGCGCGCGCATGCCGCGCCACTGCAGGACGAAGCCGGCCGCGCCCACGATGTTCACGGCGAAGCACACGGCGAAGGTGAGGTGCGAGACGCCGGAGGCGTTCAGCCACTTGTAGAGCGCCACGGCCGCGAACGGCGCGATGACCCCGCGGATGCCGTTGAGCGTCACGTGGACGCTCATGTAGAGGGCGTCGCGCTCGGGGCTGGCGAAGTCCTGGTGGCCGATGTTCCAGGCGATCGAGCCGCCCGCGAACCCGACGCCGAGCATGGCGCCCGAGACGTAGAAGAGCCAGAGCGATTCCGTCCACGCCGCGAGCCACATGACGCCGGCCGCGGTCACGAAGCTCCAGCCGTGGATGGCGCGGAACTTCACGATGTGCACGCGGTCGAGGAGCCGCGCCCACACCGGGATGATGATGGGCATGGTGAGGAGCGGGATGATCGTGGTGGCCAGGATGGCCTGCAGGTAGCTCGCGCCCAGGCGGTCCTCGAGGAAGATGGCCTGCGGTGCGCCGATCATCAGGTTGCCCAGGCCGAAGACGAACATCCACGCCATGAAGGTGCGGTAGGGGCCGTCCGTCACCAGCACCTGCCAGTTGGTACGGAGCGCCTCGCCGGCAATGGCCGCGGTGCGCATGGGGTTCGCCGAGACGTTCGCCGTGCCGGCCTCGGCGCGTTCGCGCGCGGCGAGGCGGCGGCCGCCGCGCAGGCGCACGTGACGGAAGATGGAGTTGCCGTAGACGCCCACGGCCGCCAGCACCGGGAACACCACGTGGAAGCTGGCGGGGTTCAGGTCCATGGTGGCGCCCACCACCCAGCCGGCAAGCGCCAGCATGATGGACTGCACGGTGGCCATCTTGCCCGCGATGCTCGCGCGACCGTTCTTCGGGTAGTTCTGGCGCCAGATGGCGGCGCGGACGGTGATGACGCCGGTCCAGGTGGCGCGTGCCACCAGCACCAGGAGGCAGGTGCCAAGCAGGCCCCACGCATTGGTGGGCATGGCCGCCACCAGCGCCACGCACGCGCAGGTGGCCAGCTGGATGCGCGAGATGAAGGCCACCTTGTCGCGGCCGTTTCCCACGCGGCTCCACAGGAAGCTGGTGAGGTTGGCGAAGTTGGGCGCGGCGCTCACGAAGGCCACCGCGAAGTCCAGGAGCTCCGGCGAGATGCCCGGCACGCCTGTCCACGCCTTCTTCACGATCACCGACATGGTGCCGCCCTCGATGGCGCCCAGCATCACCGGCAGGAACGCCCACGACAGCAGCTCGCGCGCGTAGTTGGCGCGCTGCATCGGCGGCAGGTTGCGGGGATGGAAACTCCACAGCCAGCCGGCGAACAGGTCGACCAGCGAGCGTGGATGTGCGGCGTGCTTCATCGGGAAGGGAAGTGGATCGACGGAGCCCGACCCCGCCGGGGGCCGGCCAACGCGAAGCTCGAACCCCAAGCGTAGGTGGGTTCGCCTGCCGTCGATCCCGACCTTCCACTCAGAGGAGGCATGGTCATCGTCGCAGCAATTGAGGGGCGATCCCTTGGGGTTCGCATCGGTTCGAGCAAATAGGCGTCGAACCTGCTCCCGAGGGGGTCGGACCCCGTCGATCCGAAGAGGAGTCTAGCCCGCAACCAGGCCGGTGCGAACCAAAGACTGTGGAAGTACGGTGCGATACGCGTCAAAGGTGCGTTCAAGCGCGTCCGGGATCATGCGCGTGGCGCCGAGGACGCTCATGAAGTTGGTGTCGCCGTTCCAGCGCGGCACCACGTGCCCGTGGAGGTGTTCGGGGAGTCCGGCGCCGGCCGCGCGGCCGAGGTTGATGCCCACGTTCATTCCCTGCGGCGCGAAGGCGTGTTCGCAGAGGTCCATGGCCAGCTCCATCAGGCGCCAGAAGTGGGCGCGGTCGGCGGGCGCGTAGCGGTCGATGGTGGGCTGCGGCTCGCCGAGCGCCACCAGCAGGTGGCCGTTGGTGTACGGGTAGCGGTTCAGGAGCACCATGCCGCG